>JBATTG010000237.1:0-1879 GCA_049670425.1 Proteocatella sp.
TGATATAATCCCACTTAAGTAGACATATGAAATAATTAAATTTCATTTATCTATGGAGGTGGGATTTTATTATGTCCAGAAAATCAAGTTATACAGTTGAAGAAAAAATAAAAGCATGTGCCGACTATCTGTCAGGCTTGAAATCAGCTAGTCAAATTGCAATAGAACTGAATATGGGAAAACGGGGACGAGATGTTGTTAGTGGTTGGGCTAAAAAATACAAAGTATATGGTACATCTGTATTTTTTAATAAGACCAGAAATAATCATTATTTACAAGAATTCAAAGAACGAGTTGTTAAGGAGTATCTTAACGGCACCAGTTCTCCAAATGAATTAATTATTAAGTATAATATTCCATCAAGAACTACACTCGTTAGATGGATAAAGATGTATAATAATCATATAGAATTAAAGGAGTACGATCCTAAACCGGAGGTTTATATGATAGATACATTAAAAACTACTTTTGAAGAGAGAATAGAAATCGTTAAATACTGTCTTGCTTACGACAGAGATATCAAGGGAACTGCAGCTAAATATGGATGCAACTATGCACAATTATATCAATGGGTTCGAAAATATGAAGCTGAAGGGGAAACGGCTCTTATTGATAAACGAGGAAAACACAAAAAAGAGTATGAATTATCAGACTTGGAAAAAGCTGAAAGAAAAATTGCTCAACTAGAACGTGAAAAAGAAGAATATCGAAAGAAATATGAATTGTTAAAAAAAGCCGAGGAACGAGAAAGGTGGTGATTGAGGGTTTAGTTAAAGCAAAAAGAGCTTACTTTGCCCATTGCAATAGAATTGTAGATTATGAACTCATAAAGGAACTTCATGAATCTGATGAAAAATGGGATATATCTTTCATGTGTAATCATCTTAATATCTCTAGGTCTGCTTATTATAAATGGCTCAATTCTACCCCTACGGGAAAGAAATTGGAAGACGAAAGAATTCTTATCAAAATCAAAGAAGTTGTTGCATCAAACAATTCTCTATTTGGTGCAATGAATATGTATTACACGCTTAAAAACAAGCATCATTTTACATGTGGGCATAACAGAGTCTATAGAATTATGTGTATCAACGATATTCATTCCTCTTATAGAAGGTCATCACGCTACACTTACGTAAAATCAAAACCTGAGGAAACAGCTGATAATATTTTAAAAAGAGATTTTAATTCTAACAAGCCTAATGAAAAATGGTGTACTGATGTTACAGAAATCAAAATACCAACAACTGGTGAAAAACTATATATAAGCCCTGTTTTGGATTTATATGATAGATATCCTGTTAGCTTTGCTGTATCAGATAGAAATGATATTGCTCTCGCAAATACAGCGTTAGAAATGGCTCATAACACTTATCCTGGGGCTATGCCACTTTATCACAGTGATAGAGGCTTTCAGTATACAAGAACCGTATTTAAAACAAAGCTTAAGAGGTATGGAATGACACAATCCATGTCTAGGGTATCTAGGTGTATTGATAACGGACCTTGTGAAGGATTCCAAGGAATTTTTAAGGATATGCTATTTATTCTCTATCCGAATATTAAATCCAGGGAAGAAATGATCCACGCTATATATGGAACACTCGATTATTACATAAATGAATATCCACAAAAACGATATAAAGGGAAAACCTGTGGAAAGGTTAGACAAGAAGCTATGCAATCCTCAGAACCAACTATATATCCAATCAAACAAGCTAATCGATACATTAAGTTTTGGACGGAGATAGAACAAAAGAAACAACGAGCATTACAACAAGCAATATGAAAATATAACCAGCACTCTGATGAATGCTGGTTATATTAGAACCTACAATTTAATTATTTTCTTTGTCTCCTTGACAAGGGATGTATCAAT
>JBATTG010000238.1:0-2156 GCA_049670425.1 Proteocatella sp.
GTTCAGCGAGGTATATTCTTCCAGTTTTTCAATAGCTTTATTCAAGCTTGACTTGAAACTGTCCGCATTTCTTTTCAAAGATTTATTCTCATTTTCAAGAAGTTTTAAAGAGTGATTGGTTTCTTCAACCGATTTTGCAAATCGATTTATCTGTTCATCCTTTTCAAGTAAATTTTTCATCATAGAATCTAATTTAGCTTGATAATTGTTCTCTAACTCAAGCAATTTTGCCTGGCTTGAACTAGAGCTGCTTCGAATAACCTGATCCCTTTCAAAAACCATGTTATGAGCCGACTCCAAATTTTTTGTAACTTCCGACAATTGCCTATGGAATTGACTGCTCAACTCTTCCGCCTGTTTTTCATATCTTTTGGAGTTTTTCGATATGATGTCTTCTTTTGCGAGAAGCGCTTTTTGAGAATCTATAAGCAGTGATTTGTTATTATCATGAGCGACTATAACGCTGTCATAGGAATTTTTCAGATTTTCAAAATCCTTGGAATAGTTTTCCAGTTGCTTCTCATACTTGATTATTTCTTTATCTTTTTTTTCAAGCTCATTTGTCAATTTTATCACATTTGTTTCCAGCGTATATATCTGCTCCCGCTCCTTGTTAACGTCGGTCTTCTCCATTTCAAGAAGCTTCGATGTCATTTCCTTATATTTCGATTCTACCTCTTTTATATGCTTATCATTGTCGGCAAGATTCGCAGACAAACTGTTTTTATCGTTTTCCAGTATTGCTTTTTCATCTAAAACAGTTTCAAGGGAATTTTGAAGTTTTTTAAGCTCATCCTGATAGCTGTCTATATTGAAATTATCGGTTTTTTTCATTTTTTCATAAAACTCGGCATTTTGAGTCTCAATGCCTGCTATATACTGCTGATTGGCTTCCCATCTTTTTCTTAAATCTTCTTTTTCTTCAAAAACTTCTTTTAAATTAGTCTTGAATCTTTCTTCAATTTTAGACTGTTGTTGCAAAATCGAATTAATATATTCCAGCACCTGCTTTTTAGGATAGCCGCCAAATATATTTGCCTTCAAAACATTTTCTATCTCATTCATTTCATTTCTTTTTCTAAGTAAATCGATATCATCAAAATCCATGCTGAAGCCAGCTACACTTTCATTTTCTTCCTCTGAAAATTCACTTATGAGACCATCTTTAGGTCCTGTATTATTTTCAGTTTCAGTAATATCTTTATTTTCAATACCATCTTGAAATTCTACATCATCATTATTTCCAATGCCTGTATTTTCTTTAATTTCATAATCTTTATAATTTAACATATTCTATTCCCCCATTATTCTTGTCCCATTTCTTCCATACTTATTATGTCTCCATTTTCAAATACATTGCTGCCTGAAGATACCTCTAGGACATGGTTGACGCCTCTTATGAATTTTCCAAAACGCCACGGTTTTATCGTCTGAACTCCAAGAACCTTGAAATCCTTGGACAAATAGACAACATTAATATCAAATCTCATAAAAAAAGTATGAATCGAGCTGCAGTTCATGAGAATTAGCCCACTGTCTTTCGGCATATTTTTCCTGCCCATAAGTCCTAAAAATCTTGTCCAAAATCCATCTGCAACTATCACATTTTGCATGCTGACACCACTTGCTCCATTTAATTTCATCATCATGGCTAAAACCCCGCCAGAGACTTCATTAAATTGAACATTGTAGGTCCTAAAACTACTATAAACAGCACTGGAAATATAAATATTGCAACCGGAAGAATTATCTTTACCGGGAGCTTCGCAGCCTTTTCCTCGATTCGCTGCCTTTGTCTTAATCTGATAGAAAAAGACTGGGTTCTGAGTATGTTCTTCAGCGATATACCAAACTGCTCCCCCTGCACTACAGCACTTACAAAAAGACTCAGTTCCTCAACCTGGCATCTGTCGGCCATTTCCATCAGTGCCGCTCTTTTGGTCCTTCCAAGCTGCATCTCTCTTTTTGTAGTATTTAATTCATCTATGAGAGGGCCTTTGAAAGTCTCTACAACCTCCTTAATCGCCTGATCGAATCCCAAACCGGCTTCCACGCTGACGCTCAGCAAATCCATGACCTCAGGAAGCTGCATATTTATGACATCA
Source organism: Proteocatella sp. (assembly GCA_049670425.1). GTDB lineage: Bacteria > Bacillota > Clostridia > Peptostreptococcales > Filifactoraceae > Proteocatella. Next base: position 2,106 of record JBATTG010000238.1, read on the forward strand.
TTTCTTTTTATAATCTTTCTTTTTAATCCTAAAATCATAACTAGATATCCT
>JBATTG010000239.1:0-10573 GCA_049670425.1 Proteocatella sp.
TAACTCTAAAACTCAAGGCAGAATTTGATTCTGCCTTTTCTTTTGCCCAAAAACAAATTAAGGCTTAAATTAAAAAGGAGTCCGCTGGTCTTATTTAGTAAAAGCGATTACATATATGCCTCAATTTAAAAAATGCTCCTTAAAAGCAAACGGATTTTCAAATTTTAATCAGTTTGCTTTTAAGGAGCATTAATAGTTTGTTGACGGAAAACACTTATTTTTCAAAGCGATTTATTTTGCCGATTTTTTTAAATTCATCTTTTGTAAGTTTTTTGAAATGAGACTTTAATTCATTATACTCTTGATCTATATTTTCGTATAATTCAACTTCTGGTTTGAAGCTTAACTTGTAAAGGATATCTAGTATTTTTATAGAATTATAGTAATCATTTACATTTCCGAGATGTCTTACAAACTTCTTGACATCATTATCCATTAAGATTATTTTTTCACTTATTGCATCAGGAAAAATTTCAATCATATTTTTAACTTTTTTCCCGATTATTCTTATGCTGTGAAGCTGTCTTTGTTTGTCAGGGCATATTTTTTTTCGGTTTTTCTGAATTTCGAGCAAGAGATCCTTTATATAGCCGTCGATATGTTTCATTTTATCGTCGGAATTTATCCATATGAGCGAGGACAGTATATTTTCTATATTATGGAAAGTATCTGTATTAATCCTGTAAAGAAGCTCATCTTCATGTCCTTTTCTTTGAGAAATGGCCATATTCTTGAAATAATCAGGGATATCAGTCTGATTCAAATAGAAGATGAACTGGTCAAGATCCCTTATTATCGAAAGGTCGCTGTTAACGCCTCTTAAAGACTTGTTGACGTGCTTGTAAGAATCTATAGTCAAATCTTGCTGAATGAAGTCCAATAACGACAATAATCTTCTTATATGAATACGCATCTCATGTATAGATTCTGGATCCTCAAAGTTTGATTTGAAACTTTCGCAAGCTTCATAAAAAATACTGGAAATTTCAGACATCTCAGATTTTACATCTCCAACGCTTATTCCCAATGACAGTTTTTTATTCAAATTAAAATCAATCACGTTATTATTTTGGGAAGGAATTCTATCGGCCATCTCGGAGCTTACAAAGTACTTTAAATTACCAGATGTTTTATCATCGTTCAGGCTGATACAGGCAAAACTTCCCTTTTTAAAATCTAGTTTTACCTCACAAAGACTTGTGGTAAGAAAAAACACATCAGGGCTGTGCCCCACAAGAATAATACAATCTGCTTCAGAATTCTCTGATATAATTTCGGGAAGAATTGAATAATAATCCCCGTGATAAAGCTTGTCGCTTGCCGTGACATCTTTAACATTCAAAATATCAGCTATATTGCCTGCCGTCTGCATTGTTCTCGCACTTGTACTCGCTATTATTTTTATATAATTATATCCTTGAAGGCCTGTCAATTCTTTTAAAATCTTAGCTAAAGATCTTACCTTAGATACACCATCATCTGTAAGCGAACGATCAAAATCGCTACCGTCGGGCTTGTTTAGAAGTGTTTCAGCTTTTCCGTGTCTTACAATTATCAAATCCAAAAATACCACCTCCCAATCTGATCAAATAGTACTATTACTATATTATATCCTAAATAGCTTTGATTTATGCAGAAAGTTTTTTATTAAATATATTTAATTATGCTTGACATTTATATCACTATATCGTAATATTACAATATAACGATAAGGAAAACATAGTTATTTTGAAAAATACTTTTTTGTAGTTTAGTTTAGAAAGTGGAATATAGTATGGAGATGAATTATAAAGAGCTTGAAGAAATGTCAGAAATATTAAAAGCTTTGGCACATCCGGTAAGACTTTGTATTGCAAGAGGCTTGATTGAAAACGGCAGATGCAATGTATCACATATGCAAAGTTGTTTAGAAATGCCACAGTCTACAGTATCTCAGCATATACAAAAGCTTAAGGCTTCTGGAATAATTATAGGAGAAAGAACAGGGCTTGAGATTAACTATGAAGTAAAGGATGAGAAAATAAAAAAACTGATAAAAGCGATTATAGATACAATGTAGAAAATAATTGCATAATAATTTAAAATAGGAGGATAAATAATGAGTAAGAAAATTTTAATAGTAGGTGGAGTAGCTGGTGGAGCTTCTGCAGCGGCAAGACTAAGAAGGCTTGATGAGAATGCACAAATAATCATGTTCGAAAGAGGACAGTATATTTCTTTTGCAAACTGCGGTTTGCCATACCATATAGGCGGAAGCATAAAAGAAAGAGAGCAGCTGCTTATTCAGACACCAGAGGCAATGAATGCAAGATTTAATCTGGATGTAAGAGTTAACAGTGAAGTAGTCTCTGTGGATACGCAAAATAAAAAGGTTACTGTAAAATCTCAAGAAAAGGGAACTTATGATGAAACTTATGATTATATAGTTCTTTCACCAGGAGCAAAACCAATAGCGCCTAATATAAAGGGAATTGATAGTAGCAGAATATACAAACTTAGAAATGTTCCAGACACTGATAAAATAAAAAATGCAGTTGACAGCAAAAATGTATGCAGCGCGATTGTAATTGGAGGCGGATTTATAGGAATAGAGACTGCTGAGAATCTTAGAGAAAGAGGCGTAGCAGTTACAATAGTAGAAGCGGCCCCACATATACTTGCACCATTTGACACAGAGATGGTTGCAATTGCAGAAAAAGAATTAAATGACAATGGAATATCGCTGATTTTAGGTAATGGAGTAAAGGGTTTTGAAGAAGTTTCAGACAAAGTTATAGTAGAGCTTAACGATGGGCAGAAAATTGAAACTGACATGGTTATACTTTCTATAGGGGTTGCACCAGATACAGCATTTTTAAAGGATTCAGGAATAAAGCTTGGAGAAAGAGGGCACATACTTGTCGATGACAGTATGAAAACTAATGCAGATGGAGTGTTTGCAGTAGGCGATGCCGTAATGGTCAAGGATTATGTTCATAAAACTGATGTGGCGATTCCTTTGGCAGGTCCTGCCAACAGACAGGGAAGAATAGCAGCAGATAATATAGCTGGACTTAATAAAGTGTACAAGGGAAGCCTTGGGACATCTATCCTGAAGATATTCTCAATGGCAGCGGGTTCTACTGGTAATAATGAAAGAAATCTTCAAAGAATGGGCAAGGAATATAAATCACTTTATATCCATCCAATGTCACATGCCGGTTATTATCCTGGAGCTACTCAGCTAACTATAAAGGTATTGTATGCACCCGATGGAAAAATACTGGGAGCACAAGCCTTAGGTTATGAAGGTGTAGACAAATTTATAGATGTTATAGCAACAGCCATGAAATTTGGAGGAACGGTAGAAGATCTTGAAGAATTAGAATTGGCATATGCACCACCATTCCTTTCTGCAAAATCACCAGCAAATATGGCGGGATTTGTAGCAAGAAATGATTTAACTGGTATGAGCAGTCTTTTCACGGTGGAGGAGCTTAAAACTTATGATCCTTCTACTCAGGTGCTGCTTGATGTAAGAGATGAACTAGAGGTTGAAACTGGTACTATTGAGGGTTCTTTAAATATACCATTGGATTCTTTAAGAAAAAGAATTAGTGAACTTGATAAGAATAAAGAAATTTTAATATACTGCGCAGTAGGACTTAGAGGTTATATAGCTGCAAGAATTTTGATGCAAAATGGATTCAAGACAAGAAACTTGACTGGAGGATATAAAACTTATTCTACAGGAAGCTATGTGGCTAAAGACCTTAGAAATGATGACGATGCAAAATCGTGTTTTACTTGCAAGATAAGTGATATAGAAGATATGGAGACGACGCAAATGAACCAGGGAAAAACAATAGAAGTAGATGCTTGTGGAATTTGCTGTCCGGGGCCTCTTATGAGAGCTAGACAATCGATTGATAGCATGCAAGATGGCGATATTATGAAAATTAAGGCATCAGATCCAGGCTTTTTAGAGGACGTAAAGGCTTTTGCAAAAAGAACAAATAATCAGCTGATAGAAGCTTATAAAGAAGGCGGAATAGTGTATGCAACTGTTAGGAAGGGTCTTGATAAAGCGAACGATGCTTCATCAGAAAAAAACCCCATATCAGTAAATAGCAACAACGTTGTAGAAGTTAAAAATGGGAAAACCATAATAGTATTCAGCGGTGATTTGGATAAGGCGATTGCATCATTTATAATTGCTAATGGAGCAGCTGCAATGGGAAGCCAGGTAACGATGTTCTTCACATTCTGGGGGTTGAATATCCTTAGAAAAGACGAAAAAGTTAAAGTTAACAAAAACTTGATAGAAAAAGCTTTCGGTTTTATGATGCCAAGAGGAAGCAAGAAACTTCAGCTTTCTAATATGAATATGGGCGGAATGGGAGCTAAAATGATAAGAATGGTAATGAAGGACAAGAATGTAGAGTCCCTTGAGGATCTTATCAAAGCAGCTATGGATAGTGGCGTAAATGTGGTTGCATGCACTATGTCCATGGATGTAATGGGAATAAAAGCTGAAGAACTTATTGATGGAGTTAAACTTGGTGGAGTAGGTTACTATCTTGGAGAAGCTGAAGATTCCAATGTAAACTTATTCATATAAAACACTTTAAATATAAGAAAAAGCACTTAGCAATAGGTGCTTTTTTTTTTGCATGAAATAATTTTTCGTTAAAATGAAATGTCATGCTTGTTTAACTGATTTGTATGCGGGTATGTATTACAATATCATTACAATTATGTAAAAAGGTTATAAATGTATGGATTTATGGTAAAATAATACTCGTAGATTATTTAGGGGATTATTTAATATGGAGTTAGAAAAATAATACTGCATAGACCATATTTTATAACAAAAAAGTACTTAAATAACAATAGCAAATGTTTGTTTATTTGAAAAGGAGATTTTTATGAAAAAGAAATTAGCTTTACTTATGACTATGATGCTTATGGCTACCAGTCTGGTAGGTTGTTCATCAGAGCAAAAATCATATTTTGATGAAACTCAAAAAATGTCAAAATGGGAATCGACAGAATCTAATGTAACTGGAAAAATGATGGTTAAAGTAGCTATGCCTTCAATTGTAGAAGAAGGAAAAGAAGCTGTAGAACCTGAGTTGAAGTATGAAACGATAAATGTCGACTTTGATGCAAAGGGATATACTTTGCTTGAGACAGGCAAAGAATTAAAGGGACTTGTAACCATGAACCTTAAATCAGATAACGAATTTATAGATATTAAAGATGTAAAAATATTTATAGATGGTGACAAAGTGTATATCAGCAAAAATTATTTCGAAGGAATAATAACTTCAGCAGGAGGAACTATACCGGAAAAAGTTAAGCAGATGAAACAAGAATACATCCTTATGGACGGTTCAGTTAAAAATGCTATGATGACGGATGAAGAACTTATGGCAAGTTCAGAATATCAAGCTATGACTAATTATATTGAAACTATAACATCTCCGGAAAAAAGAGATGATATGATGGTTAAAATGAGCAAGGTAATGGAAATCGTAGACTTTGATGTTCCAGTGACTAAAGCAGGCAGAACTTACACCATGCAGTTAGGCTCAGACCAGATTTTGGAAAAAGCTCTTAAATCTATGGACAACATAGTGAACAATACTGAAGAAATATTGAAAATAATGGAGCTTCAGACTCAGCTTAATATAACAAAAGAAGATATAGCATCACTTCAAAAAGAATATAATGCAACAGGCAAGACAGAAGCAATAAAGGCTTTTGCAACTGCAAAAGAAATGATTAAAGGATCAAGCATAACATCAAAAGAGAGTTTTGAAGATGACAGCTATTCATCTGACATGAAGCTAGTACTTTCAGTTAAAGATACTATGAGCGCTGAAATGACAATAAAACAAACTGCTAAAAAGGTTGCTAAGCAAGAGGTTAATGTGCCTAAAATAGAAAATTCTATTGATATGAATAAGTATATGGAAGCATTAATGCCAGAACCAGCTGTAGAGACAGTTCCAGCGATAGAAATGACTCCAGCTATGGAAACTACTCCAGTAGTGAAACCGGCTGCACCAGTGTTTATAGCGGCAATGCCAGCAAAATAATAGAAATACAGTAAATGAATTATTAAACCCCCACCAACGTAGGCTCAGCGCCTCGTGGTGGGGGTTTTTGAATAGTTATATTAAAATTAATGTTTATCTATAATACTTAAGCTGCTTCTTTTGAATCAGACTTAGTATCTTCACCTTCAACAAGGCTGTGTAGCTGCTTGTCAAATATAAATAGAACTGCCGCAGCAACAAATAGTATAATTGGAATTACTATATAAACTTTAACCATATCAAATTTCAAAGTGAAGTCATATAGATAGCCGTAAGATTTACCAGCCAGGAATGTAGCAAATGTCCAAACTCCCATTAGTACTGATAGCATTTTTCCTGGAGCATATTTACTTACAAATGAGTTGCCAAGTGGAGAGAAGAACATCTCACCCATACTTAACAAAATACCAAACAGTATGATCCAGATTATGTTAGCTTTTACTGTTTCAGGAGATCCGATTCCTCTTGTTAATTCTGAAGCGACAAGCATGAAGAATGACAAGCCAAGGAATATGAAACCGATAGCTGTTTTCTTGAATAAACTTATATCACCTTGAGGTCTTTTTGACAATTTTATCCAAAGTCCAGCTAGAATTGGTCCAAGAATGATACACATAAATGCATTCAATGAGTCAAACCAAGCAAGAGGAACTTCAAATCCACCTACAAACATATTTACATAAACTGAGCCGTAATCATAAACTGCAAGATATGTTAAATACCAGAATACCCAGAATAAAACAGAGAATAATGACACTAATACGATGGCAGCGATTCTTTTTTTGTCTCTAAGATTTAATGGCTGTGCATCTACATGTGCAGCTGAATCTTCTAAGATACCTTCTTTAAAAGGTCTTTTACCTGCATTTCCAAGCCATCTCCATCCGAACATGAACCATAATCCGCCTACTATACAAACGATAGCAGCGATAAGGAAGCAAGGAGAAAATCCTAGTACGCCGTCATGAGCAAAAGTTTTAAGGTATAATATACCAACTGCTGTAGTTCCAACGAAAGAACCTATATTAACAAATGAATACTGTACAGAGAATGCAGCATCAAGTTTTTCTTCATCATCAAAAAGCTGACCATTTACGGCAGACAGGTTTCCTTTGAAGAAAGCAGTACCTACAGCTACAAGTATAATCATGATGTTTATCATTGATGCTGAAGTTGCTAAAGAACCAACATAATAACCGGCTCCCATGATGAACATTCCAATAGGAATGGTATATCTTGCACCTATCCAACGGTCAGAAATGTAACCACCGATTATTGGAGAAAGGTATGTAAATGCTACCAGGTTGGCCTGCATCATTGCTGCCTGACCTTTATCTATTCCTAGACCGCCGCTGATTACTGCAGTTGTAAGGAAAACATAAAGTAAAAACTTTGATGAATAGTATGCTGCTCTTTCGAATGCAAATGTTGAAGCGCAAACATAAAATCCGAATGGGAAATTATTCTTTTTTATTGCTTTTTCACTCATGAATTTAACCTCTTCTTTATTAATAGTTTAGATTTCTCTCGTGTAAGTCTTTAACCATTCGTTTTCTTGTGTGGTTAAGAACGGAGAGATTGTGCTGTATACCAATTTGTGATACTGATTCAAATAATTGCGTTCTTGTTTGTTAAGCTCAGATGGTTCAATTGCATCTAGATCAATTGGAACATAAGTAACTACTTCAAATTCCATAAATTGTCCAAATTCGTTTTTTTCGGCAGCTTTGATAACAAGTTCATTTTCAATTCTTATACCGTGAGAATTTTCGATATAGATTCCAGGCTCGTTTGTAATAACCATTCCAGCTTCCATAACTGCAGTCTCATTTTTAGATGGAACTACTTGCCATCTAAAGCCGCTTGGGCCTTCATGAATATTCAGAAGATATCCTACTCCGTGACCGCTTCCACATTTGTAGTCTATACCAAGTTGCCATATTGGCTGTCTCGCTAAAACATCAAGGTTGTATCCTTTAACACCATGCAGGAATTTAGCCATAGAAAGGTTCATCATTCCTCTTAAAACTGCTGTAAAGTGCAATTTAAGCTCAGCGCTTAAAGGTCCAAGAGCAACAGTTCTTGTTAAGTCTGTAGTTCCTTGATAGTAATTTCCACCGGTGTCAGTTAAGTACAAATGTTCGGCTTTAAGAGCGTAATCAGAAGCTTCGGTAGCACTGTAGTGCATCATAGCCGCATGTTCTTTGTAAGCAGATATAGGTGCGAAGCTTGGACCTATAAAACCTTCTTGTTCTGCTCTTAATGCTTCAAGCTTGTCGGAAGCGCTAATTTCGGAAATTTCCATCTTTCCAATATTTTGTTTTAACCAGTACATGAACTTGGTAAAAGCGATACCATCTTTGATGTGACTTTTTCTGATATTAGCCAATTCAATTTCATTTTTGATAGCTTTAAATAAAATTGTAGGATTATCTTTTTCAACTTTTTTAACATTTACGGGAATGTTATTGAAAATTGCAAAGTTAATCTTCTTTGGGTCAATCATTACAGTTTCATCTTCGCCTAGACTTTTTACGAATTCATATACGTTGTTATACGGATGGATTTCAACTGCTTCCTTAGCAAACTCAGCTTTGATTTCGTCATTAAGTTTGTTTGCATCAATGAAAAGATGAACACAGTCCATTGTTATTACCGAATATGAAAGTATGAGCGGTGAGTAAGCAACATCATCGCCTCTAATATTAAGTAACCATGCGATGTCATCCAAGCTAGTCATGATGTGAGAAGTTGCATTTGCTTCTTCCATTTTTTTACGCAATCTTGCTAATTTTGAAGAAAAACTCTCGCCAGAATATTGAACATCTAGCAGAAATGCAGGCTTTTCAGATAATGCGGGCCTGTTTTCCCAAATATCATTAACTAAATCCACATCATATACTATTTTGATGTTTTTATCGGATAGTTTCTGCTCAAGAGAAATTCCCTCTTCGGCAGCGATTACTCTACCATCGAATCCCAGTTTACCGTCAGTTGGAATAATTGAATATAAATATTCCTCTGTGTTTGGAACATCGGGTTCACCCATTTTGAAAAGTTTAATACCGCTTCCTGATAATTGCTTTTCAGCTTGGATGAAATATCTTCCATCCGTCCATAAACCCGCATCATTTTTTGAAATGACAACAGTTCCAGCTGAACCAGTGAAGCCAGATATGAACGCTCTGGTCTTGAAATGTTCTCCAACGTATTCACTCTGATGATTATCCGCAGAAGGGATAATATAGGCATCAATTTGATTTTCGTCCATGAGTTTTCTTAATTGTGATACTCTGTCTAGAATATTCATTTGTACAAAACCTCCCACTTATAGTGTTTTTAACAACGTTAATCGTATCATATTATGTATTTACATTCAATATAAAAATGAAAAAAATCGTTATATTATTAATAATATAATGAAAAACTATAAAAGAAATAGAGTACATATTCATTTTCGTGAATCGATTTCACGCTGGAATAATAAAAGAAAGAATTTTTAAAATAATCACAATTTACGAAAAATAAAAAGCGTGGTATATTAAAGTGGAAGAAAAGGATGTCTTTAATACGCCTGATTTTAGATGGAAATAATTAAATAATTGTAATTTAACAATTTTTGTATAATACAAATCTAATTATGATATAATATCAATAAATCAGAGAATTAATTAATATTTGATTTTATAAATTTTTTAATCACTATATATTTTAATCATAGTAATATTAAATGGAAATTATTCGGGGGGTAATGAAGATGGATGTGTATATTGCAAGGCAGCCTATATTTGACAAGGATAAGATTCTTTTTGGATATGAACTGCTATATAGAAAAAATTCAGAAAATAGATTTTCAGGTGACATAGATGGTACTCAGGCCACCTGCGCAGTACTTTCAGATGCAATAACAGTTTTTGGGTTAGAGAATCTTACAAATGGAAGACCGGCATTTGTCAAATTCACAAGAGATTTAATGATGGATGAGTTTGCGCTATTTGCAAATCCGGAGGATGTAATTGTAGAAATATTTCAAGATGACGATATTGATGATGACTTTGTGGATAAGGCAAAAGAACTCAAAAAATTAGGTTATACCATTGCTTTGGAAGGTTTTGACGGAGATGGTAAAAATGATGGTTTGCTTGAACATGTGGATATTTTGAAAGTTGATTTTATAAAACTTGATAAACAAAAAAGAAATGAAATAACTAAAAAATATATGGGGTCAGGAAAAAAACTGTTAGCGGAAAAAGTTGAGATGCACGATGATTTCATCGAGGCAGTAGAAGATGGCTATTCACTTTTTCAGGGGTATTTTTTCGAAAAACCAAAGATGTTTTCAAAAAAATCATCGGAAATAGGAAAAAGCAGCTATATCAGGGTAATCTGCGAACTTAATAAGGATGATTCTGATATAAATGAGATAGCGAAAATAATAAATCAGGATGTAGGACTTACATACAAACTTTTCCAAAGAATAAATACAGTGG
>JBATTG010000240.1:0-21251 GCA_049670425.1 Proteocatella sp.
ATCCTCCTTCAGTTCTTCGACAAACTAAAGGATAACTTATTTGAAGGGGTGTTACAATGGATTTTTTGCATTTTTACTGTTACAGTTCTGGACTGCATTTTGTTACACTTTTATATTACACTAAACATATTTTGGATATTGAAGACGGCGATTTTTGCAAAGAGGTCGCAGGCATATTGGAACAAGTTACTCCTATTCCGAAGCCGAAGAAAAAACCTCAAAAAAGAGATTTAAAGAAGATAAACGAATGATTTTTTATTAATTAAAGCATTTTAGAGCCCTCATATATTAAAAAGTGTGAGGTCTCTATTTGATTATATATAAAACCTTCTGTGAATTGCCAATTTAACCTTAGTAATTCAAGTCCAGCCTGCATTTTGCAACAGATTTCCGGAGTCCAACTTTATGTCCGCACCCCCAAACATTTCTTTATGCTTCATATTATTCTTCTCGTACATATCATATACAGATTGATATTTATCAGGAATTGCAAAAATCATATCACCAATATATTTTGCAATATCATTTATCATATTTTTCTTTTCGTTTTTTTAACTAAAAAAAGCCCGGGGACGAAGCCCCTGGGCAAAAGCAAAACTTTATTTTCATTTTAGTGAGAGTTTATTATGGTAAGCAGAATTTTATTTTTGTTCTAGATCTGTCTTTGTAGTAATACTCCCGTCTCGATATGGCACGATAGGCGAGGCTGAATGTCACTCAACTCTGATAGCTATAGTGAGACAGTACCCGCCATTGTCTCGACACCTTTTGAAACGACTTGTGTTTTCATCGTCTCGACCTGATTAATCCGCACTCCATCTGGATTCAAATTCATCTTTAGACATTTGTAATCCTTTTGTAAGTTCTTCAATTAAAACTTTACCTCCTGGCATCATTTTCGCGGACATGAGGTATTGTTTTACTGCAGTTCGGATATCTTTCAATGACGCCTTAGCTTTACTCCAATTCTGAGGACTAAAAACTTTATTGTTTTGGCTAGCCTCTTCTAACGCTATTTCAAATGCCATATTTAGGCATTGCCCAGTTAACGCTATAACCTTATCCATCAAATCATTTTCTTTAAGTTTTTTTAGTACATTCGCTGGATTAGGTACCAAATCTTGCATTTTATTTAGTTCACACACAAGAACTGAAACTACATATAAATGATGATACGGCGCATAAGCCTTCATTGCAAGGAGCGCTTCATTTAAAGATAATGGGTTATCACTATTCCAATTTTTATAAACTCCTGAAAACAGCTCAGATAATGCCTGAACTTTTTCCGGGCTATATTCTCTATGAAATAATTGATCGAAATATTTATCAAATATTCTACTTTCGCTATATGAAATTGTTGGTCTTTGAGAATGCCAAGCAATCAAATGCTTTCCAAGCGCAGTTAAATCGGCTATATGCGTTGTATTATATTTTATAGGATCAGCATGCTCTCCGCGTTTTGTGATAAAATAACCATCAGTATAGAACTGTTCGTATTCTTTTTTTAATTGCAAAACATACTTGTCATTACTTCGCAAATCTCTAGCTTTAACAGCACTTTGTGAATTTGTTGATGTACTGATATTATCAGCTCTTTCAGGATCACTAATCTCATAAAAACGAAACATTACATATGCATCTGACGCATTTCGTACAGATTCACTACAGCTGAAAATTGTACTAAGCGACTGGCACCCATTTACAATATTCAGTTCTTTAACACTAATGTTATTTCCGTCAATTCGGATAGATGAACAAATTGCGGTGATGCCATTATGCAAAAAGAACAATTCGTCTGGATTGCTTCTGAGTGTTCTAGCTATACCTTTATTCACTTTGTTTCCTGTTCCTAATGATTGACGAACATTTTTCCTAAATAGTGTTCCATCTTTTATTCCCGGAATCATAATACACTCTTTTAATGGGATTGCTGCAATTACGGCACGTGTAGTTCCAATTTGTACATTCATACACTTACCAGGTTCAATTGTGAATTTATGGTTAATATATGGACGGTTTTTATTTAGAGCCATATCATATCTTGATTGCAGAATTTCATTGTCAACAAGAACTAAATTTGCACTTAGAGTTTCGCTCTCTGATAATGTTTTTTGAAAGTTCTCTAAATCTTTCTTTGCGGCATCAGTTAATTCAGACGTAGTAATTAGTTCAAAGCAAATTTCATAATCTTCGTCTAATGCTGTAGAAATTTCAGTGATTTTAGTCTTAAGTTTTTCATTGGCATCATTCTGAAGTTTAGATAAATCTTGAATAAAAATCCACGACGATAAAACTTCTCTTAAAGGTTCTGCATCCACAGTATTTCCTTTATAGAATTTTCCTTGAATAATATAAATCGTTGACATTTGATTATCAACATACACTGCATCTATTTGTTTATCACCGGCACCATCTGTGATGCAGCTTTTAGTTTCAAAAGTATCTAGATTATGTATATTTCTTAGATACCATGCTACAAATCTTTGCCCTTCGTTTGGATAATTTTTTAGATAATATTCCTGATTTATATCCTCTTTTATTTTATTATACATTTGAGACCTCCATTTCTAAGCAAAGAAACCATCTGTATCAAATATATGATCCAGTTCATCTATAGTCATCGCATGAGATACTTTATCACGAGTCGCACTCTTTGACATATCTAATCGCTTGAATTTGTTTTTTCCAGCTGCATCTTTACTCATACGAATCAACTGAATACGCCCAACACCTGGATTTTGTCTAGCATATTCCGCGAAACCTTTTGCTTTTCCAAGATTGTCTTTAAACTCTGGATTATGTGGCTCAAGCAAATCGATTACGTAACCTAAACGTTCATCTTTTCTGACAACTATAAAATCTGGATATGTTGGTTTTGTTTCATTATCTATTTCATATGGCAGACAAAGTGCCCAAGATCCTCTAGAAGGATTACGAATCCAACAAACAAAATCTTCACGCTTCTCTTCCTCTTCTATTACACCAGATTCCCATGTATTTAGTTTTAATTTAGCTACCCCAGTCTGATCACTTACAAATAAGTGATTATTGTATTCTTTACCACCTTCTTCATGTGGAACTTGAATAGTTTCAGGTAATCTAAAATTATGCTTACTAACAATATCGCCATCTGAAACAATCCTATCGTATTTGTTACGTATTTTATCAGAATCAACAGTCGCGATATATTTACGGTAATCGTCATTTAAACCATGAAAGCGTTTTTGAGCATAATTGTGTAAATTATTCATACACTCATCATCTGCTACAAATAAAATCACATCAACTTTAAACGCATTTGGATTATTAATATCTAAATACTTATTTCCATAGACCATTCCTATACCTTCATTACCGAGCTTTGTTTCAGCCACTCGAAATTGTCTATCTATATCAGTATCAGTCGAAGTAAACAAATCATGAACTGAATAATTATCAACTGTCTCCCCAAAAGCATCAAATATTTGAGTTGCTAGCTTGAATTCTTTTACCATATTTACCAGTTCATCGTATTTTCCATCTACTTTTAATTTTTTAATATAATCAGCAATAAGTAATGCTACTTCAGTCTTTACCTCAAGAATTGCCTCTCTACTCAAACCAGAAATTGTAAGTAGGTGTGCCATCTCAAACAATGATTTCAAATAGTTATTAATTTTAAGATATCTTACATCATATGATAGTAAGCCAGCGTCATTTATAAATTTCATTACACCTTCTCTATCAAATAAATCTTCTTTTTCATCTGATGGTTCATCAGAAATATCCTCATCGTTTTTTATATTTATATCCTCTGCGTTAGAATTTTGAATACAAATAGTTGCATTTTCAGGTTGAGTATCTCTTACGTTTTCTGTATTTTCTTTATAGCCATTTACATTATCTGTTAAATCGCCGCTCATATCTGTATCTAATGTAGGTGTTGTATTTTCACTTAAAGGTTCTTCTATTTTTGTTGTCTCTGAAGCTTCTGAATGGGTAGAAGCTTCTGAATGGGTAGAAGCTTCTGCAGGTGTACCAAACATATCAAGTGTCAATTGTCCTGGAACAGGAGTATCTTCTTTTTTCTTTCTAGGTTTAACGGTTAATGTCTCAAAGGTTCTACCACCAATTGTTTCACCGTATATATCTGTTGGAATATTTCCACCTTCAGCACTTTGAAGTGCCTCAACAACATCTTTAACTGTGCTTTCATTAAAATACGGTAAATATAGATGAACATCATTTAATACATCATCTACTTGTATATGCATCTGCATTGGTGTTCTTACCATACGTCCAAGTAGCTGTGCAATATAAGTAGCATCATTAGCATGTCTAAAAGACATCATAGTTTCAGCTCTCGGGCAATCCCATCCAGTAGACAAGTTCTCTTTAAAAAATACAACTTTAATATTTCTATCTTCAGAAATACGAGAAGGCTCTTCATAGCGAACATCAATCCCATTTACCGGAATAGACGAATTTGTTTGTCCAAAAGTATGAACAACTTGCCCTGTTTCAAAGCGGAAGCCTGTGCGTTCCTCGATTTTTTGTAAGCAATCATCCAAGTCCGTATCTGAAATCCTACTACCATTTCCATTTAAAACTTGAATTACAAAAACTGGATTTACATAAGCATAATGTTGTTCACGACAGTATTGCTCCCAGTGATCCCACTTTTCTTTCCAATCATCTGCTGCCGCTTGTAAAATCGCCATGTCATTATTAACAGATCTTTCCTCTGGATAAGTAATTACAATACGATTTTTTAACAAACCAGATGCACGTACCTCATCAGCAGAAACAACAGATTTATGTATTGTAGAAGAAGTTCCCTCTACAAGTGTATTAAATCGCTGTGTTGTTGCAGACATACCAATTACAACGTGCATAGGTGGTATACCATCTTCTGAACTACCTTTTAGGAATTTCTGCATTATTGTAGTTGCTTTTCCAGCCTCTCTTCCTTGCATACCACGATGTGCTTCGTCAATTATAAAATATAATCTATCACTTTTTTCTCTAACTGTATTAGATAACGTGTCCCAAATAGAATAATTTCTTCCATCGCCTTTTTTTGTTAAATTAGAGGTTTTAGAAAGTTTTTGTGTGTTTAAAAAATAAACATGCCCATCTTCAAAAACTTCTTTATCAAAGGCATCTTCCGTAACTGTAACACATTGGCCTAAACGAATTTTATCCGCCTTTGAATCAATCTTTAACTTTGATTGCTCGTTAAGCTGAGGTGAATCTGATAGCCAAATAATCACTGCATTTTGTTGTTCTGAATAAGTATCATCTCCAAAGAAAATACTTTCTATCAAGGATGCCATTATAATTGTCTTACCCGCTCCTGTTGGAGCCGTAAAGGAAACTACCTGTGGTGAATGTGTTCTATGATAACTACCAAGGGCTTCTGCTGTTTTCATTCGTATATCAGCAAGGGATTTTTTTTGAAACGAAAATAGTTCTACTTTCATAATTACCTCCTCGTATTAATTCTGAAGTTATCCAAATAATCTCTATAAAGTTGATAGCATTCTTTATTTTCATAAGAACGAATCATTTCTCTATAGGCATTCTCAGAGTCAGTTACAATATATACTGTCTGTATGTCTGGATACGCCTTTAACTTTTCATAAAATTCCGGATAATATATTTCATCCATTAAAACAGCCATGTTATTACGCTCTAGAATTAGCATATATGGAAGTTCCACATCAGGCAATTCAGGGCACTTACCAACAGCACCGCCCTTCATCCAAAGAACAGGTAAAAGCTCTTTAAACTGTCTACCAAGTGCTACTGATGTTTTATCCAAAAAGCTTAGCTTATAAAATGCTGCATTAGCTCTAAATCCATCAGAAATTGATAATTCTCTATTTAAATAACAATCAGCTATTTTATTTCCTTTAATGTCTATACCTTTTATTGTACAAATGGCACGTGGCCACGTAACATATCTAGCAATACCATATTTTTCCCATTCGTCATCGCCAGGGAAAAGATTGTTTTTTCTTAATTCTTTTGCTTCATCATCAGATACTTCATTATTTGTAACTAAGATACATCTTCTGCTTCCATTATCAGCAGCATTTATTAAATTCACAGCATGAAGCGTGGTTCCAGAACCAGCAAAAAAATCAACTATTAACGCATTTTTCTTTTTTGTTACTAACTTCAAAGTATCTTCAACCGCATATAGAGATTTTGGATACGGGAATTTTCTATCGGATAAAAATTTTGCTAATAATTTCGAACCATGCCACCCCGCATTGTGGGATGTTTTGTTCCACACAGTCTTAGGAGTTCGCAAAGAACTACCTACTTTTTCAATTAAGATAGCAGCCCCTACTTCATCAACTTTTTCGATAACTACTTCTCCACGTTCTATACGCTTTTCAGTGCCCTCATTAACTGTTAACACCGACCATCCACTAGATTTTCTGGATGTTTTTCCCGTTCTTAATAAGCCTTTTTCAAGACGCCTGTTTGCAACCTCTGTTCCTGTTCGCCATCTTGCTTCTCTACCATCGGCAGTTAATGGCCATATTGCCATTTGTCCCTCCGGAACGGGTACGGTATCTTTGGGCATCCCAAGAGGAATAGACTCTCCAATCGATATTATTTTTCCATTATCTGAATTGATATAAATTGGATAAAATAAATTCTTAGAATTTTCTCTCAGATTACCTTTTCCAGTTCGTACAAATTGAAACCACAATTGACTCTTAGTTGCAGATTGTCCTTCATTCAACATATCATCTTCTGACTTACTAACCTCTGCATCACCCAAAAACACAAAAAATATATACTCATCCGCTCTAGAAAACAACCCATCTCTCGTTGAGCCTTGGCTACTAATAACGCTACTAACCATTTGAATTCTTCCGTTTGAAAATAATTCTTCTAGTAAACAGCCAAGATGTAAATACTCTTTCTCGTCAATTGTTACAATTAGTACTGAATTACTTGGATTTAATAATTTTTTTGCTAATTTCAATCTCTTTTCTATCATTGAGAGCCATTTACTATGTCTATATGAATCCGAACTATCTACATAATCATTATTGTACTTCCAATCTTTCGCACCAGTATTATATGGTGGATCAATATATATACAATCTACTTTCTCTGCATATAGATACTCTAAAAATTGTAGTGCATGATAATTATCAGCCTCAATTAATGTATGCCACAAATCACTATCAGGCGCATTTTCAACATGGTCTATTGGTTTTAAAGTAGGATAAATAGGCTCCCCAAACTCTGCAATAACTACCAATTCACTTACATTAAAAGTTTTTAATTCATGCGTTTCTCTATGATTGCATAATGCATCTTCAATTTGTATTTCCTGAACAACATAAAAATCATTTACTTTACCGTTTTTCAACGCTACCTTTGAACCAACTCTAATAGGCACATCATATAACGGTGTACATTCTGGTAAATGATTTTCAAATACTAATCCAAATTTTTTGCTTTTTGCCAATTTATTTGTTTCCTTCAGAATTCTATCCCTAAGATCAGGATCATCAATCTGCTGTATTAAATCTTGTAATAATGCCACAACATTCACCTCAATCTTCCGTAATCGTCTTATCTTTTATGTGGTATTCTATCCCACGAGCTTCACAGAATCTAATTACTTCTGCAGCTTTTTCATTATAAAATGCCTTGTGTTTTTTATACGCTGTTGCTTCTTTGCTATAATTTGTTCTCCCAAAAATAATTTTATCTGTAAAACTAATCGCTTCCAGCAATTCGCTCAAGTACTGCTCATGTATATTAGGCGTAGGATATGGTTCCATACTTACCCAAGTTTTACAACCAGCATTATGAAGCTCTTGCAAAGCATTAATTCTATCTCTGCAGGTAGCCGCACCAGGTTCCATTTTTTCTCTATATGGTTCATCTAATGTAATAAGCGTGATACCGTACTCATTTTCGTTAGAAAATTGAGTTAGCTCAATCGGCAGAATTCCTTTTGTCAATACAGTGCATTTTATATTAGCAGTATTTAGTTTTCTGATTGCCTCAAGTGCCATATTACTAATTTGATCATAACCATACATAAATGGATCTGTTGCAAAACATAGCTGAACAGACTTGATTTTATCTTTGAGCCTTGGTATCTCTTTATCTAACAACTCCAGCGTGTTTTCTACAAGCTTAGGTTTACACCATTCATCGTAAGTTTTTACAACACCAAATCTCTTTTTCATTGTATATGCATAGCAAGGATATTTACACCCATGCGAGCATCCTTGCACAAAATTAATTGTGTAATCTCCGTATTCTACGCCAGTTTTATAGAGCATAGTTTTCCGTTTTATATATTCCTCTATTTCAGGCATATTAACCTCTCCTATTTGCAAAAGTGATAGTCTTATTTTTCAAAGACACCTCTGCACTATAATCATCTTTTAAAATCTTTTTAATTTTATTTTTATATCCATCCGAAGCAAAAATCGGATGATTGTCTAGTAATTCCCATACTGTATCTTGAATAACATCTTTTTGACCTTTGAAATTTTCTTGTACATATGCAGCCATGTTGTTTTCATCATAGCAATACTCGTCATCAGCGATAGCTTTTATAGTTTCTCCGGTAGAAACATCAAATGCAAGCTGTCCATCGTATTCCTGTTTCCTTTTTGTTGATGACTTATCTCCAAAAGTTTTCCACGCTCTTTCTTTAAACAACTTGAATCCTTTTTTGTGATTTGTACAATGAACAAGATCGTAAACTAATGTATTATTCTTATTAAAGAACGGAAATGTAGCTACATAATACTCACTTGTCGATGAGCCTTTTATATGTTGTATTATTTCTAGAATTCGCTTTTCATATGCTGATTTATCACTGCCAAAAGGTATCAACTCTTCAATACCACCTGCACGATAGGTTCCAGTGTATTTCTTTTTCTTTTTTTCATCTTTGACCTGCGATATTGCCCTGATAGAGTCAGAAATCATGTGATTAATCAAAACTTCTCCCCAATGATTTAAAAATGGTGTCAAAGCCTCCCAATCTATTGATGCGTCATATGGATCATATAATAAAAAATAATGCATAAAACTATTATTATTCAATTGTGGGCCTATGAATTTAAGAAGTTCATTTCCATCTTTTGTAGTTGTTATTACTTTAAAATTTCTTTCATCCGCAGGTATGTGCTTTTTTAATTCCTTAATTTTATTTGTATCATTATCATTAAAATACAAATGAACCTGTTTCGAAGGATAAGTTCTAGCCACATCAATCAGAGCATTTGCAACTCGTATCGGAGTCCCATAAACGGTTTCTTTATCACCATCTTCATATACACCACTATTACACATACAATCTATAAATATTATACCTGTACAATTTTTTGTAAGCATAAGCTTCTGCGCCCATGATTTTATGTAAGATTCTATTAACTCAAATTTCTTAACTGTATGTGGACTTGCATGACTTATTACTTTTGAATTATTATTTGCCATATAAACACCTCACATTTCTGTAGAATCGATTTCAGACGAAACCAGCTCCACAATATCTCCAATATCACATTCCAATGCTTTACAGACTTTTATTAATACATCCATACTAACATTTTCACCTTTTGAAAGTTTCGTAACAGAAGCCCCAACTAATACCAGCATTTGATTGCAGATCCTTTTTCTTCATATCTTTATCTATAAGGATTTTCCATAATTCAAAATTCTCAATTTACTAGAAATAAAGGTCAACTTAAATGTGTAGACTGTAATTAGTAAAATTGAAATGTCAGCAGCAAACGTTACCCAACTCCTAATATCATCTATGTTTAACATAACCAATTTGCTTATTATTTCCGTATTCATCGAAGCCCCCTTAAGTTTTATTTTGCCTAATTCATGTGTTCCCGAATCTTTTCGACAACAGCAAATAATTAGGCATGTTTACCAACAAATTTAAATTTTTATCAAAAATCTTCATATTTTTTTACTTTGCATACGTCTGCACACAATACTTACGGTTATAGTTTTATCTTTTCCAATCTATTCAATAATCGGCACAATTCTAAATCCTATCATATTATATCTTCTTTTATAAATTCTAATATTTCATCCACACTACAGTTTAGTACATTGCAGATTTTCTCAATACTTTCAAGAGAAACATATCCATTTCTTTTTAGGCGTGTAATAATATTTGCACTAAAACCCGCCTTTTCAGAAAGTTCTGCATTTGTCATTTTTTGTTCTATAAGCAATTTAAATAATTTCTTATAGCGGACAGCCATTGCAAAAACCTTATTTTGTTACATTCTAAACAATATTCTATCACAAATACATTAATAACTCAATTTCTATATAATTTTCATAACAAATAAAAAACGTATCTCTTTTCTAGTTGCTACATTTCTCAAATGACATATCCTTTTTTCTTTCAAACAAACACCAAAATTGAATATCAATAGGCTCAAATCCCGTATTTTAGCCTATTGTTGGGTATCAGTGTTTATGTTCTCAAAAAAAATGCTTAACACGTCAAACACTTTTTTTTTGAAAATAAAAAGACCGCACTATCAGCTTAATAGTTACGGTCAGTGTATGACGTGCATTTTTTCAAATACACATTAATTTAATCTATTTTTGAGACAAGTCTGTATTCCAATAAGGCATTCTGATGTGTTCCCACACACTATATCCTCACTGCAATACATACTTCCATCCCATTAATTTGCTCTTTATTGGTATAATCACTACCTTTTGTGTTAAAGGTATAAAACCTTGTAGTCATTCTAAACACTAGGATTTCTATTATTTCTGACGTTGTAGTAATACCACAGTCTCTATATGCATAGAGTGTGGGAACATATCAACTCCCTGTCCGATTTCCATCTTGTATCCGTGATGCGAAAGAATTTCGATGTCTCTTGCAAGTGTTGAAGGGTTGCATGATACGTATACTATCTTTTCTACGTTCATTTCAGCTATTGTCTTCAGTACTATTTCTTCACAGCCTTTTCTTGGAGGGTCTACTACTACTACGTCTGCTCTGATTCCATCTTCATAAAGCTTTGGAAGTACTTCTTCTGCTTTACCGCAAAGGAATTCTGCGTTGTTAAGCTTATTTAGTTTTGCATTTCTCTTAGCATCTTCGATTGACTGCTCAAGAACTTCTACGCCTATTACTTTTTTTGCTTTTTGAGCAAGGAAAAGTGATATTGTTCCGATTCCGCAGTATACGTCGACTACTGTTTTTGTGTTGTCTATGTTTGCAAACTCAAGGGCTTTTGTATAAAGCACATCTGTCTGAACAGGGTTTACCTGATAGAATGAATTTGGAGATATTTCAAACACAAGGTCATGAAGTTTGTCTGTTATTGTTCCCTTGCCAAACAGTACGAAGTTTTTCTCTCCAAGTATTACATTTGTCTGTTTTGGGTTTATGTTTTGAACTACAGTCTTAAGTCCTGGTACTTCTTTTTTCAGCATTGTCACTAATTGGTCGTTATTTGGAAGTATTTTGCTTTTTGTAACTATTACAACCATTATTTCGCCTGTTTTGAAGCCTACTTTTGTAACTATTCTCTTTATGTTACCGCTGTTTGTCTTCTCATCGTAGATTGATATATCATTTTTTGCTATATATTCTTTTACTACTTTCAGTATCTTGTCATTTACTGAGTCTTGAATGTAGCAAGTGTCAAAAGGAATTACATCATGACTGAATTTCTTGTAGAATCCTATCTGAAGTTTGCCGTTGCTGTCTATTTCAAGCGGGAACTGAGCCTTGTTTCTATAGTTGTATGGATTTTCCATTCCTATTATTGGAAGAAGGTTTGGCTCTTCTATTTTTCCGATTCTTGAAAGATTTTGTTTTATCTGGTCTTGTTTCATTTCTAATTGCTTGTTGTAATCCATATGCATTATCTGACATCCGCCGCATATTCCTGAAAGTTTACACTTTGGTGTCACTCTGTCTTCGCTTGGAGTCACTATTTCTACAAGTTCTGCTACGGCATAGCTTTTCTTTGAAAGAGTTACTTTTCCTCTAACTATGTCGCCTTTTACAGCTCCGTCTACGAATACTGTAAATCCGTCTACTTTACCTATCGCTTCGCCTTTGTGTCCCATGTCTACTACTTGTATTTCATATATTTCATCTTTATTCAGCATTTTTTCTCCTAATTATTCTTTAATCCATCTATTAATTTTGTAAGGTCATTCTCATCAAAATTGTATTTCTTGTTGCAGAAGTGGCACTGTATTTCGGTTTTTTTGTCCTCAAGAAGTATTTCTTCAAGGTCTTTTATACCTATACTTATCAGCGCTCTTTCCATTCTTTCTCTGCTGCAGTCACACTGAAGCTTTACGTCTATTTTATCGTTAATTACAGGGTCGAATCCATCAAGAAGTATTTCCACAAGTGCTTCTGGTGAATGGCCTTCGTCTATAAAGTGTGATACTGATTTAATTTTTGCAAGGTTGGCTTCCAGCTTGTCTATCTGCTCGTTGGTAGCATCTGGCATAAGCTGAATTATGAATCCTCCTGCTGATTTTACGCTGAGGTCTGTGTCTACAAGAACTCCAAGGGCTATTGCCGATGGTTGCTGCTCTGAATAGGCATAATACGCCGTAAGGTCTTCTGCTATTTCTCCGCTTACAAGATCTATCTGACCGATGTACGGGTCTTTCAGGCCAAGGTCTCTTATTAATATGAGTTTGCCTTCTTTGCCTATTGCGCCTGAAACATCAAGTTTTCCATCTGTTTCTCTTATTGGAAGATCTACATACGGATTTACCGGGTACGCCTTTACGGTGCCTTTTGAATCGACTACGCATGTGATGTTTTTGATTTGCCCATCGCCTTTTATTATGACTGTCAGTTTGTCGTTATCACCCTTCATCATCACGCCCATCATGGATGCAGCGGTTATCATTCTTCCAAGGGCCGCGGTAACAACTGGCGTAGTGTCATGAAGTTTTCTTGCTTCTTCTACCATATCTGTTGAATCTATTGCAAACATTCTTACTGAGTAGTCTCCACTTACTGCTCTTACTATTTTTCCCATTTATTTGATTTTCCTTTCGACTTGTTGATTGGTTCTTTTACTTTTTTTATTTTCTGCAACTGAAGAATATCCTCTGTGAATCTTCCTTGAAGCCTTCTTCTTTATTAAAGTCTGCATGCACTTTTATATTCTCATACCCTGTTTTTTGTAAAATATTGGTTATCTCTTCTACTGTATATGCTTTTTGTATATGGGTTTCGCTGAATCTTTCATAGGATTTCCCTGTTTTTTCAAAAAAGTTTATTTCCATGTTTATGAGTTTTTCCTCTTTGTCATAGAAATTCTCCCACAGGTATACCATATCATCGAAGCTTTCGCCATAGGTATTGTTGCCCAGTACATTTTCCAGTTTGTACTGGGAACTGATATCAAATACCAGCTGGCCGCCTTTTTTCAGTCTTGGATGCAAATACGCCAGGATGTGTTCTACTTCTTCTATTTTTGTTATATAGTTGAAGGTGTCGTTGGCACTGATGACAGTGTCTATTTCATATATTTCAAAATCTATTTCTCTAAGGTCCTGCTGAATGTAAATTGCCGCATCTGCGAATTCTTCAGTTTTTGCTCTTGCGATTTCAAGCATTTCTTCGGAGTAGTCTATTCCTACGACTTCATAACCTTTATTTAAAAGCTCCAGGGTTACATTGCCGCTTCCACAGCCTAGTTCCAAAATATTTAAAGGTTTTTCTCCCTGCTCTATGATCAGTTCTTCTAGGTAAGATCCCCACATTTTGTAGTCAACATTTACCATGAGTTCATCATATATTTGAGAAAGTGCGCTATACTGCATAAGTCCCTCTTTTCAGCTTATTTATCGATTTATTTTTTATGATTTTATTTTCTTATTTATTTATTTCGAATTATATATTATAATCTGTTTACACACATTTGTAAATAATTTGTTGCATGTAAGAGTCACATATAGTTATTATACACTAAAAAGGAGTAAAAATGAACAATAGATTGGGTGAAGAAAGTATAAATAAGCTTTTGTGGGAACTGAGTATCCCTGCAATCCTTGGAATGCTCAGTGGTGCGATTTTTAATGTGGTAGACAGAATTTTTGTAGGAAGAATTGATTCCCTTGCGCTTACTGGGGTTGGCATTACCATGCCTCTTCAAATTCTACAGATGGCTCTTGTGCTTCTTGTCGGCGTAGGCTCATCTACCCTTATATCTATCAAGCTCGGCGAAGGAAAAAAAGATGAAGCTGAAGATATTCTTTTTCTTTCATTTAAATATATTGTAATAGCCATGGTCGTTTTTGCGGCATTATATATGATTTTCCAGGATTCACTGATGAAACTGCTTTCAGTTTCTGACCAGGTTATGCCCTATGCTAAGACTTATATCAATATTCTTATAATCGGTGCCATCTTTGGAATTCCCGGGTATTGTCTTAACAATTCCCTCAGGGCGATTGGCAAGGCAAGCATATCAATGAAGATTATCCTTTTTTCATCTTTGCTTAACATGATTTTGGACCCTATTTTCATATTCGTACTCGATATGGGGATTGCGGGGGCTGCTATTGCTACAGTCATTTCCCAGATGGTGCTTACAATTTATGTTGTCTTAGTCTTTATAAAAGGTAGAGGTTTTGCGATTCATCTTAAGCTTGCGAAGGTTAAAAATGAATGGGATTTGATTTTACAGATACTGCATAATGGCTCTCCTTCGTTTTTTGTTCAGGTTCTGGCAACTTTTGTAAATATATTCCTTAACTGGAGCTTCCTTCATTATGGAACTGATCTGGACATAGCCTCGGTTACTATAATGTCTACAGTTTTCAGTTTCTATCATATGATAGTTTTTGGAATTGTACAGGGAAACCAGCCCATATGCGGTTACAACTGGGGCGCGAAGAAATACGACCGTGTGGCGGCTTCGCTGAAGCTCTCGCTGTTTTATGCCTTCATCCTTTCCGTAGTCTTATTCGCAGCTATTCAGCTGTTTCCGTTCGTCATTGTAAGGCTTTTTACCGATGATCCTCAGCTTATTACTATTTCGTCAAAGGCCATCAGGATTTATCTAAGCATGCTTCCACTTGTAGGGCTTCAGACAGTAAGTTCTCAATATTTTCAGTCGGTCAGAAAGCCAAAGCTGTCGAGCATACTTTCCTTCCTTCGATATGGCGTGATCGTCGTGCCAAGCGTACTGATTCTGGCTCCTGTAATTGGAGTTGGAGGCATCTATATGAGCAATGCAATTTCTGATCTTGTGGCTTCTATTATTGCCATCGGATTTATAATTGCTGAACTCAAGAATTTAAGCAGGCTTCACCATGTATCTGTGACGGCTGACTAGCCGCAATCTAATAGTATTTTTTTAAATTCAAAAAGTCTTCTTGAAATACTGTTAAACACCAAAACCCTATTGGCTTCCTTTTTTGAAGGTTTCAATAGGGTTTTTTTATGATTATTTACATTTCGCTTATCATAAACATATTATCTTGCCGGTTGCCTGGCTTAGGCTATAACGTCATAACCCTGATCTTCAATTTCATTTTTAAGAATATCAAAGGTTACATCTTCTGTATGCTCAACCGTTACTGTATTCCCTGGAAGGTCTACCACTACCGATGATACACCTTCCACTGCCGACAGCACTGTAGTTACTCTGTTTTCGCAATGGGAACACATCATTCCTTCTACTTTTATTACTGTTTTCATATTAATTTCTCCTTAGGATTTTTCTTTTTCTTGTCATCTGTTTTTATGTTTTTAATATACATTTTTAACGCTTCAGGCGTGAACTCTATCTTTTGATTATATCACTTTTTCAAAGGTGCTACAATTATTTCTCTGTGATTTCACCTTCCAAATTGAATAGTTAGAACAGTCTCTTTACCATTATGCTTTTTTTATTCTGATACCTTGAAGTTTTTCAATCTCAAGGCGTTTGAAACTACCGATACTGAACTCAACGACATCGCCGCTGCTGCAAATATAGGGTTAAGAAGCGGTCCTCCGAATATATGGAATACTCCTGCTGCCAGTGGTATTCCTGCTACGTTGTAGGCAAATGCCCAAAACAGGTTCTGCTTTATATTTTTTATTGTACTTTTGGAAAGCTGTATTGCCCCAAGAACATCCATAAGGTCGCTGTGCATAAGCACTATATCCGCCGACTCCATGGCTACATCTGTTCCTGAACCTATGGCAATTCCAATATCTGCCTGAACAAGAGCCGGAGCGTCATTTATTCCGTCTCCTACCATGGCTACTTTTTTCCCCTCAGCTTGAAGTTTCTTTACTTCACCTGACTTATCCTGTGGAAGAACTTCTGACATGACTCTTGTTATTCCAACTTGTCTGGCGATTGCCTCTGCGGTGTATCTGTTGTCTCCCGTAATCATGGCGACTTCTATTCCCATTTCAGTTAGTTTCTTTATTGCCTTGGCACTGCTTGGTTTTACAACGTCTGCAACTGCAATTATTCCCGCAAGCCTGCCGTCTATTGCAACGTACATAGGAGTTTTCCCCTGGCCTGCCAGCATATCGGAATCACTTTTAACATTTTCGACAAAAATATCTTTTTCTGTCATAAGTTTAAGATTTCCAATCAAGAGCTGCATTCCTTCTATGATTACGCTTATTCCCTGCCCCGTTATGGCTTCAAAGTCTTTTATCGCGAAAAACTCAAGATTTCTCTGCTTCGCGTTTTTTACTATAGCCTCTCCAAGGGGATGCTCGCTTCCTTTTTCGGCTGAAGCCGTAAGCTGAAGAAGTTTTTCCTCTTCGATCCCATCCAACGCAATTATGTCCGTTACCTCTGGTTTTCCTTCGGTTATCGTACCCGTTTTATCGAATATTATGGTATCTATCTTGTAAGTCGTTTCAAGCGCCGCCCCGCCTTTTATAAGAATTCCTTTTTCGGCACCTTTACCTGTACCGACCATTATAGCTGTAGGTGTCGCAAGGCCAAGGGCGCAAGGACATGCTATGACAAGCACTGAGATGAATATTGTAAGGGAAAAAGAAAGACTCTCCCCGCTCAGCATCCAGAGTGCAAATGCCGAAAGTGCTATTACAAATACTGAGGGGACAAAGTATCCCGATACTACGTCTGCCAGCTGAGCTATTGGAGCCTTCGAGCTTTGAGCGTCTTCTATCAGTTTTATTATCTGTGCAAGCGCCGTATTTTCACCGACTTTTGTAGCTTTAAATCTTATGAGTCCATTTTTATTTATAGTTGCTGCAAATACCTTGTCTCCCACTTTTTTGTCTACCGGCATGCTTTCACCTGTAAGCATCGCTTCGTCTATTGTGGTAAAGCCTTCTACGATTTCTCCATCTACTGGAATTTTTGCACCCGGCTTCACAAGAACAATATTTCCTTCTTGCACATCATCTATGGAAATTTCAATTTCTTTGTCATTTTTTATTATGATTGCGGTCTTTGGAGCAAGTCCCATCAGCTTCTTGATTGCCTCCGAAGTTCTTCCTTTTGACACGGCTTCCAGCGATTTTCCAAGAAGTATAAGGGTAATAATAACTCCTGCTGTTTCAAAATACAGGCCCTCCACATATCCCATTTTACCAGTCGATATCTCGTACGTTGCATAGAGGCTGTATGACAGAGCCGCTGAAGTACCCATGGCTATAAGACTGTCCATGTTGGGACTTTTCATCCATATTGCCTTGAATCCTACTGCGTAGAATCTATGCCCTGCAATCAACACCGGCAAAGTAAGCGCAATCTGGACAAGTGCAAAGTTCAATGGATGCTGCATAGGGTTAATCCATTCAGGTATCGGTGCATTGAAAAAGCTAATCATCGATCCCATAGAAATATAAAGCAAAGGGATCGAAAATACTGCAGCTACGATAAATTTTGTCCACAGGATCTTTATTTCCCGTTCTTTTTTCTGCTTGTCTTCATCTACCTGCTTGCTGCCTTCTTTTATTTGAGTCCATCCGAATCCAGCTTTTTCAACAGCTTTTTCTATCTGCTCCAAGCTTGTTTTTTCTTCGTCGATATAGGCAGAAAGCTTTTCCGTCGTAAGGTTTACGGTTACGCTCTCCACTCCTTCTATCTTAGAAACGACCTTCTCTATTCTAGCTGAACAGGCAGCACAAGTCATTCCTGATATTTTTAAGGTTTCTCGCTTCATAATTTTCCTCTTTTCTGATTTTCATTATTTTTGTCTAGTTATTAAGTTCTACCGCACAACATGACCCGCCTGAACCTCCTGAAGTTCCCAAAACATTATCAGCTGATGATTTCAGGGCATCTTCTGACTGCAAATCATCTACTACTGTAATCGAACTTCTTATCATTCCCATCCAGCAGCTATATTTCACTGTGCCGCTTTCTGTTGGTGTAAATTCCACTATATTTTCACCTGGCTGTAATTTTATATCCAGATTATACTTAGGAACAAGTATCTCATTGTTGCATCCGTTGAGATTTTCTTCATCCACATTTATTATCCACTTAACTGGTATATCTTTTTGAACTACTATGGGTTCATAGCTGCTAGGCCCAACTTCAGTGGTAACAACCTGTTTCCCATCTTCGAGAACCATCTCTCTTGATACAGAGTTCTGCGCACTTACGCCTCCAAAGTCCATTCCCGAAAGGCTAATGCCATTTTGAAACATAAACATTCCAAGTACCACAACTAATACTGCACTTACCAACATCATTCTTTTTTTAAATTTTTTACTTAGCATAGAACTCACCACTCCTAACCCAAACATAAAGGGAACTGTACCTAAACTGAACAGGAACATTGAAACGGCACCCTGAACAGCTGAGCCTGTTGAAAGTGCATAAAGCTGCATTGCCTGAAGTGGACCACAGGGCATCAGGCCGTTAAGAAGTCCGACATAAAAAGGTGTACTTGATTGTTTTTTAATATTTATTCTCTTTGTTATTGCCTTTGGTACCCTTATGTTGAATTTCTTCAGCCCCGGAAATATATCCAGCATATTTAAGCCCATTATAATCATAAAAACACCCGCAAATGCTGCTACAAGACCTTTGGCACTGCCTGAAAAACTTACTGCAGATCCGAGCGCTCCTGCAATTCCTCCAATGACCGTGTAAGATATTACTCTTCCCAAATTATATTTAAAACTTGGAAGCAGGCTTGCAGTTTTTCGATTATCGTCTATAAGCCTTGCCCCCTGAGGTACGCATTGAGATAAGTTTATACCTCCGCACATCGCTATGCAGTGCACCGAGGTAAGTACTCCTATTGCAAATATCGTTGCATATCCCATTCCACTTTGTGCTATTGGAAATTCATTGAATATATTAAGCAGTCCTGAAGCTTTAGATAGCATATAAATACCAATCATGATAAATGATATGAATCCGATTTCTTTGAATTTTGCGGCCGAGTCGACCTTGCCTGTTGAATAACCCATCTTCTCAAGTATTTTTACTATTTCCTCAGATGAAATCTCATCAGCATTATAGGCCACGGATGCTGTTCCTGTTGCATATTCAGCTTTTACTGATTTTATAGCCGGAATTTTTCCAAGTCTTGACTCTATGCGTTGCTCACATCCGTTGCACGTCATGCCATCTATTTTGTAACTTATTACAGCTTCTCTGCTTTTCATTTAAATACCTCCTCTTATCCCTGCATATTACCTTGAAAAGGTTGCGCCTGTGAACTAATACATATCTTTTATTTATTTTTTCAAGTTTATCAGCTTTATATGGAGATTGTGTGGAGATTCGAAATTTATCAGATTTATTTTGAAAAAAACACATAAAAAAAGATCTCCTGAGTTTTGGCTCAAAAGATCTTTTTTAGCAATAGTTTTAGTAATTTCTATTCAGTTTTATTACAAATTCTGTTCCTTCTCCCAAAATGCTGCTGACATCTATTGTCCCGCCATGCGCCATGACAATGGATTTGACTATAGAAAGTCCGATGCCCGAGCCTCCTGTCTGTCTGTCTCTGGATTCATCGGCCCTGTAAAGATACTCGAATATGTGATTCACATCTTCCTCTGAAATCCCAATTCCAGTATCCTTTATTTTGATTTTTAAGTTTTCATCTGTTTCTTCGAGACCTATGCTTATAGTTCCTTCGTCGGTATATTTTACCGCATTTGATATAAGATTTATAAACACCTGGCTTATTTTATCTTTGTCCGCCAGCAGATTGCACTCTTTTTCAGTAAATTCAAATTGAATATTCTTCTGTTTTGCTTCTCCTTCAAAACTTCTGAGTATGGCTTTTATAAGCGCACTTACATCAAATATTTCCCTATTCAAAATTAGGCTTTCATTTTCCAGTTCCACTATTTTATCTATATCAGATACCATCCTTGACAATCTGAGTATCTCGTCAAGACAGCCTTCGAGTCTTTCGTTGCTTATTTCCAAGACCTCATCTATCATTCCCTCCATGTTTATCTGAAGTGATGTAAGAGGTGTCCTGAATTCATGGGCGTAGTCGCTCGCCATTCTCTTTTTAATTTCCTGCTGAATTTCCAAGGTGTTTGCGAGGTTGTTAACGCTGCCTACCAATTGGCACAGCTCTTTTACATTTGATTTGCAACTTATGCGGTTTTCATATTTCCCCTGGCCAATCTCTGCTGTTTTTTCAATTACATTCCTGATGGGTTTTGCTATTCTGTTTGCCATTAAATACCCCAGAAGTATTGCTATTCCAGCAAAAACGATTGAAACGACAAGAAATATCCGGTTAAGAACTCCGATGAATTGAATGTCCTGAGAATTATAGTAAAACGGTCCATAATAACCAAGGGTTGCCGTACCATATAATTTTCCATTACTTCTTATTTCGTACTGCTTCTCGGTATATTCTCCATCCCAATTTGGATATCTCTCAATCATCGTACTTTCCATGGCGTTTATCATATTTTCACATTGCATACTATCTATGCAGCTCATGCAGAATATCTCTTTTCCCTCGGTGTCATTCACCATCATCACTATTCCCTGACCGAGAGCCCCTTCACCAATGGCCATCAGAAAATTTTCATCCAGATTGCCCTTTGAATCATACTCTCTTGCAAGCTGGTTTACTATATTAAGATTTATTTGTTCCTGGTTTTTCTGAACATAGCTTTGAAACTGCTTTTCGAGCATGAAATTCGATGTTATCAAAAGCGATGAAATTACAAATACCAATATTAATACATACGATATTATAAGTTTTAACTTGAGGGAAATCTTCATTGTTCTCCTTTTTCCAAATATATTTTCAGCATCCAAATCTATAAC
>JBATTG010000241.1:0-9463 GCA_049670425.1 Proteocatella sp.
ATCGTTGAACTGATTACTCCAATTGCAATCGAAGAAGGACTAAGATTCGCAATAAGAGAAGGCGGAAGAACAGTAGGATCAGGAGTTGTTGTTGCTATATTAGCAGACTAATTTCGAAAAATAAATAAATAAACAAAGACCACTTTTGATTAAGTGGTCTTTGTTTATTTGAAATACTTTAATTAAAAAGGAAATTGTGTTACAATTGCAGTGTTGACAGTATTGTTAAAGGAGGATATATGAACCGATATGCCAGAAACATGCAGACCCTTACAACTGAAGAAAACGAGTCTCTCAGGAATAAAAAGATAGCCGTCATAGGCTGTGGAGGGCTTGGAGGATACATAATAGAAATGATGGGAAGAATCGGAATTGGAACAATAACAGCAGTAGATGGAGATATATTCGAGGAGACAAATCTCAACAGGCAGATATTATCAGACATGAATTCCCTGGGGAAAAACAAAGCATCTCAAGCCTTTGAAAGGATGAAAAATGTTAATCCAGAAATAAGGATAATACCATGGACTCAAAATTTCACCATAGAAAATGCGAAAGAAATACTTAATGGATGCGACTTGGCAATGGACGCACTCGATAACATAGATAGCAGGTTGCTACTGGAAGATGAATGTGAAAAAAGAGGCATACCACTCATACATGGGGCGATATCTGGATGGTATGGACAGGTCAGCACCGTGCTGCCCGGCGATAAAACTTTAGCTAAAATATATGCAAATATCGAGGGCAGGGATATTTCAAATAATCTTGGAAACCCATCCTTCACACCAGCGCTGGTGGCAGCTTATCAAGTTTCGGAAGGAATAAAGATACTTATTCATAGAGGCGAACTTCTAAGCAAAAAAATATTATTTATAAATCTATATGATATTTCAACAGAACTTGTTTCAATTTGAAGGTTTAGAGTTTCATACGCTTTATGTTTACTGCAGTGTATAGATTTCAGCATAGCCAGGGGCTTACCTCTGGCTATTTTAAATGGTAATTAAACTATAAATATGGTATAATATAAAAGTTATAATAAATATACAGGGGGTACAAATTGGCGAATATAAAAAGTTCAGCGGTAACAAAAAAGACAGAAAACACCAAGAAACGTGTACCTGAAAAGACTTCAATTAAACAAAAAACAGGGACAAAATCTTCATCAGTTAAAGCTAATGGGGGCAGAATCAAAAAATCCATACCTAATAATAAAAAAAATACAAATAAAAGTAATACTGCTGCGAAAAAAACAACCTCAGCGGAGGACTTTCGAAGACAAAATGTAACGGCACTGTTTATGGTCATAGCTGGTATGGTAACCACGCTTTCAATAACCACGAATGCCATGGGATTCATAGGAAAAGGCATAAAAGCAATAATGCTGGGACAGTTTGCAAAACTTTCTATTATAATAGCACTGACACTGCTCATAATAGGAGCTATAAGGCTGGTATACAGTTCGAAATTCAGCCTACATTCCATCTCGCCGGTAATGATTATTCTTGTGAGTGTTGCCACCATAATATTTTATGGCGCTCTAAACCTGGAAACCATATTTGGGGGTAAGTTCAGCTTTGAAACAATACGGATTATTTTCATAAGTTCCATAGCAGGTGATGGAATAGGAATATGGCCGCACATCACAGCTTATTTCTTGGATAAATTAATAGGTAAAACGGGCATGTTTGTAATCTCTATATCCATATATTTATTTGTAGGCATATACTACTTCAAGTGGTCTCCTTCAAAACTTGGGGACGCGAGTATCATACTGGCTAAAAAAAGCAATAATATCGCAAAAAACATGAAAGACAAAGCTTTGGATTATATAACCGAAGATAAAGATTCCAAAGATGTAAAACCTAAAATTAAAGGACCGAAAAAAAACTTTCTAAAAGAGCCCCAGGCATTTGAAGAAAATAAAATAGCTAAAAAAAGCAATGACAGATATGACTTCCTTGAAAAATTTTATGTAGACAGTGAATCAAAGGAACTTCCAAAGCTTCCAGCGAAAGAACTTCAGCGTGATATAAAAAAAGAAGACAGCATGTTATCACACAAGGATATATTTGAAACAGAAAACAAAACTTCTGAAACAGCGGGGGAATCACAAGGTGTTTCGGTTTCGGCGTGCGAAATTACTGAGGATGCAATCAAGGATGACGATGTATTGAGATTCAATATTGAGGAAAATTCAAAGCATCATATAAAGAATATTGAAAAATTAAAAAATCTTGCTGACACAATGGAATATTCTCCATTGTTAATAAAAAGTAAAACGCAAAGTCAAAAATTGCAATGTGCATATACGGAAGTATCTGATGCAAATGATAAAGCTTCAGAAATTGAAAAAAGCGAGCCAACAGAAAATATATCAAAAGAAAACGAGTCAATTACAGTGAATACAGAAAATGACGAGCATGTAGATATTATAGATGAAAGAGAAGCCTTTATTAAAAATCAGATGGAAAAAGAACATCCTGAAGATTTAGAATTGGCAAGAAGCGAAGGGTCTGCAGATATATCAGAAGTTAAGTATATCCTGCCGTCCATGTTGCTTTTAAAAGATTATAAAATGAAATTTAAAGATCCTACAAAACAACAGAAAAATTCAGTAAAACTGGAAGAAACCCTTCAGCTGTTTGGAATAGAGTCCAAAGTTGTAAATGTGTCGGTAGGGCCTACAATAACAAGATATGAATTGCAACCCAAAGCTGGAGTGAAAGTATCCAAAATACTAAATTTGTCAGATGATCTTGCTCTTGCACTCGCAGCAGTTGCTGCAATAAGAATTGAAGCTCCAATCCCAGGAACATCGCTGATTGGGATTGAACTTCCAAATGCGGAGACTGATATGGTAAGCTTCAAAAGCGTCCTTGAAAGCCAGGAATTTTTTGAGGCGGAGTCAAAGCTGACTTTTGTTCTGGGAAAGGACGTCTCAGGCAGGCCTATAGTTTCAGATATATCTAAAATGCCTCATATGCTGGTAGCAGGAGCAACTGGTTCAGGAAAAAGTGTATGTGTAAATGCTCTGATATGCAGCATACTTTTCAAAGCTAAGCCAGACGAAGTTAAATTCATAATGATAGACCCCAAAATGGTAGAACTTTCGATATATAATGATATCCCGCATCTACTTATACCGGTAGTCACCGACATGAAGAAGGCTCCCTATGCTCTGAGCTGGGCAGTAAACGAGATGAACAAGAGATACAAGTTATTTGCAGAAAATAGGGTAAGAGATATTAAGGGATATAATGAACTTGAGGATATCGAAGAAAAAATGCCTAGAATAGTAATAATAGTTGATGAACTCGCAGATCTCATGATGGTAAGTCCAAACGAGGTAGAAGAGGCAATCTGCAGACTTGCACAGATGGCAAGAGCCTGCGGGATGCACCTTGTGCTTGCGACCCAAAGACCATCCGTGGATGTAATAACTGGTCTTATAAAGTCAAACATACCTTCACGAATAGCTTTCGCAGTATCTTCACAGGTGGATTCAAGGACAATACTAGACTCTGTTGGAGCGGAAAAGCTTATAGGTAAAGGGGATATGCTTTATTCTCCACAGGGAATGTCAAAAGCGCAGCGGATACAAGGCGCATTTATAACAGACAAAGAAGTGAAAAATATAGTGGAATTTATTACAAAACAGTCCCCAAAAGAAAAAAAGGAAATCAGAGATATAATAGAAGAGACTATAAAGCTCAAAAATGATGAAAAAAAAGAAAAAGAAGTAGACCCGCTGATTGACGAAGTAATTGAGTTTGCGCAGCAAAACGGTCAGATATCCACATCGCTTGTTCAACGAAGATTCAGACTGGGTTACAACAGGGCATCAAGAATAATTGATGAAATGGAAGACCGTGGAATATGCGGTCCGATGGACGGAGCAAAACCACGAAAAATCTATGCAAAACAGATAGAAATATTAGAATAGTCCTAAAGGAGAACGATGGAATCAATACAATTAACACAGGCATTAGCATTAGAAAACAAATTATTCATAGACGTAAGAAGTCCCCTGGAATTTGAGGCAGACCATATATATGGAGCCATAAACATACCCATACTTGACAATGACGAAAGAGCCATAATAGGAACCCTTTACAAAAATAAGGGCAAGCAGGAGGCCGTAGAAACGGGACTGGAATATGTAGCCCCAAAACTTACTGATTTATTCAAGCGTATAAAAAAGTTAAAGGAAGAACATACTAATGTGATAATCTACTGTTTCAGAGGTGGAATGAGAAGCAGCGCTGTCGTAGATTTTATAAACAGCTGCGGTATAGAAGTAATTAAGCTTGATGGAGGTTATAAAAATTACAGGACTCATGTGATAAGTACTCTGGAAAATCTTAAAGACGATTTCAGCTTTGTAGTACTTCATGGACATACGGGCATAGGCAAAACAGAGATGCTTATCGAACTGGAAAAACGAGGATTAGGAATAATAGATCTTGAATATTATGCGAGAAACAGCGGATCCGCATTTGGAGGCATATATTACAGTGATATATCACCAACACAAAAATATTTTGAAACCCAGATTTTTGACTATGTTCAAAATGCAAAGGCAAAGAACATGAAATACCTTTTCATGGAGAGCGAAAGCAAAAAAATAGGAAGATGCATCATTTCAGGCTCTTTCTGGGAATTGATGCAAAGCGGGTATCACATACTTGTAGAAGCTTCGATCGAAGGAAGAGTAAACCGATGCGTCAAAGACTACACCCTTAAATGCTGGGATAATGATGAATTGCTTGAAATGTCAATAAATAGACTTAAAGACACTCTTGGAAAGGCTAATATAGAGATGCTCTTAGAAAGAACTAAAGAAAAAGACTATTATACCATAGCTAAATTTCTTATGGAAAACTATTATGACAAACTGTATGCTCATTCACAGAACCAGTATAAATATGAATTTACTGTCGATTCGGACGAATTTGATGAGTCATGCAGCAAAGTAGAACAGTGGTATAAAGAATTATTAAAAGCCAATTAATTAATGTTAATAACAAGGAGAATCAATGAATAAAATATATATTTCAACACTTGGGTGTGCAAAAAATCTAGTAGACTCAGAAATGATGCTGGGAACACTTTTAAATAAAAACTATGAGCAGAGCCATGATATAATAGATGCAGATATAGCAATAGTAAATACCTGTGGTTTTATAGAGGCTGCAAAAGAAGAATCAATAAATGAAATATTGGATCTGGCACAATATAAAACAAAGGGAAAGCTGAAACATCTCATAGTAACAGGTTGCCTTGCACAGCGATATTCGCAGGAACTGATTTCAGAGATACCAGAAATAGACATAGTACTTGGTACCACAAGTTTCGACATGATACTTGAAAAGGTTGAAGAACTGAAAAAAGGCATAAAACACAGCCTTATAACCGATATAGACAAACATATAAAAGAGGAAATTCCAAGATCACTGCTTACAGACACTTATACGGCATATCTTAAGATAGCAGAAGGCTGCGATAACCACTGCACGTACTGCATAATCCCCAAACTTAGAGGTAAGTACAGGAGCAGAAAGCAGGAAGATGTAGTAAAAGAGGCAATCCAGCTAGCTAAAAACGGTGTAAAAGAGCTTATAATAATAGCTCAGGATACCACGAAATACGGTCTGGACCTGTATGGCAGAAAAACAATCAGCGACCTTATGAGAGAACTGAATAAAATAGAAGAACTCAAATGGATAAGAATCCTTTATTCATATCCAGAAGATGTGGATCAGGATTTTGTAAAAGCAGTTAAAGAATGTGACAAGGTGCTTCCATATTTTGATATACCAATACAGCATGCAAACGACAAGATTCTCAAACTGATGAACAGACAGACAAATAAGGCTCAGATAAAAGCCAATATCGACAGAATAAGATCTGAAATTCCAAAAGCAAGCATAAGAACGTCAATAATAGTAGGTTTCCCTACAGAAACAGAAGAACAGTTCCAGGAACTGTGTGAATTTGTTCAGGATGTAAAGTTTGACAGACTGGGAGTATTTGCATACTCACAGGAAGAAGATACTCCGGCAGCACTTTTAGACGGACAGATAGATGAAGAAATCAAACAGGAAAGAAAAAATCGCCTGATGGAAGTTCAGCAGCATATTTCTTCTGAAAAAAACAAAACCTTTGTTGGAAGCATCATGGAAGCTATCATAGAATGCAAGGCGGACGAAGGCGTATATGAGGGAAGAACCTACAGGGATATGATGGAGATAGACGGTCTGGTATTTATACACACGGACAAAGAACTTAAAAAAGGGCAGTTTGTAAATGTTAAAATAACGGATTCCCTGGAATATGACCTGATAGGAGAGCTTAAATAAAATGAATACGCCAAACAAACTTACTGTATTAAGATTTATATTAGTACCATTTTTTCTAGTATCAGCATATTATGAAAAATCTCAATCAATTATGATAATAAGTACCTTGATATTTGCAGTAGCGTCATTTACGGATTTTCTCGATGGATATTTGGCTAGAAAACATAATTTAGTGACAGATTTTGGGAAATTTATGGATCCTCTTGCAGACAAAGTACTTGTAGCGGCGGCTCTTTTGTTTCTGGTTCAGATACAAAGGGTGGATGCTTGGCTTGTAGTTATAATAATTACAAGAGAATATGCAATATCCATAATAAGAGCAATAGCAGCTACAAACGGCAAAGTAATAGCAGCTTCAGGTGGAGGAAAAATAAAGACAGTAACTCAGATGCTGGCGATAATAATGCTTCTTCTCAGCCTGCCATTTGCAAACCTTATGATGTATATATGCGTAGTCCTTACCCTGTATTCAGGAGTAGAATACATCTGGAACAATAAAGAACTTATTGCAGAAAAATAGACGAACTGTATAAAGCAGGCAAAAAGAAACATCACACGATACGTTTTTATCGGTGGGATGTTTCTTTTTTTTATAAAAATACGTTTCTAAAAACTTATTTTTTATGTTTTTGCATGTAGCTGGTATCTATCGCATTCTTGAGTTTCCAGGGAATTTTACCACTTATTATGAGCGGTCCATAACTGAGAACGGCTGTACGCCTTCCCGTATTATAGATTGCCAGCTGGTATTTTTTTTGTCTGTAATTCTTTAAATTTTCTGGTGTGTTTGCCAAAATGGCGCGGATATTTGAAAACAGTACTGGCGCTTCTTTTACGGCATTGACCCCATTTTTCAGAAGCTGGATATCTTTTACGGAGATACAGTCTCCGGAACCTAAAATATCACTAAAATCAGTACTTACAAGGCTTGGCTTCGTAAGAATGTAGCCTCTCGAGTCAGTCTTAAGGACCGTGTTTTTCAGAACTTGAGGAGGAGCGATGCCTATGGCCCAGATCAGAAGCTTATAACTCAAAGCCAAATCTCTGAGTGAAATGGTATCTTCATTTATACCAAGAATATCACCGCTGACAATGCGGAGGTTATTGTAACTGCCAAGAGCCTTTTTAATAGCATTTCTAAGCCTGAAAGGAGAATTAGGCATGAGGCCTTCTTCCTTTGTGATAAGGATTACGTTGCAAAGCGGCTTAGACAGAAGCCTTGCCGAAACTGAAGCAGCTGCTTCAGCGGCTGCCGCACCAGAGCCGGCTATTACTATTGTACCAGATTCGAGGGAATCCATATTTTCAAGCAGCAGTTTAAACTGCGAAAATGGCTTAAGCATGAATTGCTTTGAATCAGATATTTGAGCCGAAAGCGGGTGCCGGGCAGGCTTGGAACCCAGATTTACCGAAAGCAGACCGTATTTAAGGTGCCTTGCGTCTTTGAGGATAATCTGTCTTGATACAGGGTCCAGATAATCAGCAGTTCCTATTATTAAGGGTATATCATAGCTCCTGCAGAGCCGAACGATATCTATCCTCACATCATCTTCGCTGTATATGCCTTCTAGCCATCCCGTTGCCATCCCAGAATAATAAGAATAAGGATTGTCGGTTACCAGTCTCAGCCTGTTTTGAAAGTTTTTATCAGACTGGGAAAGTCTTAAAAGCTCCATATGAGCATGACCGCCGCCAAGGAGAAGTACATCATTTGACAAAGCTTCATCTCCATGAAATCCAGCATCCGTATTAATTTTTGGCGAAATATCTGCGCCGTAAGGTGAAGCAAACTTTTTATACAGTATTCCAATTCCTGAAAAAAGAATCAAAGCGGCTACAGAAACAAAAAGACTTAAGGGGTTGTTTTTATAATCTATTGCTGAGGAACCAAAATATACGAACAGAATCGTTGCAGGCATCATACCCAGCAGATTGGCTGCCGTGTAATGAAGGTATGAAATCGAAGTCAGGCCTGCTATATAGTTCACGGCATTGAAGGGGAAAAGTGGAATCAGTCTTATGAACAGCAGGACCCTGAAGCCATTTTTATTTATCTTTTCATCCAAAGAGGCTACGGATGGGAACTTTTCATTAAGCTTTCGGGTATAGTCCCTTCCCAGCAATCGGCAGATGAAGAATGTCAGCTGAGTACCAAGGTTTGAACCTAAAATCGAAGTCAGGCTTCCGATAAAAACTCCGAAGAGTGCACCGGAAAGGATGGTTATTGGGAGCCCAGGCAGAGCAAATACAACACTCAGAGCATAAAGCAGTATGAAAATCATGGGAGCATAGGGCTCAGCTGCCCAAATTTTGACAGCTTCAGCAGAATCCTGGCTCAGGAGGATTTTTCTCAGCGGTGATAAAAATATTAAACTCAAAACAGTAAAGAATACTATAAGCCTGTAGTATTTGTATATAAAATTTTTCAATTTAGACTCCTTTTGGGTATAATAATGATATTATAAGTATATACCCAAAAATTGCATAAGAGAAGAGGGGAATTATGAAGTATGATTACAATGTAATAGTAATTGGAGCAGGCAGTGCAGGACTTGTGGCAGCGGCAGGCTGTGCTACGCTCGGGGCAAAGGTTGCACTTATAGAAAAAAATCTGATGGGCGGTGAGTGCCTCAATACAGGCTGCGTACCAAGCAAGGCTTTTTTGCGTTCATCACATCTTGCATCAGATATTAAAAAAGCAAAAGATTTTGGACTCAATGTTATTTTTGAAAGTTCAGAACTTAACATAATTATGAAACGAGTGGAAGGCGTAATAAGCGAGATAAAAGAGAATGATTCGCAGGAAAGGTTCGTTGAAATGGGCGTGGATGTCATAAGGGAGTCAGCCATGCTTATAGATAAACACACGGTTTCGGCCGGGAACAGGACTATAACTGCAAAAAACATAGTTATAGCAACTGGTGCAGTAACTAGGATGCCTCCAATAGAAGGACTGGAAGAAGTAGATGTACTGACCAACGAAAACATATTCAAGCTTAAAACTCTGCCTGAGAAACTGATAGTTCTTGGCACCGGTCCGGTAGCCATGGAATTAGGCCAGGGCTTTGCTCACCTTGGTAGTAAAGTAAGAATTGTAG
>JBATTG010000242.1:0-2603 GCA_049670425.1 Proteocatella sp.
CTGTTGTATTTATTTATGCTGTCTGCAATTATGAGTCCTTTTCCATGTGGTCCAAATGCCCTTCCTTCTTTTTTGAAGTAAGAAAGATTCTCTTCTTTGTTTGCATAGTAAAGTGCCCTTGCATACATTACGCCTAATCCAAAGCCTTCTATCTGTTCTGGCATAAGACCATTGTAATCGATTGTACCAAGTTCATTTTTATTGCTTATATCATAAACTGCCTTGCAAAGCAAGTCTACGGGGTCTGAAACTACAGCAAATACTCCCTTAAAGTTATTATTCCTCGCCATCTTTGCGTATTTGCTTATGATTTCCTTATTAGATTCATATTGTATCATTCTTACATCATCCACTTCAGAACCTACTGCCGGAACTTTAGCTGATGCACAGAAGATGAACATATCACAATTCATAAGATTTTCTTTTTTTACAGATTTAACAATTGGATAGCCGCTGTTTAAGATACTATTTTCTTCTATTGAATATATTTGATTCATTTCCATTTCATATCTGCTTACTACACTCTCCCTGTTGGAGTATATTCCTATTTCAGATATTACGTCTCCGCCTAAAAGTTTCAGTCCCAGCAAAAGATTCGAACCTACATCTCCTAAACCTACTATATTTACTTTCCATCTTCCGTTAATTGGTGTTTCAAGGTAGTTTTTTCTCAATGGGTGAGCTATGTTGAGATATTGTACTCTATCCTGGCTGACAATCGTTTTTATCCAGTCGGAAACTTCATGTGTATTTTCAGCTTCCTGTGGTTTTTTTCTTATTATTTCAATATTGTCTCCATTTTCAAAAATCATATCTACATCTGTTATAGCATAACTTACTCTTTTATTAGCTGTTGTTTTATCAAGAAGATACAGTTTCTTTTCTGCATCGCATTCTATACCGCTTCTTGCTTCATCCTCTGAAATTTCTTCAAATTTTGAATTTTTTTCTAAACTAAAAGCATAATTCCCATCTTTTTTATAAAAGTACATTTTATCCTCCAATTATCTATAAATAATATTTTTTAGTCGTTTTAGTTTTTCCAGGTCATTTTTCAGATATTCTGATGGTTTTAAATCTAAATCAAATTCAACACATTTTCCATAGTCTGGTTTTCTTGGCTTTTGAAATACTTCTCCAATTTTTTTCAAGTTAAAGCTTCTTTCGTTGATATACTGGTATTCTTTTTCTATTGTTTCAAATATGCTGATAGCATTATTTATGCATACTTCAGACAGTTCATATATATTTTTAGGATCAGTATCGTGCACAAACGTAGGAGATGCATATGGCAGTATAAAATTCATAGAGGACAGGATATATGCCTCTGGACTGCCTTCCCTGTACACATAGTCTCCTCCCATAAATGGGTACAGAGCATTTTCATTAAACCAGTTTTTTAAGTTAGGAAGAAAATATATATATTCGACTTCCCTCTCTTGCCTGTCCATAATTTCTTTTCCCTGTCCGGAAAGTATTGCCACCACTATCTGCCTTACTTCTATTTTTTCATTCCTGAACATTGGATCGAGTGCCTTGATTCTATGACCCTTATGCAGTATGTCATCAATCAATATTATTGGCCTTTTGAAAGATGCCAGCAATTTTATCTGATTCTGCATGCTCATGTAATTAGGAAACTCACCAATTTTAAACTTAGACAGGTCTGAATTGAATATTTTTTCTGTATGAAGCGATTTTGTTACAGTATTTGGAACCAGCGCTCCATTTAATGTTGCCCCAAAAGGTACGCACATATTTTCTCCCAAAACTCTTGGATGTTTTACTTCATATTCTACATTATTTATATCACATACTTTCTTTATTAGTTTTCCATATGTGACGCTTCTGTCAAAGGATAGTACCAGTTCACCCTTGTAGAGATTTGTAAGCGCACGTTGGAGATTTTCTCTAGTTTTATATATCTCTTTTTTAATGTTCTTGTTGCTTCGAAA
Source organism: Proteocatella sp. (assembly GCA_049670425.1). Taxonomy (GTDB): domain Bacteria; phylum Bacillota; class Clostridia; order Peptostreptococcales; family Filifactoraceae; genus Proteocatella. The sequence continues at coordinate 1,956 of JBATTG010000242.1, forward strand.
GGGCTCTTTGAGCATGCTTCTAAGGTCAAGATTAAGCACTATTGGTTTTGTCATGCTGACACACTGAATTGAATTTTCATGGTTATCTCCAGTTAAATATTCAAATCCCTGTAATTCGAATATTTTTTCGTATCTTGGGTTCTTAACTGGTATGATATTTTTGTATATGCAGTATGTGTAATCCTTTTCAAGGACCGTGGTGATTGTCTCTGTGAGTATTATTTGATAAAGATTATTTATGTTTGCATACTCATTTATGCACATACCATTTATATAGGCTATTCTTCCTATGGATTTTTGCCTTATATAATCACTTATTTTTTTGTCTTTGAATTCCGAATAATATTCGGTGCTTCTGAGCCATATATTTGTTGTAAATCCCAGTATCTTACCAGTTTTTTCATCTTTAACAACTACTGCTCTTAGATGATCATACTTCGACAACTTGTCTATTATATCCCATTTTGAGATTTCTGGCACGTTTTTTTGTTCTATGCAGCTGTCTATTAAGGTTTCAATTTCAGCAAGGCTGCAGTCATCTATTATTTCTGTCTTTAGTGTAATGTTTGAAAAGTAACTTTTGAACATCGGTTCCCTTTTATAAAGTCCATATCGGTATATATATTTTTGCGCAAGTGGGTCTATAAG
>JBATTG010000243.1:0-8942 GCA_049670425.1 Proteocatella sp.
CGCTAAAGCGAGCAAGGAGACTTAGAGGCAGGGGTATTCTCGGCGCGAATGATAAATGAATAAAAATCAATTCAAATAACCCGTTGTATGAATGATGAGATTATGGGTAATATTTATATATAGAGAAAAGTAATTGAGGTGATTGATATGAAGCAAAGAATACTGGTTATAAAAGAAGTTTTGGGAGAGCGAAATGAGCTCGCTTTTGCCCTGGTGGAACCGTATATAAAAGACAGGCTGGAAGAGGGCTGTTTTGTAAATGTGCATGAAACTGATCACAAAGACTTGAAAAGTCTTTTTGAGGAGGATGATCTTTGGCATGGGGAAATCACTCAGGAAGAAATAAATCTTATGTTTGATATAAATACCTATGACAAAGTAGTCTACATTCCTCAGGATGCTGTAAAACCTTCAGATATTCTTATATACGATCCAGAGAAGCTTGATAAAAATATGATATTTTATCATATCGGTAATATGGACATTCGAGAAAGTTCAATCAAGCGCAGTGATGAAGTTCTTGTGGACTCAGGAAGCCATGTTGTGAAAACTGGAAATGACAACAAAGTCTTATGGCTGATGGTCTCTTTTATACCATGGCTGGTATTTATTTTGATGAATTTACTAGGGTATAGCAATATATCTGCGATACCTCTCATGATAACCGTAATTGCTCTGATTCTAAAAAAAATAAGCAAAAACAGGTATCTTGATTTTGTTGCTGAATTTTCAAATGTTGGCTTTTTTTTACTGATTCTTGTTTCAAATTATTCAAATTCATCATGGATGGCAAATATATGCATTCCGCTTACGGTTATGGGAATGACGTTGATGCTTATAATGTCATTGGTAGGCTGGGAAGAGGCTTAGAATTAAATCATAGTGTAATTATGGGATTATTTTGAACTATAGTTTGTTTGAATTAACGAGATTACAAAGGTAAACTTTGTTTATAAATTACCAATTAGCAAGGGATACGTTTTCATAAAGAGAAATTTTGAAAATATAAGAATAATCTAAAAATTTATATTGCATAATTATTAAATAAAAGATATAATAAGTACAGATTATCGCAATTATCATATTTTTCGCGACTTAAGTTAATAAGACTAAGGAGGTTTGAAAATGGAAAAAAAACAAAGAGGCGAATTTGGGAGTAGTTTTGGTTTTATAATGGCTGCTGTTGGGTCTGCTGTAGGACTTGGAAATTTATGGGGCTTTCCCTATAAAATGGGAAAAAGCGGAGGTTTTGCATTCCTGCTTATCTATCTGGTTTTCACCGTTACGGTTGGATTTGTAGTAATGATAGGTGAACTTGCCATCGGAAGAAGAGCTAAGATGGATGCGGTTGGTTCATACAAGGCAATCGACAAGAAGGCGGGCTTCATAGGAGGGTTTGGAGTTTTTGCAGCTTTCGTAATTCTTTCTTTCTACTGTGTTTTAGGAGGATGGGTACTTAAATATGCCGTTACATTTATTGGAGAGTTTTTTGGACGAGGATTTGGCGGAGCTCCAGGAGCGGATTATTTCGTGGCCTTCATAACTGGGACTACTCAGCCGATAATATGGTTTGTAGTTTTCCTTGGAATATCTTGTATGATAGTACTTGCAGGTGTTGAAAAAGGGATTGAAAAATACAGTAAGATAATGATGCCTGCACTCTTTGTTATGCTTCTGGTAATCATAGCAAGAAGTGTTACACTTCCTGGAGCGGTTGAAGGACTTAAATTCATGTTCAAGCCGGACTTCACGGTTTTCACCAGTCTGGATACATTCATACCAGTTGCCGGAACAGCGCTTGCTCAGATGTTCTTCTCGCTTTCATTAGGTATGGGCGCCATGGTTACTTATGGTAGTTACCTTGGAAAAGACCAGAATCTTGAAAAAAGTGCGCTGATTATACCGGTGCTGGACACTTTAGTTGCAATTCTTGCAGGTTGCGCTATAATGCCAGCGGTGTTTGCTTTTGGACTCGATCCATCAGCAGGACCTGGACTTATGTTCATAACACTTAAAGAAGTATTTGCAGCTATGCCGATGGGTACGCTTTTTGGATTCCTGTTCTTTACGCTTGTTTTCTTTGCAGCTGTAACTTCATCGATATCACTTCTTGAGGTTATATGTGCATACTTCATAGACAGTAAACATATGGACAGAAAAAAAGTTACAGCTATGGCAGGACTTGCAGTATTTGTACTTGGAATACCTGTAGCACTTAGCCAGGGAATGCTTTCTGGGGTAAGACCTATAATGGGAATGGATATTTTGGATTCATTCGACTTTATAGCAGAGTACACTCTCATGCCTCTTGGAGCGCTTCTGATGTGTATGTTTGTTGGATGGAAGTGGGGAGCAAAGACGGTAAGCGACGAGGTAGAAGCTTACGGAGATGAATTCAAATTTAAGGGATATTTCAACTTTATGATTAAATGGATAACTCCACTATTTGTTGCTTTCATACTTTACTCTGCATGTATATCGCCAATAATAAAATATATGACTGGACAGTAGTCTGTATCAAAAGTTGATGAAGGTACAATGAGGATATGAAATTTAAAATTTAAAATAGCAAATAACTATTGCAGGGCGATTATCATTAATCGCCCTGCTTTTTTGTTGTTCACAAATATAAAATTGTGCTGTATAATGGGATATACAATACTCTCAAAAATAAGGAGAAAAATTTTATGAAGGCTACAAAGGTTTTTACGATGATTGACGATACGCTAAAGAAAATAGAAAAATCGGATGCTATATCCGGAGCCAATCAGGAGAAGATGGTTACTCAGCTTCTGGAACTTAGAAAAATCTATCAAGATGTGGATGTTAAGCCGGACAGGAAGGCTGTTTACGATGCGCTCAAACAAAAGGGCGAATGGCTAAAGAGTCAGTTCAATTCTCAAAAGGATCCGAAAAAGCTCAACAGGGAGGTCAATAATTATATCCACCTGCTGAAGGCTTCGCTTGCCGACTTCAGTGGAGAAAGTGACAGACTTGTAAAATTTTATCAGACATTTTTTATAATGAGTCTGCTTTTTCTTGGACTTTCACCTCAGCGATATGGAACGGTAATGTCACTATTTATGATAATGCCAGTTATTGGAGCTTTGAGAGGGATAAGAGACAGGCGAAAGATTGGTTTTTATCTGGCGGTTATAATATCGCCTATAGCCCTTATTACAGGCCTTGATTGGATGAAACTTGGGTTTGAGGTGCTGAGCGATTACAGCGGACAGGTGGCTAAGTCTATGGAACTTCTGGGCAGGGGTGAATTATATTCCACATTTTCGATTACGGTTTTCCCGCTGTTAGGGTTGTTTATGTTTATTATATCGATGATTACTATGTATAGAAGTTATAAAGTAAAGGATATGTTTGTATAAAGGAGTAAAATATGAAAAAGAAGGTAGTGCTTGGAATGAGCGGTGGCGTGGATTCTTCGGTGGCGGCACTTATACTTAAGGAGCAGGGCTATGATGTCATTGGGATTTTCATGAAAAACTGGAACGAAGAGGATGACACGGGTATTTGTACTGCCACGGAAGATTATGAAGATGTCGCAAGAGTCGCAAGCCAGCTTGGGATTCCATATTATACTGTAAATTTTGAAAAGGAATACTGGGACAGGGTCTTCAGTTATTTTCTTAAGGAATATAAGGCTGGAAGAACGCCTAATCCGGATGTAATGTGCAACCAGGAGATAAAGTTCAATGCATTTTTGGACTACGCCCTGAAGCTTGATGCTGATTATATAGCGATGGGTCATTACGCTCAGGTTGAAGAACGCAATGGCAAATTTTGTCTTTTAAGAGGGGCAGATTCCAACAAGGATCAGAGTTACTTTCTTTCGAGAATAGGTCAAAGGGCTTTGGCAAAGGCACTGTTTCCTATTGGAAATATTCCAAAGTCTGAGGTTAGAAGGCTTGCTGAGGAAAATGAGCTTGCAACGGCAAAGAAGAAGGATTCTACGGGAGTGTGCTTCATAGGAGAAAGGGATTTTGATGCTTTTTTGGATAAGTTCCTTCTTGCTAAACCTGGAATAATAGAGACTGTTGAAGGGGAAAAAATCGGAAAACATCATGGACTTATCCACTATACTTATGGGCAAAGACGTGGCATAGGTATTGGCGGAATAGGAAGCGGAGAGCCCTGGTTTGTATGCGGAAAGAATCTTAAGAAGAACATTCTTTATGTAGCTCAGGGTGAAAATCACAAGTCGCTGTTTACGAAGAGTCTTATTGCAGATGAGATGTTCTGGACGCTCGATGAACCCTCTGCAATGCCGCTTAAGTGCACGGCCAAGTTCAGATACAGACAAGATGATGTTCCGGTTACGGTTTATGACATGGGAAATGACAGGGTTAAAATAATATTTGACGATCCAGTTAAAGCCATAACTCCAGGTCAGGTTGCAGTGCTTTATGATAAAGACGTATGTCTGGGCAGCGGTATTATAAACAGTGCGGAGCCTGTTGACGCCAAGTATGCGTTTTTATATCAAAGTGAAAAATAGAAATTTAATATATGGAGTGATTCCTGTTTAAGTACAGGTAATCACTTTTTTTATACAAAAAATAACAAGCTGGCGGGGAACCAGCTTGTTATCCAGGGGTTTTCTAATTGTATGTTCTGTGTGATTGTAAGGTATTTGGGAGAAAACCTTACATATATCTTTTGCATACATAAGAGGGGATAGAATAGTCCTTATTATGAACTACCCGTAGAGAAGAAAAATTGAATTGTCAATTTATCTGTTGTGATTTTTAAGGTCACTAACTACATCTTCATTTTAATAAGAAAATAAAGTATATATATAAAGAAAATGTAAGAAAAATGTAAAATTAAATTGCAAAGGGTTATCTAAAAATGGATTTAGAAGGTATAATGGAGATATAAAATAATTAAGAAGGAAAAAAATATGAAAACTAAAACGATATATAGATGTGCAAGCTGTATGAACGAAAGCGCGAAGTGGAGTGCAAAATGCCTGGAGTGCGGATCCTTTGGTACTATAGAGGAGATAACGGTAGCAAAAAGTCCAAAAGGCAGGGCGGGTGTGATGGCAACTGGGCCATCGCCAGTGACTCCAACGAGTCCAATATCTAAGCTAAAGGATGTAAAAACCAACAACAGCCATAGAATAGTAAGTTCACTCAACGAGTTTAATCGGGTTATGGGTGGTGGGATTGTAAAAGATTCGGTGAGCATAATAACGGCCAAGCCTGGTGCTGGGAAGTCGACGCTGCTGCTTCAAGTTGCAGATGATTTGGCATCGAAGGGATATCGGGTTTTGTATGCGACTGGGGAGGAAAGTGACAGCCAGATAAAGAGCAGGGCTGATAGAATTCTGAAAAATATAAATGACAATATATGGGTTATGCCGGATAACAGCATGAACAGTGTTCTGGGCCATATTCAGTCAATAGATCCAGACCTCATAATAATAGACAGTATCCAGACTTTCACGCTGGAGGAGCATTTTCCGTCAAGAGCGGGTTCTCCGACGCAAACCATGGAGTGTGCTAATGCCATGGTGAGGATAGCTAAGAATCCAAGCAGACCAAGAGCCGTGATTCTGGTTGGACAGATGAATAAAAATGAGGAAATGGCCGGGCTCAGATCTTTGGAGCATCTTGTAGATACGGTGCTTGTGATAGAGGGCGAAAATGAAGAGGAGCTTAGAGAACTCCAGTCTACCAAGAATCGTTTTGGGGGGACAGGAGAGATGGGTTTCTTTTCCATGACGGAGGAGGGGCTGGTATCGATTGACAATCCATCTGAGTTTTTTATGACACTCAGAGATGATAAGGACAAGGTTTCGGGATCGGCACTTACGGTGGTAAGGGAGGGGACTCGTCCCATTATTCTGGAAATTGAGAGTCTGGTTTCGACTTCGTTTATGCCTTATCCAACAAGGATTGGCGAGGGACTGCGAAGGGATCATCTTAATATATTGATTAGTATTTTGGAGCAGAGGGCAAAATTCAATCTGCTCAACAAGAATGTTGTAATAAAGACTACCGGTGGCCTTAAGGTTAAGGAAAATGCTATAAATCTTGCCATATTGATGAGCATAGTATCATCTTTTTCTGAAAAGCCGGTTCCTAACAGCTATGTATTTATAGCTGATGTGGGACTCACGGGAGAGCTTAAAAAGGTTCCATCTATGGAGCAAAGGATAAGGGAACTTGACAGGATGGGATTTGAGAAGGTTTATATTGCTCCTGCGACTTTTTCTCGGAAAATAAAGTTTGATAATATAAAGGTTATTGAAAAAAAGACTTTGATTGAGGTAATCTATGATGTTTTTGGGTCAACGGAGAGATTCAGTAAATAGAAAGGTAAAACTATGACGGGAAATGAAAGAAGAGAAATGATTTTGGAAATTTTGAGTGATAAGCCCGTAAGTGCATCGGCGCTTGCAGGCAAGTTTGAGGTCAGCAGGCAGATTATCGTCTCTGATATAGCTTTGCTCAGGGCGGCAGGGTGTCCTATAAAATCTACGCCAAGAGGCTATGTTGTAGACGTCAAGGATGAGCGCATCGGAATTCACAAGGTTATAATGTGCAGACACCTCAACGATGGAATAGAAGATGAGATATATACTATAGTAGACAACGGAGCCACGATTCTGGATGTCATCGTAGAGCACAGTGTGTATGGCCAGATTCAAATTGATCTGAACATAGCTTCGAGGTATGATTGTGATGAATTTTTGAAAAAGCTTAAGGTAAGCTCTGCGGCGCCTCTGGCGGAACTTACTATGGGGATTCATTTTCATACGATTTTATGTCCTGATGAGCAGTGTTATGAAAGAGTAATGGAGGCTCTTAGAAAGAAGCAAATATTGGTAGAAGGTTAAATTACAGGTTGACATTAATAAAAATCTGAAGTAATATGTATACACAGGTGTCAAGACACCAACAATATATTATCTAAGGAGAAATTATAATGAAAACTGTTACTAGAACAAAGAGTACTGAAAGTGTAGTGATGGCAGGGCTTTTATGTGCCACAGGAATTATTATACCTATGTTTATGCCAAAAATAGTGCTAGAGCCGGCATCGTTTACTCTAGCTAGCCATGTACCTATCTATATTGCAATGCTAATTTCGCCTTTGGTGGCTTTTGCAGTCGCTATAGGGACTACGATAGGATTTCTTATGACGGGACTGCCGATTATAATAGTCATGAGGGCATTTTCTCATGTGGTTTTTGCTACTATAGGGGCATTATGGCTTGCTAAATATCCAATCAATTCTGTTTCAAAAGCTGCGATTTTTGCTGTGGTGACATCGGCTATACATGCCTTGGCTGAGTTTGTGGTTGTAACTACGTTTTATTTTGGCGGTAACATGTCCGAAAAATTCTACGAGAATGGATTCTTCAGATCGGTACTTCTGCTTGTTTTGATTGGAACTTTTGTTCATAGTCTTGTGGATTTTACGATTGCATATATAATATCAAAGCCCCTGTCTAAATCTGGGGTTAAATTAAGACTTCAAAATTAACAGGGAAATAACAGCTGAGGGCGAGTGACCAGAGGACATCTTTGATTCAGATGGATATGAATGCTTTATATCAGCATCTAAATTGAAAATGGATAAGCTATTAAATAGCTTATCCATTTTTTTAACTTAAAGTATCTCTGTATTTTACTATTGTCGCTAAATTAACATTTTCGGTTTCAGTAAATTTTGTAGATGCATCGGTAGGGGTCTGAAGTTTTGAGTCGGGTTTATACCACGATTTTTCAGAAAAGTAGGTGTAATAGTCTCCGCCATTATCGAAATGCCATCCTCGTCGGGCATACATTTCATTTATTGCAAATCTGATTTCGGACTTATCCATGCCCTCGAGATCATCGAAAGTCAGGAGTCTGGTGTCTGAAGGAAGTATATACTCGCTGCCTGCTATATCTGAAGTCCCTGTTGTGTCAGCATTTGAATCAGATTTGGTATCTGAGATTGCACCATCAGGGTCCGAAACGTCGGCATCTGTAGATGGAGTTTCAGCAGTGTTGTCTGTTGAAGCATTTATGTCTTCATTGTTTGCTTCAGGATTACTTTGCGTAACTACTGGGGTCTGAGGAACAACGTCGGGATTATTAAAAATACCAGACTTGAATATACCAAATACAACAAATACAAGAGCTATTGATATGACGGCTGTAAGAACTGCCGGCGTTTTAGATTTCTTTTTTTTCTTTGTTTTTTTTGAATTGGAGCTGGAAGGCTTTTTGTTTTGTTTTCTCATTTCGGGAGCCTGATTTTTTATTTTAGGTACTGGCTCTTTCGCTTCCGGAGACTGATTTTTAATCTCAGGATTATGTTTTTTTACTTTTGGTTTTGGTTTTGCTTGAAGCAATGGTTCTTGAGTATGTTCAAATTCCAATTCGGTTATTTTTCCGCCTGATTTATTTATGGTTAGGTTCTTGACATACTGAGATTCTGCTCCGTTGGATCGTTGATTCGAAGCTGTTTTTTTCTCTTTTGATTTAAGCTGGACATCTGAAGCGGTCTCATTTGCCAGTTGATTTTGAAGCTCAAGTTCGTTTGCAATATGCATGACTTGCTCGTCAACCTTGAGGTTATTATTTTCGGTGGAAGCTTTTGGAAGTTCGTGGTTTTGCAAAGATGAACTTTCTTCGTCAAAAAACACGCTGGCATCTGTAAGGAAAGCTTCTTTCTCATCTTGCGTCAATTTTACACAAGGCGAATCATCAAAATCATCTTTGGATCCATATAAAAGCTTGTCTTCTATCTTAACGGCTTCTTTCATATCGGCAGAAGCCATGAATGGTGTGCCTATAGAGCTTAGGAAGTCTTCTTCTATGGATTTTGCTTTGGAATTTTTTTGTTTTACGCCTGAAGTTATGATTTTGGCTTCATCAACGTATTCTCCGATTGCATCTTCTACAGTTTGGCAAATTCGTACATCT
>JBATTG010000244.1:0-2854 GCA_049670425.1 Proteocatella sp.
GATAATTTCGAAGAGGCATACCAATGTCATAAAGAAATGGGATGCATAGTATATGAAAATAAAGATATGGGTATATATTTTATCGCAGACCCAGATAACTATTGGTTGGAAATTATTCCTGTAAGATAGTTTTTTGAATAAGGGGATATTTTAAGCATCGATAAGTTTTTATTGAAAGTTAAATGTGAGGCGTAGTTACTTTCAATATTGGAGGGGATTTGATGGGGAAATCAAAAAAAAATTTGAGTGAATATGACAGTAAAATATTTAAAAAGAGTAAAGAATCAGAAGAATGGAACTGCTACCTAAGCATGGTAATGATGAATATGTCTGATTCGCTATTGATTACTGACAATGATTTCAAAATTATCTATATAAATAAGCAGTCTGAAGTGTTGTTTGGCTATAAACTAGATGAGATAATAGGGAAATCTCCAAGTCTATTAAACACCGGCCTTATGACAGAGCAAATTCAAAAAAATATACATGAAACGGCATCTGAAGGCGAGATTTTTATCCAGGAAGCATTAAGCCGGAGAAAGGATGGGTCAACTTTTATTTGCGAGTTTAAAATATCATCGATTCTGACAGAAGAAGGTTTCCCGAGTATATATGTTGGCATTCAAAGGGATGTTACGGAAAAAAGAAAAATAGTAGAAGAATTACGAAATAACAATGATAGATTTGATCAGATAACAAGGCAGAATCGTTCGATTGCCTGGGAGGTTGATGAAAAAGGCCTCTATACTTATATCAGCAATGCTATTCAAGATGTACTGGGTTATATGGCCGATGAAGTAGTTGGAAAAATGTACTTTTATGATTTCTTCCCAGAAACAGTAAAAGAGAACCTCAAGGATGAAGTTTTTGAAATATTTCAAAGTAAAGAGTTGTTTGAAAATTATTTTAATACAACTGAGAGTAAATCTGGGGAAAATATTTATATGTCTACAAATGGGATGCCCATATTAGATGAATATGGTATTTTGAAGGGTTATCGTGGTTTTGATGTTGATATTACCGAGAAGAGAGAAAAGCAAACCAAAATTGAGTATCTTAGCTTTCATGACCACCTAACCGGTCTTTATAACAGAAGGTATGTGGAAGAAATGATGAAGAGGCTGGATATAGAGCGGAACCTTCCTTTTGCGGTTATGGTCTTAGATGTGAATGGCCTCAAGCTTATTAATGATGCCTTTGGTCATGAAATGGGAGATAAACTATTAAAAACAGTAGCTGAAATAATGAAATCAGTTTGCCGGCCTGATGATATAGTTGGTCGTATGGGTGGGGATGAATTTTATATATTACTTCCTAAAACAAATGAAGAACAGGCAGAGGCTATAAAAAGAAAAATTATGGAGGCAACTTCAGAGGCTAGACTGAGCTCGGTTATCGTATCACTAGCCGCGGGTTATGCAGTAAAAAATGAGATGAATCAAGAACTCGAAATTATACTTGCGACGGCAGATAACTATATGTACAAAGAGAAGCTAAAATGCGGTAAAACCATGAGAAATAAAACAATAGAGACTGTAATTCGTAATATTAATGTAATTCATGAGCAGGAGCAAATTCACACAGAAAGAGTATCGAAGTATTGTGAGGCAATTACAAGAGCAATGAATTTTAGCGAAAAAGAAATTTTAAATATCAAAACCGCAGGTGCGCTACATGATATAGGAAAGATTATGATTCCACCGGAATTGCTTAATAGACCGGACAAACTTACAGTAGATGAATTTGAAATTATAAAAAGACATCCTGAAATAGGATATCAAATATTAAAGTCTGTCGATGAATATGCATCAATTGCAGAAAACGTACTTTACCATCATGAAAGATGGGATGGAACAGGTTACCCTGAAGGCTTAAGAGGCAATGAAATTCCGCTGCATTCCAGGATTATAGCAGTAGCAGATGCCTATGAAATTATGACTGGAAATTATACTTATGGCAGATCTAAATCAAGACATGAAGTCCAATTAGAGTTTGAGAGGTGTTCGGGTACAAACTTTGATCCTGAGATTGTAAGTGTGTTTTTAGATGAGGTATTGTGGTTGAATTAGTATGCGTTAAAGAATCAACTAAATAGAAAACGGCGAAAATCATATTGATTATATCGTCGTTTTTTATTTTAAATAAAAAAACAATCAAATTGTAACTACTGTTACCGAATTTTGAGCTAATCGATGTTAAAATGAATTTGCAGAGAAGATATAAAAACTTAGCATTTCGCATGATTAGATTTTAAAGAAAAAAGTGAATTAAGCAATTTAAAATATTAATATATTAAAAGGAGAATTAACTATGGAAAATAACATGTTTTGTTACCAATGTGAAGAAACAGCGGGTTGCACAGGATGCACCAAGTTTGGAGTTTGTGGAAAAAGTCCTGAAGTTGCAGGTCTGCAGGATCTGCTTGTATGGACAAGCAAAGGAATTTCAGAGATAACAACAAGGCTTCGTAAAGAAGGAAAGTCAGTTCCTCAGGAAGTAAATCATTTAATAACGCTTAATCTGTTTTCAACTATAACAAATGCAAACTTTGATGATGAGGCATTTACTGCCCGCATAAAAGAAACTCTAAAGGAAAAATCAAGAGTACTTGCTATGCTTGACAACAAAGATGCTTTATCTGAAGCTTCATTATGGAATGAAAATGAAGACAAGTGGGCAGCTAAATCTAAAACTGTTGGTGTATTATCAACTGAAAATGAAGATGTGAGAAGCCTTAGAGAACTTATTACTTATGGCCTAAAAGGACTTTCAGCTTACTCAAAACATGCAAATGTACTAAGAGAAGATGATGAAGAGGTAGATGCATTTGTACAAAGAGCTCTAGCTTCTACTC
>JBATTG010000245.1:0-3129 GCA_049670425.1 Proteocatella sp.
CAGTCGGTTCCAAATTTATAAATTATATATGCCAGAAGGCATCCCAAAGCTCCTGTGACAACAAATCCACCAAGGGCATATTCAAATCCCTGATTGGCTATTATAATGCTGGCGGGTCCCAAAAATGCAAAACTGGAGCCTAAGTAAGCTGGCGATTTACCTTTAGTAATAAGAATAAATAATAACGTTCCTACCCCATTCATAAATAAAACAATTCCTGGATTTATTCCAAAAATTATAGGCACTAGTACAGATGCCCCGAACATAGCAAAAGTATGTTGTAAGCTCAATGGCAATAACATACTAAATGGTACTTTCTCTTCAACTTGAATTATTCTTTTTTTAGTTGACATATTTCCTCCTTAAACTTATCTCAAATCATTTTAACGGAAATTCCAGTTGAATTCAATAGTTATTGCAAAATTTTAATAATTTTCGTCAAATAACCGTACGATAACACGCACTGCAACGTTAAATCGTACGGTTAAATCTGTTGCATTTATTACAGTACATCTGTTTCTTTAAGCTTTTTTTCGAAAAACTCAGTAAGTCTTATTAATGGCTTCCTGAGGAACAGCCCAAGTACCAGCGACATGGGTATAAATACCGCAAGCTTGAATATATCTTTTATATAATCTGGCATATATATTCCTGCAACGCATTCTCTCATGGCATTTATCCCATGAGTAAATGGAAGCGTCGGGTTTATGGCTCTGAAAAATGCAGGGGTTACTTCTATGGGAAAAGTTCCGCCTGAACCAGCGACTTGAATTACCAATAAGACTATCGCAATTGATTTCCCAACGTCTCCAAAAGATAAAGTAAGCGTATATATAATCAAGGTGAAAACTAGACTGCAGAACATACCTGCCAAAATAAACAGCATGGGGCTAAGGCACTGAACCTTCAGGAGGTAGAGGTTACCAAGACAGACAACCAGCGACTGCAACATCCCTATTGTCAAAAACAGCATATACCGGCCAAAATAAGCCTGCGCCGGAGTTACATTTTTTATATTTTCATCTTCTTTTACCCTGGTCTTTATTATTGAGACTAAAATCAGTCCTCCAACCCAAAGGCAAAGTATGGTATAAAACGGAGTCATTGCGCTTCCGTAATTTTTTATCGGGTAGAGATAATTATAGTTTATTTCTACCGGGGATGACATGAATTCGCCTGCTGCCGAGGGATTATTTCTAAGGATATTTATCATCTTTCCCCATCGCTCGTCCTCGGATACCGAATTCAGTTCATCTACAATTTTACCTATCTTTCCCTGAGCATTGTCTACCAGCGTTCCTGTATTTTTCAAAGCCAGTATCGTATGTTTAAGTGCTCCATCAATCCCTTCAAATGACTTCTCAATTTTTGGCATAGTATCATCGACGTCTCCTATGAGCGCTTTAAAATCAGAGAGTCCTGAATATATTCCATCTACACTTTCATTTATCGAAGGTTTTATTTCATAATCAAATATGTCTCTTACCTTGTCGAGCTGTTCTCTTGTCTCATTTACACTATTGTCGGTCTTTTTTCTTAAATTGTCCGCGCTGCCAACTCCGTCTGAAACGAGATTTCTGACATCATCAAGAGCCTTTATGATGTCTTGTTGAGCCATATTTGCCGATTTAAGTTTTGCGACAGAGGCATCTATTCCTTTGAGTGGTATTGGCAGTAATTTATTGATATTTTGAAATGTATTTGCAATTCTGCTGTTTATGCTTATTATGTTGTAACAGATATTCTTAGTATGTCTTACCGATGAATCTACGTTGTCTGCGCTGTTGTCCAGGTCGTAGTACAGGCTTTCCAGCGAATCATTTAAATAATCCGTCAGCTCTGCATTTGTATCTATTATATCATCCAGAGACAGATTTATTCTTTCAGAAACATTTCTTGAAGTATCTATAACATTTTGAACCTGGTTTAAAGAATCAGCGCCGTCATCTACCAGTCTTTGGGTATCCGGCATCATGGTGTGGAGCGTATCGCTTATATCCCCGATAGCCAGAGATAGATTTTCAAAGGCGCCGAGTGCCACCGAAAAATCCTCAAGATTGCGGTCTGCTTCTTTGAAAACCTTTATCATTCTTTCTATGGGATCCATTCCATCCTTGCTGAGTTTTTCATCAGTCAGATTCAGGGCTTCAAATGCCGTCTCAGCGATTAACTGTACAAAAGTTTCATTTATCTGAAGTTGTATGGAGCTTACTCCCTTGTCGGTTATCTTGGGCGAAATTGCATTTTTCTTTTCATTAACGTAATACTCAATTTGGGGAGTATCTATGTTGCTGGTGAGTATGCTTCCGAGTTTTTCACTGAAATCCTCCGGAATTACCACGGCAGCATAATATTTACCATTCTTAGTCCCCTCTATCGCCTCTTTGGAAGTTACGAACTGCCAACCCATTTTGTCGTTGCCTTCCAGATTTCCTACTATTTTGTCCCCTATATTAAGTATTTCTCCGCCTAATTCCATGCCTTGGTCATCACTTGCGACTGCAACTAAGATGCCATTCGTATTTCCATAAGGATCCCAGCTCGCTTTTATATTAAACCATGCGTATAGAGATGGCAGTACTATCAATCCAATTACAACAAAAATCGCTATTGGATTTTTGCATATCTTATGAATATCCCTTTTGTATATATTCCAAATTACCTTCATCTGTTGTTTTCTCCCATCATATTATCTTCATATTATACTCAAGCATTTTGGAAAATTCAAGCATTTAATAGTGCGCTGGCTTTTTCTTAAAAAAATACCCCCCTCAAAATCCGTATATTTTCAAGATAAATTTAATAAATTGTAACATAGTGATAAGTTATACAAAATTGGGCATAATAAATCTGAAAGGTTTTTTTATAAGTAAAGGAGAAAGGCTTTAGTTGTTAAAAATGTTTATAAATGTGTTTAAGTATGATTAAATATACTTAAAGGAGTTGATAATCATATGAAACATATTACAAACTACAAACCTAAAGATTTTGCTGAACTGCTAAATGTATCGGTTAAAACGCTTCAAAGATGGGATAGAGACGGTATATTAATAGCTAAAAGAACACCTACAGATAGACGTTATTACACTTACGACCAATATCTTGAATTTAAAGGAATTAAGAATGACA
>JBATTG010000246.1:0-5560 GCA_049670425.1 Proteocatella sp.
TCCAAAATAAGCTCATTTTCCAGCTCTATAAAGACAAGTTTGTCTGTTAAAGCTGCAAAAAAACCATCCAAATTAGATCTCATATATTCTCCTTACCATCTTATAATCTCCATTATGATTACGTTTAGAATCATAATTGACTATTAATACATTACTGATTTTAGCCAAGTTTTTAAAACCAGTCTCATTCTTTTCCAATATATATTGTACCATATCATATTCAAATAATGACCAACTAATTTTTTTAAATGCATCTTTATAATGAACATCCTGGCTAAATCCCAATTCTACGAGATTGTCCAGACTTCTCGTAAACTCAAAAATCATTTCCTTGATTTTATTAGTTTCAACATTACTTTTGTTAAGAAGTAAAAATGCTGGTATATAAGGATTTCTTCCCATGTTAATATAGTCCAGTCTTAATAATTCGATATAAAATTCCAGATTGAAATTACATTCTTCCTCGAATTTTTGCCCAAGAATTGTCATCGCTCTGAACTCTTCTTCTTTTTTTATTATATTTATTTTATTTTCAAATATTACCTTGCTTAAATCTTCGAAGAATTCATAGCCTCGATTTTCATATATACTGTTGTAAATATATTCTACACTGTATTTAAATCTCCCCGTATTATAAAATCTGTCCACTACATTTTCTACGCTTTTCAAATCCGCCACATCTTTATAGCTTAAATACTTATTGGAAAGTATTTCATAAGGAGGGTATGATCTGTATTTATATTCATGTTTCTCTACGTCATTTTCTATAGGACTTCCCTTGAGTATCTTCAAAAAACCGAGCTGCAGCGCGTCAGGTTTCAAAGCAAATACATCGTTAAATGATTTTTCAAATGAGTCTCGGTCTTCATATGGCAGCCCTGCGATGAGGTCCAGATGCTGATGAATATTTCCATATGATTTTATCGCTAAAACATTTTTGCTTAATTCTTCAAATTTACTTGCTCTGTTTACGGCTCGAAGTGTAATCTCATTGGTAGACTGGACCCCTATCTCGAATTGAAAAAGCCCTCTTCTGGCATTTTTAATAATTTCAAGAACAGGACTTTGAAGCAAATAAGCCGTTATCTCGAAATGGAAATTTATGTTTCCATCATCTATCTGGATCAAATATTTTATAAGTTCTATTGCTTTTGATTCATCTGAATTGAACGTTCTGTCAACAAATTTGACCTGCCTTGCTCCAATTTCAACCAGATATTTAAGCTCCATTTTTATCTTTTCCATTTCAAAATATCTTACGCCCTTTGTCGTTGATGAAAGACAATATGCACAGTTGAAGGTGCAGCCTCTTGACGTTTCATAATAAACAATCTTATTCTCTATGTCTTTTTTATCCATATCCAGATATACCGGCGGTATAATTGAAAGATCTGTAACAACGAGATTTCGCTTGCACAGATCCACCAAATTATTTTGGCCATTTTTAAAATAGAGGTTTGTTATCGCTTCAAGAGCGCTGAATTTTCTTTTAGGGTCCATGTCCTTTTCTAAAAATATATAAACTAACGATGAAAATGCACGCTCTCCTTCGCCCGCAATAATATAGTCAATAAAATCATGTTTTTCCATCAACTTGTCCGCATCGTAAGTTACCTCTGGTCCTCCTAATAATATAGATGTTCCAGGATATATTTTCTTTATATTTTCAGCTATTTTCAATGTTTTTTCTATATTCCATATATAACACGAAAAGGCTACTAAATCGTAGCCTCCCTTTGCTATTTTGCTCAGTATTTCCTCTATATCTTCGTTTATTGTAAACTCCTCTATATTTGTATTGATCCGGTCTTTAATCATTGCATTCATATACTTTATCGCAAGATTCGAGTGGATAAATTTTGAATTTAAAGTTGTAAGAAGTATTTTCATGGGCATGCCTTTCTGATTACAGCAGTTTAGCTTTAATTACAATCACTTAAGGGTATCTTTTTGCAAAAAGATACCGCTGATTATAATATTTGTTGTTTAAATCACTTATCATAATCTGCATTTCAGATCCTGAAGATGCATGTATAAATTTTCCGTCTGATATATATATTCCTACATGGGTTACTTTTTTTGGAATAAATATATTTGGGCTTATTGAATTTGAAGTTTCGCTTAGTTCAAACAGGGATAATACATCAGATGTATCTACGGCAATATCGCTAAAATCACTGCTGTTTCTGGTGTCAAAAAATATCAAATCCCCCGGCAAAAGCATATTTTTCTCCACTGAATTGCCGCTATTTCCTTGATCCACGGAAACTCTGGGTATTTGAATTCCTGCTTTAAGGAAAATATAGCTTGTAAATCCCGAACAATCATAGGCATCGGGACCGCTGCTCCCATAAACATAGGGTTTCCCTAATTCTTGAAGTGCATTTTCTATAATGACGCTTTTTTTTGCCGAGTCAAGAACACCCGAATCAAGAATTCCTTGATTCGGAATGACTGCAATAGTGCTGACAAAACTGTTTAGTTGCCTGAAAACATCATCCATCTTTGTTTCAGCATGAACATTCTGAACTCCGAGAGTATTTACTATGAATAATGCCAGACAAAATCCCATATATTTTCGCTTCATAATTATTATCCTATTGTGAATTAGTATAGTATATCCTGCAATTTTTTACTCATTACTTTCAAGGCTCTTGCCCTGTGACTTACTTTGTTTTTTTCTTCATCAGTAAATTCTGCATAAGTTTTTTCATTACCCGATGCAACAGTTGGAACAAACAGAGGGTCATAGCCGAAACCATTGTCTCCTTTTTCTTCAAATCCAATCAGGCCATCACAGACCCCCTTGTAGATGCCTTCTCTTCCATCTGGAAATACAAGCGCTATAACGCTTACAAATCTTGCTTTTCTCTCATTCCAATTTATGTTTGACATTTTTTCCTTTAAAAGCTGGTTATTATTAAAATCATTGGCATTTTTGCCTGAATACCTTGCAGAATACACACCCGGGTCTCCATTCAAAGCATCTACCGCAAGTCCTGAGTCATCGGCTATAACTATTTTTCCAGTAAGTTCCATGACTTTACGGGCCTTAATAAGAGCATTCTCTTCAAAAGTGGTCCCAGTTTCTTCAATCTCGAGACCTTTTAGACCAACATCATCGAGCGACAGCAGCTTAATTTTATGTTCTGAAAGTATTGCATTTATCTCTTTTATTTTATGATTATTGGAAGAGGCTATCACAAATTCCAATTCCCCTTCACTGTTTATATATGGTGAATTATCATGCTTTATTCTTTCTTTTTTTACTGCCTGTGGTTTTGTTTCAACGCAATATATCTTATTTGATATTTCTTCTCCGAGTACATCTTTTTGCATGGCTATTATTTCCATACAGCCTTTTTCGGCCAGTTCAAGCAGATTATTGAATTGAGTCTTATTAAACGGTTTCTCCTCGCCAGTTGACTGAATCTCGACGAATTCACCCTTGCTGGTCATGACAACATTCATGTCTACATGCGCCTTTGAATCTTCTTCATAGCATAAATCCAGAACATATTCTCCGTTTACGATTCCTACACTGATCGCACTTACAAATTCCTTTATCGGAAATTTTTTAAGATGCTTTGATTTGTGCAGTCTGTTGCATGCCAATGAAAGAGCTACAAAAGCCCCTGTTATTGATGCGGTTCGAGTTCCACCGTCGGCTTGTATTACATCACAATCGATCCATATTGTTTTTTCTCCAAGATTTTTCAAATCTATTACAGATCTTAAGGATCTGCCTATAAGCCTTTGTATCTCGTGCGTTCTTCCATCTACCTTTCCTCTTGATGATTCTCTTATCTTTCTGTGGTGCGTAGATCTTGGAAGCATAGAGTACTCAGCGCTGATCCATCCAGTACCTGTATTTTTCAAAAAAGGAGGTACCTTATCTTCTATTGATGCGGTACATATGACTTTTGTATCTCCGAATTCGACAAGTACCGAGCCCTCTGCATGCTTAGTATAATCCAATGTAAATTTAATATCTCTGTGTTGTTCTTTTCCTGTTTGCACTTGTAATTCCTCACTATTTCTCAAAATATTTATTAATTCCAGTTGTCACGGCTTCCATAAGTAAATTCTGGTAAGCGCTATCCATAAGACGGCCAACCTCGTTTGCATTAGAAACAAATCCAAGCTCCAAGAGGACTGCCGGCATTTTAGTCCCATTTAAAACTGCTAAGTCAGTTCTGACTTTGGTTCCCCGGTTTACAGCTCCACTGCTTTCTATAAGTTCCGCCTGTATATATGTGGCTATTTCCTTATTATCCTTCGAATTATAATGAAGCGTTTCAATTCCGGAAACCCCTGCACTTACTGTTGAATTGTGATGTATGCTGACAAATAAATCTGCATCCAAATTATTTGCATTTGTATACCTGTCTTTTAAAGGCACATATACATCTTCGCTTCTATTCATACTTACTTCATATCCAGAAGCGGTAAGTTTATCTTTAAGCAAAATGGCTAACTTGAGGTTAAGATTTTTCTCCTGCACTCCAACAGACTTGTTCGAGGTTCCCGGATCCGTGCCGCCGTGACCTGCATCAATCACAATCTTTGGAGAATCGTATGCCCCTTTATCAAGTGCAATTGAAATTGCCCCCGTTGCTTCATTTATAGAGCAATTTGCTTTAACATTATTTTGCAGATTCATCTCAAATCTATATTTTTCTCCATCCATCGAAACGCTATAGCTCTCTATTCTTCGATCATTTACCGTTTCTGTAAAATCCGTTAATGTCAGGATATTTTTAGGAATGTAAACAACCACTGAACCATCCTTGCTTGTATCTGCCTCTACTTTTTCAGCAGAAGGTAATTTTATCAAAAAAGTCCCTGTTTTTCTGTCTTTGTTATAAGTAATTAGTTTTTTAAAATCATATTCGCTTGGTGCTTCGATTACAGAATTGTGTTCTTCAAGCACAGCCTCCAGGCCATGATAAATATTACTGTCAATTTTACCTATGTTTTCTGCATACACAGATCCCGAAGCAAATACTGTCAGTACCAGTGTCATTCCAGCAATTTTTCTGATTATTTTATTGTATATCATAGCTGCCTCCTTATCTCATATAGCTTAACACTAAATTGACTTATTTTCAATGGTTCTGGCTTTTTGTAATTGTATTGTAAATTTATGATTTACATTTGTATTTCAAATCAAAAAACCGCCTAATCAGATGAGCTAACTCATCTGATTAGGCAGTCATTTTAATTTAATATATATTGCCGCTATTCTTCTATTTCTTGTTCTTCCATTTCTGATTCTGATTCTTCTATTTCTAATTTATTTTCTTCTTTTTCTGCAAAATCCGTATCAATAACCTTAGATCTTGCTTCTTCATAAGCCTTTATTATCTCATTTTGAAGTTCAAACCTCATTTCAGCATTAATAGGGTGTGCAATGTCTCTGAATTCGCCCTCAGAAACCTTTCTGCTTGGCATCGCAATGAATAAACCATTTTGCCCCTCAATGATTTTGATGTCATGAACAACAAATGCATTATCGAAAGTTACTGAAACAATTCCCCTCATTTTTCCTTCTTCTGAT
>JBATTG010000247.1:0-2970 GCA_049670425.1 Proteocatella sp.
ATGAGAGAAGTTGTAATAGTAAGTGCTGCAAGAACGGCTGTAGGAAATTTTGGTGGAGGATTAACACCAATGAGTGCAAGACAATTAGGAGCAGTAGCAGCAAAAGAAGCTATGAAGAGAGCTAAAATTACTCCTGATATGATTGATGAATCAATAATAGGTAATGTTTTGGCAGCAGGTCTTGGACAAAATGTTTCCAGACAAATAAGTATAGATGCAGGAATTCCGATAGAAAAGCCAGCAATGGGTATAAATATAGTTTGTGGATCAGGACTTAGAGCTGTTTCAATGGCGGCTCAGATAATAGCGCTTGGTGATGCAGACATCATCCTTGCAGGTGGATCAGAAAGCATGAGTAATGCTCCATATGTAACAAACAGTGCAAGATGGGGAGCTAGAATGGGAAATGTAAACATGGTTGACGTTATGGTCAATGATGGACTTACAGATGCATTTGCAGGATATCACATGGGTATTACAGCAGAAAATCTTGCTGAAAAATACAGTCTTACAAGAGAAATGCAAGATCAGTTGGCTCTTACAAGCCAGTTAAGAGCAGAAAAAGCTCAAAAAGAAGGCAAATTTGTAGATGAGATAGTTCCAGTTGTTATATCAACTAGAAAAGGCGATGTAGTAATAGATAAGGACGAATTCATAAAAACAGATATGACAATGGAAAAACTTGCAAAATTAAAACCAGCATTTAAAAAAGATGGAACTGTTACGGCAGGAAATGCTTCAGGAATAAATGATGGCGCAGCAATGCTTGTTGTAATGTCAAAAGAGAAAGCTGATGAACTTGGATTAGAGCCACTTGCAACAATCGTATCATACGCAACTTGCGGAGTTGATCCATCAATAATGGGATATGGACCAGTGCCAACTGTTCAAAAAGCTCTAGCTAAAGCCAATATGAAAATGAGCGACATGGAACTTGTAGAAGCAAATGAAGCATTTGCATCACAGGCATTATCTGTAGCCAAGGGACTTGATTTCAACATGGATATAGTGAATGTTAACGGAGGAGCAATAGCGCTTGGACATCCAATCGGAGCATCTGGAGCAAGAATCCTTACAACATTATTATATGAAATGAAAAGAACTGACAAAAAAGTAGGCCTTGCAACACTTTGCATAGGTGGAGGAATGGGAACCGCTCTAATAGTAAAAAGATAAGAAATATTAATTTGACACTAAATACTAAACTCCTTATCATGTGCTAGATAGGATAAGGAGTTTAGTTTGTGATATATTTTGTTTAATTATTAATTAACAGGAGGAAATGAAATGAATTTTACTTTAACTAAGGAGCAACTTTTACTTAGACAAATGCTAAGAGAATTTGCATTAAATGAAGTTCAGCCTTTGGCTGCAGAAATTGATGAAGAAGAAAGATTCCCAGTGGAAACCGTAGAAAAGATGGTAACAGCAGGACTTATGGGGATTCCATTTTCAAAACAATATGGTGGAGCAGGAGCAAATTATGTAGCATATTCAATGGCTGTTGAAGAACTTTCAAGAGTTTGTGCAACAACAGGCGTTATAGTATCAGCACATACTTCACTTGGCGGAGGACCGCTTGTAGATTTCGGAACGGAACAACAAAAGCAACAGTACTTAGTACCACTGGCAACTGGTAAAACGTTAGGAGCGTTTGGACTTACTGAGCCTAATGCAGGAACAGATGCATCTGGACAGCAGACAACAGCAGTTCTTGACGGAGATCATTATATACTTAACGGTACAAAAATATTTATAACAAATGCTATGTATGCAGATACATATATAGTTATGGCAATGACTGACAAAACAAAAGGAACAAAGGGAATATCTGCTTTTATAGTTGAAAAAGACATGCCTGGTTTTACATTTGGACCTAAAGAGAAGAAATTGGGAATAAGAGGTTCAGCAACTTGTGAACTTGTATTTGAAAATGTAAGAGTTCCAAAAGAAAATCTTCTTGGAAAAGAAGGCCAGGGATTTAAAATAGCTATGAAAACTCTTGACGGAGGAAGAATAGGTGTTGCAGCGCAGGCTCTTGGAATAGCTCAAGGAGCAATTGATGAAACTGTAGCATATGTAAAAGAAAGAAAACAATTTGGAAGATCAATAGCACAGTTCCAAAATACACAATTCCAACTTGCAAATATGGCGGCAAAAGTAGAAGCATCGAGACTTCTTGTTTATAAAGCGGCAGATTGCAAAGACAGAGGATTATCATACAGTGTTGAAGCGGCTACTGCAAAACTTATAGCATCTGAGACTGCAATGGAAGTAACAACTAAGTGCCTGCAATTATTTGGTGGATACGGATATACAAGAGACTATCCAATCGAAAGAATGATGAGAGATGCTAAAATAACAGAAATTTATGAAGGAACTTCAGAAGTTCAAAGAATGGTAATAGCAGCAAACTTATTGAAATAACACAGGAGGAAGAAAATGAATATAGTAGTTTGTATTAAACAAGTGCCTGATACTACAGAGGTAAAGCTTGACCCAAAAACAGGAACACTTATAAGAGATGGAGTACCATCAATAATAAATCCAGATGATAAAGCAGGACTGGAAGCAGCCCTTAGAATAAAAGACAAAAATGGTTCTCATGTAACAGTTCTTACTATGGGACCTCCACAGGCAGATCTTGCACTTAGAGAAGCACTTGCAATGGGAGCGGACAGAGCTATATTATTGACTGACAGAGCATTCGCAGGAGCAGATACATGGGCAACATCATCGGCTTTAGCAGGAGCACTTAAGAAGCTTGACTATGACCTTATAATAGCAGGAAGACAGGCAATTGACGGAGATACAGCTCAGGTTGGACTACAGGTTGCAGAGCATCTTCAAATTCCATCAGTAACTTATGTAGAAGAAATTGAAGCTTACGACAAATCAATAGTTGTAAAAAGATCATTCGAAGACGGATATCAGATGATAAAAGTTCAGACTCCATGCCTTATTACAGCA
>JBATTG010000248.1:0-17108 GCA_049670425.1 Proteocatella sp.
ATTAAATACATTTTTATCTCCTGTTTTTTTCAGCTGAAAAAGAGCCTAATTCAGGCTCTTCATCTTAAAATTTATTTTTCTTTATTTTGCTGTCTCCGATGACTGCTTTGGAGAAAACAATACACTAACTGATTCGCATTCGAATATTTTTTCTATTGCAGATGCAAAAAGTGTTGCAGTTGTTAAAACTTTTATCTTGTCAATTCTCTTCTCTTCAGAAAGTTGGATTGTATCAAGTACAATAACTTCTGTAAGATCCGACTTTGCTATTCTCTCTATTGCCGGTCCTGATAAAACTGGGTGCGTACAGCATGCATATATGTCTTTAGCTCCAAATTTCTTCAGTGCTTCTGCAGCATTGCACAGTGTTCCTGCTGTATCTATCATATCATCTAGAATTATAAGATTTTTTCCTCTTACATCTCCAATTATGTTCATTACTTCAGATACGTTATCTTTAGGTCTTCTTTTGTCTACAATAGCTATCGGTGCATCCAGATACTGAGCAAAAGTTCTCGCTCTGGCAACACTTCCGTGGTCTGGGGAAACAACTACAAGGTCTTGTATGTTCATTTTTTCAAAATGTTCCACAAGTATCCTTCCTCCAAGAAGATGATCAACTGGTATATCAAAATATCCTTGAATCTGGCTTGCATGAAGATCCATTGTCAGTATTCTATCTGCTCCTGCCGCTGTCAAAAGATTTGCTACTAATTTCGCTGTGATTGGATCTCTTGCTTTCGCTTTTCTGTCCTGTCTCGCATAACCATAGTAAGGAATAACTGCTGTAATTCTTCCTGCTGATGCACGTTTGAACGCATCAATCATTATTAGCAATTCCATTAAATTTCTGTTTACTGGTGAGCAAGTTGATTGAATTATGAAAGCATCAACGCCTCTTACACTTTCGTTGATATTTACAGAAATTTCTCCATCACTGAATCTTGATACTACTGCATCGCCTAACTCTACGCCTAACTGACTAGCTATTTTTTGAGCTAATTCCTTGTTGGAGTTTCCACTGAAAATCTTAATCTTGTTACCACTTGTATTCATTACATCCTCCTAAAGATATTAAGTTATATTATTTATTTTTTCTTCCAATTAACTTTATTAACCTGTCTTCCCCTTGCTATGGCCAAGGTATCTTTTGGTACATCATCTGTAATTGTCGAGCCTGCTGCTATAAAGGAATTTTCTTCAATAATGACTGGAGCCACCAAATTGGAATTGGATCCAACAAAAGAATTGTCCTTCACTATTGTCTTGAATTTATTTTTACCGTCGTAGTTTACAAAAACCACGCCGCATCCTATGTTTACATTTTTTCCTACTTCAGCATCTCCTATATATGAAAGATGTGATGCTTTTGAACCATCTCCAAATTTAGCATTTTTAAATTCAACGAAATCCCCGACCTTGCAGTTCTTCCCTATCACCGATTTGGGTCTAAGGTATGCATATGGTCCAACTGTTGTTCCATCGCCAATTTGCGCTTCTATAATTGTAGAAGACTTTATATTTACCCCTTCTCCAATCAGGCTGTTTTCAATGGTTGTATTCTCTCTTACGACTGTATTTTTCCCGATAACGGTATTACCGGTTATTGTACAATTTGGGTAAATCACACAATCCTTATCAATAATAACACTTTTGTCAATATAAGTACAGTCTGGATTTATAATTGTAACTCCATTTTTCATTAAAATTTCATTTATTCTTTTTCTCATCGTAAACTCTGCCTGCGAAAGCTGGATTCTGCTGTTTACTCCGAGTATCGACTCACTGTCTATGTTAAAAGTTGCAACATCATAATTCATCGCTATATTTTCAAGAACATCGGTAAGATAGTATTCATTCTGACTGTTATCTGTACTGAGATTTCCAAGTTCCTTCCTTAAAAGGCTTCCATCAATTATATATGTCCCTGCATTAATTTCTTTTATTGCTTTTTGATTCTCATTTGAATCTTTTTCTTCTACTATCTTTATAAATTTGTCATTATGTTTTAAAATTCTTCCATAGCCAGAAGGATCATCTACATTTGCGGTCATTACAACTGCCTGCTTGCCAGAGTTCTTGAGTCTGTACATATCTTCGAGTATAT
Source organism: Proteocatella sp. (assembly GCA_049670425.1). Classification (GTDB taxonomy): domain Bacteria; phylum Bacillota; class Clostridia; order Peptostreptococcales; family Filifactoraceae; genus Proteocatella. The sequence continues at coordinate 2,108 of JBATTG010000248.1, forward strand.
ACCTGTCTATAAGAGGGGTGTCCCCACATATAATAAGCACCTCGTCATTATCTGTAATATGGTCTATAGCCATCATAACAGCATGTCCAGTGCCCAATTGTTCTGTCTGGTATACATAGTTTACACTATCTCCAAAATATTCTTTTACTATCTCACTCTTGTGCCCAATAACTACAATCGCTTCGCTGTCATCTATTTTCGTATTATTTATTACATGTTCAAGCATTGGCTGGTTGCAAACTTTATGCATAACCTTTGGCAATTCTGATTTCATCCTGGTTCCCTGACCAGCTGCCAATATAATAACTTTTAAACTCATAAAAAACCTCTGTTTCCTATTAGAATTATTTCAATTTTCATCATTAACCATACTAATAATAACATCTTTTAGCATAAAAATCCAAGTTTTTTGACTAATTTTGTAATTTTCTCATTTTTTGATGTAATTGCATCAAAAGATTCACTTTTATCAAACATGCAATAATGCCGTACTTATCCACCAAAGCATTGTTTTAACAATGTTTTTGAATTTATTTTAAAAATTATAAATGCATGATTGACTAATTCTATCTTGCATGATATATTTATATAAAGAAATTATAATAAATCCGTAAAGTTTGATAATTCATTAACATAAATAAGGAGGTTTTTGTATATGTCTACAACAATTAAGCAGTTTAAGAAAGTCATGGTAGCCAACCGTGGTGAGATAGCAATAAGAATATTCAGAGCATTATCCGAACTTGGAATAAGAACCGTTGGTATTTATTCGAAAGAAGACAAACTATCGCTTTTCAGAACTAAAGCCGATGAGTCATACCTGGTTGGGGAAAACAAAAGTCCAATCGATGCATACCTTGATATGGAAGGCATCGTCAGACTTGCTAAGAGCAAAAAAGTTGACGCCATACATCCTGGCTATGGTTTTTTATCCGAAAACCCTATATTTGCAAAGATGTGCCGCGACAATGGTATAGCCTTCATAGGTCCTTCTGTTGAAACTATGGAAATGATGGGCGATAAAATCAGTTCTAAAAAAATCGCAGACTTATGCGGAGTTCCTACAATCCCTGGAACTAAGGAAGCTATAAAAAATGCTACTGATGCTATTCGTATTGCCGAAGAAATAGGTTATCCTGTAATGGTCAAGGCTTCAAACGGCGGCGGTGGTCGTGGAATGCGTATAGTAAGATCCAGCGAGCAGATGAGCACAGATTTTGAATCCGCTATGAACGAATCTATCAAGGCCTTTGGAGATGATAAAATATTCATAGAAAAATATTTAAACAGACCAAAACACATCGAAGTCCAGATTTTAGGAGACTCTCAAGGAAATATTGTTCACCTTTTCGAAAGAGACTGCTCACTTCAAAGAAGACATCAAAAAGTCATCGAATTTGCACCTTCAATCTCCTTAAAGGAAGAAACAAAAACCAAGCTTCTTGAATCAGCAGTTAAGCTTGCGAAATACGTTAACTACAAGAGTGCCGGAACATTGGAGTATCTTGTGGATGATCAGGAGAACTTCTATTTTATAGAAATGAACCCTCGTATACAGGTTGAACATACCGTTACTGAAATGATTACTGGCATTGATATAGTACAAAGTCAGGTTTTAATAGAGATGGGACATCCGCTTACTTCAAAAGAGATAAACATACAGTCTCAAGATGACATAAAAATCAACGGCTATTCAATTCAGTGCCGTCTGACTACAGAAGACCCTACAAAAGGTTTCATGCCTGATACCGGCAAAATTTCAGTTTACCGTTCTGGCTCTGGTTTTGGAATAAGACTTGACGGAGGAAATGGCTTTACCGGTTCTGAAATAACTCCTTACTACGACAGTCTGCTGGTTAAAGCAACTTCTTGGGACAGAACCTTCCAGGGCGCTACCAGGAAAGTAATCCGTTCACTAAGAGAATTCAGAATAAGAGGCGTCAAAACCAATATTCCATTCCTTATAAATGTGCTTAACCACCCAAGCTTCATCGAAGGAAAATGCTATACTTCATTTATCGAAGATACTACCGAACTGTTTGATATTAAAACAAGCAAGGACCGTGCAAGCAAGCTTATCAATTTCATCGGAAATGTCATCGTAAATGAACATACCGACAATAAGTTTGATGAAAATTCAATCGTGCTTCCAAAATTTGAAATAAGTGGCAGACCAGGCTCGAGAGACCAGTTTCTTAAAATGGGTGCCAAAGACTTTACTCAGATGATAAAGAATGATAAGAAACTTTATATAACTGATACAACTATGAGAGATGCTCATCAGTCGCTTGTAGCTACGAGACTTCGTACTCATGATTTAATAGAAATCGCTCCCTTTGCCAATGAAGTATTTAAAGATACTTTTTCTATGGAAACCTGGGGAGGAGCTACATTTGACGTAGCCTACAGATTCCTTAAAGAATCACCATGGGTAAGACTTGAAACACTTAACAAGCTTATGCCAAACGTGCTTCAGCACATGCTGCTGAGATCTTCAAATGCCGTAGGATATAAGAACTACCCAGATAATGTGGTTGCCGAATTTATTAAACAGTCTGCCGAAAGAGGTATTGACGTATTTAAGATATTTGACAGTCTTAACTGGATAGAAAATATGGAACGTCCTATGGAAGAAGCTCTTAAAACTGGCAAGATTGTACACGGTGCAATATGCTATACAGGAAATATCCTTGACCCAAATAACACAAAATATACAACAGAGTACTATGTTAAAAAAGCTAAGCAGCTCGAAAGCATGGGAGCTCACATAATAGGCATCAAGGACATGTCAGGCCTTCTTAAGCCTTACGCTGCAAGAGAACTTGTAACTGCACTTAAGAGCGAGCTTAACATTCCAATAGAGATTCATACTCATGATTCAACTGGAAACGGTGTAAGTACAGTTCTTATGGCCGCAGAAGCCGGTGCCGACATCGTAGACTGCGCTATAGAATCTATGTCTGGACTTACAAGCCAGCCTTCACTTAACTCTGTAGTCGAAGCCCTAAGACACACGCCACGAGATACAGGTCTGGATATAAACAAGCTGAACGAAATAAGCGAGTATTATTTAGGAGTTAGAAAAATATATTCAAAATTCGAAACAGAGCTAAAAACACCATCTGTTGAAATCTACAAATACGAAATCCCAGGCGGACAGTATTCAAATCTTCTTCCTCAGGTTCAGGGTCTTGGCCTTGGTGACAGATTCCAGGAAGTTAAAGTTGCTTTCAAGGAAGCTAACGACCTGTTTGGAGATATCGTAAAAGTTACGCCATCTTCTAAAATAGTAGGCGATATGGCCATCTTCATGGTTAAGAATGATCTTAACAAGGATAATATACTTGAAAAAGGAAAAGATATTGCTTTCCCTGAATCTGTTATCGAATATTTCATGGGTTATATCGGTCAGCCAGAAGGCGGCTTCCCAAAAGAACTTCAGGAAGTAATCCTAAAAGGCGCTACCCCTATTACCTGCAGACCAGGAGAACTTCTTCCTCCAGAAGATTTCGGTGCAATAAAAAAATATCTTGATGAAACCTATAACGGCAGAGGAAACTCGCGAAATGTAGTCAGTTATGCTCTTTATCCAAAAGTTTATGATGATTATTGCAAGCATCTTGAACTTTACAATGACATAAGCAAGCTACCTTCAAGTGTATTCTTCAATGGCCTTGATATAGGTCAGGAAGTAGATGTTGAAATTGAGCCAGGAAAAGTTCTTAACCTTAAATTCCTTGCTATGAATGATCCTGATGGAAGCGGAATGAGAACCTTAAGTTTTGAAATAAACGGTTCTTCAAGAGAAACTGAAATTCTTGACCACTCTGTAGAAATCCTGAAATATAATGAAAGAAAAGTAGATTCTACCAACCCTAAACACATAGGCTCTCCTATTCCAGGAAGTGTAGTTAAGGTCTTCGTTAAAGAGGGCGATACCGTAGAGGCTAACAAGCCAATAATGACTGTCGAGGCTATGAAAATGGAAACTACCGTACTTTCTAAATCAGCCGGAGTAATTTCAGAGGTCCTTGTTAAAGAGGGCGACAGAGTTTCAGACAATCAATTAATTGCAACTTTAGAATAAATAAATATACTTCAAAAAAATAAGGCGTAGCTGAGATTTCAAATCTCAGTACGCCTTTTTTTTTATTGACTTTCTATTTTAAGATAGTCTTAATTACTCTCTCAAAATTTCCGTGGGTTATTTTTTCAAGATCCTCTTTACTGAAGCCTCTTGACTTAAGTTCCTCCACAAAATACTTGGCTTCTCCCGCAGAATTAAGCCCGTCAATACAATCGGTATCTCCAGTTTCATTAGGAAATCCCGTATCCTCAGGAGTTAAAAAATCGGTAAAGTCGAATCCCAAACCAACATGGTCTATACCCGCTATTCCTGCAATATATTCCAGATGATTCGCAAGACCTGCGATGTTCTGCTTAGACTTCTCCAGACCAACAAATTCCCTGTAAGCATTCATACCTATGACTCCGCCCGTATTTGCAATGGCTTTTATCATATCATCCGAAAGATTTCTGCCATGATTTACAAGAGCTCTGGCATCGGAATGAGATGCAATTATAGGCTGACTCGCAAGCTCCATAATATCCCAGAAACCAGCGTCATTCAGGTGAGACGTATCCACTATCATGCCCAGATGCTGCATCTTGTTTATAGCCTCTTTCCCAAGCTTAGTAAGCCCCTCATGCTGGTCCCCTTTCCAACAAGTTCCCAGATGATTTACTTTCTCATTCCAGGTCAGCATGGCATGTCTTACCCCAGCATCATTATAAAGATAATCAAGATAAGTCAGGTCTCCTTCTATCTGAGAAAGACCCTCCATTCCCAGAATTACATTTATCTTATCTTCATTTTTTCCAATTAAATAATCATCATAGTTCTTAACCTGATTTAAAATATCCCTGTTTTCTTCAAATTCCTCCAAGGCATACTTTATTATAACCTGTGATCTGGCCATAGGATTGTCATGATAAAGAGATTCTATCCATACTACAAATATTCCCCCTCTGATGTCCGACTCTTTGAACCCTTTGAGGTGGTGATTTTTAAAAATATGTTTCTCCCCTCGAGCTCTTCTGTTGGCTACATTTGAAAATATATCTGAATGTCCATCAAAAATCATTTGTGCCTCCTGGCTTTACATTCCTTTAAGAATACTTCCCATAAATAATCCGAAATAATTTCCAATTATATATCCGAGTGTACCAATCATCATTATAGGTCCAACAAGCTTTGTCCAGCCCTTAGATATAGCCATAGCCGCCGCAGTCGTCGGTCCACCTATATTTGCATTAGAAGCGAGTATTGCCTCTTCAAGAGAGAATTTGAAAATTTTCGCTCCCGTAAAGGTAACAATCATGTTTACTATAACCATTATTGCACAGTACAGCAGTAACAATGGAGATTTTTGAAGTATCAGCGCAATAGATGCAGGTACTCCGATTACCACAAAGAATATATAAATAAGGAAAGTTCCCAGTTCCTGTGCTCCTTTTATCTCCCCAAAGAAATTAGGTATGAAGGTCGCAAGAAGCATCGTAATCGTGGTAATAAGAAGATATTTATTACCTACAAGTGATAGTAAAACAGCCGCAAATCCGCTCATTTCTGCAGTGTATCCTCCTACAAAATCAGAAATAGTCTGTGAAATCGCTACTATAATAGTAGTACTTGCGAAAGCGAAAGCGATATCTTTAAGCGATATTTCTTTTCTTCCCCAATAAGCAGATGATACAGTTTCCCCTTTACCTACTCCCACGCTTTCAATCTCATCTATATGAGGATGAGTATAGTGCTTTCTGAAAAATCCAATTGAAGGCAGAGCTATAAGTACAAAGAAATAAAGTGCCATAAGAAGATTATCGGCTACAACTGCTGCAGAAACAAGTTCCCCTTCTACATTGAAAGATGATGCCATAGCTGCAAAATTTACACTTCCACCTATGTACGAACCCGACATCATGGCTGCAACCTTTGAAAGTTCAGGTACTTTATCCGCAAGTAGAATATAACCTAAAAATGCTCCAAGCATCGTTCCTACAGAACTTATCAGGAATATTATAAGCATTCTTCCGCTTTCTTTCCATATTTTCTTGATATTACACTGTAATAAAAGCAGTGGTATAGCAAGCGGCACTACATAGGTCCACACCGCATCATAAGCAGGCGCATCAACCGGTATTACCCTGAAATTCGAAAGCACCATTGCTCCGATAAGCGCGATTACCGCACCTGAAATCTTAGACGCCCAGTCATACTTCTGTTCAAGATATATACTGAAGCCTGCCCAACCCGTCATAAAGGCCCACAAGACCCACGTGTTATCAGCGCTAACTAAAGTTCCCATAAATATTTTCCTCCCTTATAAAAACATAAAATTAAATATACCATTACTTATAATAGTATACCCTTTTTGCTGATTTTTCAATGTTTGATTATTAATTTACATTTTTTCTTTTATTATTTTTTCTTTTTTTAAGTATTCCCATATATTTAAATCCAAAAAATGAGCCGTTAGTAAAAACTGGCTCATTTTTTAAATAATACTAAATTATTTTCAACTTTTTAATTCGAATAATTTTTGTTCAGTACAGTTCAAATTTGGCTTTGCTACCCCTCTTTTAACATTTTCATTCCAATTTCCGACTTTATTTCCACTTGAGCTTGCATTTCCACGTCCAGTTCCACTAGAGCTTACATTTCCGCTTTCGTTTCTTAAACCAGACTTCATGTTCCCTGATTTTGTATTACCAGAATTTAACTGTGAACTCTGTCCATCTGCGGCATTTTGAAAGGCTCTCAGATGATTTTTTGATGCATTCATAAGTTTTTCAAACACTGATATTACATCATCATTTAAATCCTCGTCCAAGAATTTTTCATACATCGCGATATTTTTCAATTCAGCCTCAATCTCCATTTCGTAAGCAGTTTGAAGATTATCCGGTACTACTGTCATGCTTTTCCAGTCACTTTGAGGAAGCGATATGTCATATTTTTCAAAAAGAGGTAAAAGCATGCCAATATGCCTTGCTTCTGCCTTGGTGATGTTAGAAAACGGTCTTTGAACTCCATATTTTTCTATAATCAAATCATATCCTGTTTTTGCAAGATACTCATCTTCAATTGCATACACCAGCATTTCCTTAAGCGTGTACTGTGAATCCAAAAGTGCCCCCGCAGCACCAGTTCCATTCTCCGCTGCGTACACTGCATTCCCAGATGTAAATCCTGATAATATCATACTCGCTGCCATAAAACCAGTTACTATCATTTTCATATTTTTTCTCATTATAGCCATCTCCTCTGTAAGTTAATATTAATATATTATCTATTTCACACCTTTTTCTTTGCTATATCTTTATTATAGAAGAAATTTATGTTAAAAGTATGATGGAATTCAAAAAGAATCATGAAAAGTGACAAGCTATCTCGCTTCATCAATCAGACAAGCCACTTCACTTAAATACTTCTTACGGGTTTCGTCACTTACATATGGAACCTCTCCAAAGAAAACATGTTTCACATCGGTTACCCCGCAAAATTCAAATATTATTTCATCTTTAGTCTGCTTCATCGATGCCGTCATGCCTGTGGCATCATACTCTGCAGATGAGTTTCCAAGTGTACTGAACAGCAGCGCTCTTTTATTTTTGAGCAGCCCCCTGCTTTTTCCATCGATGTACTCATGCGCAAACCCATACGAAAATACCCTATCTACATACCCCTGCATTATAGCCGGCGTCGATGCCCACCAGACAGGATACACAAATATTATTGTATCTGCCGATTTTATATATTCCTGTTCAGCCTCTATATCCTTTGGAGTTTCCCCTCTTTCAAAAGTCACAAAATCATCGGCTTTAAGAATTGGGTCAAAATCGATTTCATAAAGGTCTCTGACTACAACCTCATCACCGTTCTCTTTTGATGCCTTTATAATAGTATCCACAATCCCGCTGCAAAAACTGTTCTTGTTGGGGTGTGCCAAAACAACTAAATTTCTCATTACAATTTCTCCTTAATAATTTAAATTTCAAAATGAAAAAAACAGCTAACTATGAGTTTTTGAACCCATACTTAGCCGCTTATTCATTTATACTGTATTTTAATATTATTTATCTCTTAATATTCCATCTGCAAGTGCCGCCTGTGCTGCTGCAAGTCTTGCGATTGGTATTCTAAATGGTGAACAGCTCACATAATCAAGACCTATGCTCTGGCAGAAGGTAATTGATTTTGGATCTCCACCGTGCTCGCCGCAGATTCCAAGCTTAAGGCCTGGCTTAGTCTCTCTTCCAAGCGTGCTTGCAATCTTTAAAAATTTACCAATTCCTGCTGTATCAAGCGTCTCAAACGGACTGGCTTCAAGAATTTCTTTTCTTGTATACTCTTCCAGGAATTTACCTGAATCATCTCTTGAGAATCCAAAACCCATCTGAGTAAGGTCATTCGTTCCAAAACTGAAGAAGTCAGCTTCCTCCGCTATTTCGTCTGCTGTAATCGCCGCTCTTGGAACTTCAATCATCGTTCCAATTGTGTAATCCACAGTTTCACCTGTTTCTTCAAATATTTTACCGATTTCCTCTACAAGGAAGTTTCTTATATATGAAAGTTCAGACTTAGCACATATTAGCGGTATCATTATTTCCGGACTTATGTTAAGACCTTCTTTTTTCATTTCGATTGCAGCTTCAATTATTGCTCTTACCTGCATTTTGTATATTTCCGGGAAAGTGATAGCCAGTCTACATCCTCTGTGTCCAAGCATAGGATTGAATTCATGCAGCTTTTCAACTACTTCCTTCAGATGTTCAAAAGTTTTTCCAAGAGCATCTGCAACTTCCTTGATATCTTCGTCCGTATGTGGAAGGAATTCATGAAGTGGTGGATCCAGAAGTCTTATTGTCGTTGGAAGTTCCTTCATTACCTTATATATTTCTATGAAGTCCTGTTTTTGATATGGAAGAAGTAATGCAAGAGCCTCTTCTCTTTCTTCAAGATTTTCTGCAACAATCATTTTTCTTACATCAAGAATTCTCTCACCATCGAAGAACATATGCTCGGTTCTGCAAAGTCCGATTCCCTCGGCACCCAGTTCTACCGCTTTTTTTGCATCTCTTGGATTGTCCGCATTGGCTCTTACTTTCATTGTCTTAAATTCATTGACATAATCCATGAATTTTTCGAAATTTGCTATAAGGCTCGTGCCTGCCTTAGCTATGCTTCCAAGGTATACATTTCCAGTTGTACCATCAAGCGATATCACATCACCCTCAACAAGAACTTTATCTTTTACTCTCAGTATTTTTGCATGCTCATCTATTCTTATTTCCTGACATCCTGCAACGCAGCATTTACCCATGCCTCTTGCAACTACGGCTGCATGAGATGTCATACCACCTCTTGCCGTAAGTATACCCTCGGAATTTATCATTCCACCGATATCTTCAGGTGAAGTTTCCTGTCTTACCAGTATTACCTTTAAGCCCTTTGCCTTGGCTTCTATTGCATCTTCTGCCGTGAAATAGATGCTTCCTGATGCTGCCCCTGGAGATGCTGGCAGGCCTCTGGCAAGAAGTTCATGGTTTGCAATTTCTTTTTCATCGAAAGTAGGGTGAAGAAGCTGCTCAAGAACATGAGGCTCTATTCTTCCAACACTTTCTTTCTTCGTTATCTTGCCTTCTTCAACAAGGTCTACCGCTACATTTACCGCGGCTTTTGCCGTTCTTTTACCATTTCTGGTCTGAAGAATGTATAGCTTTTCATCCTCTATTGTAAATTCTATATCCTGCATATCCTTATAGTGGCTTTCAAGTATCGCAGTCGTCTCCATAAACTGCTTGTATACAGCAGGCATGATTGCATCGAGATCATCGATTGAAAGCGGAGTTCTTATTCCCGCAACAACGTCTTCGCCCTGAGCATTCATAAGGAATTCTCCAAATACCTTGTCTTCTCCGGTAGCTGGGTTTCTTGTAAAGGCAACTCCAGTTCCAGAACGGTCTCCCATATTTCCAAATACCATGCTTTGAATATTTACTGCAGTTCCAAGCTTGTGTGATATTTCATTAAGATTCCTGTATATAACGGCACGTGGATTATTCCAAGAATCAAATACCGCTTTTAATGATAATTTCAGCTGTTCCCTTGTATCTTGAGGAAAATCATTTCCATCTTCTCTTTTGTATATTTCCTTGTATTTTGCAACTAGTGTTTTAAGGTCCTGCGCATCAAGGTCTGTATCGTTTTCGCAGCCTTTTTCAGTTTTCATTTTGTGCAATTCATGTTCGAAATTTGATTTTGATATTCCCATTGCAACATCAGAAAACATCTGTATAAATCTTCTGTAGCTGTCATATGCGAATCTCTCATTTCCACTCTTTTTAATAAGTGAAATTACAGTCTCATCGTTAAGTCCAAGATTAAGTATTGTATCCATCATTCCCGGCATTGAAAATACTGCGCCTGATCTTACTGATACCAGAAGCGGATTTTCACCGTGTCCGAAGGTTTTTCCAGCTTCTTCTTCAAGCTGTGCAAGTTTTTCAAAAATCTCATCCTGCAGCTGTGGCCATAGGACTTTTCCTTCTTCATAATACTGGATGCAGGCCTCTGTTGTTATTGTAAATCCTGGAGGAACTGTAAGTCCTATATTAGTCATTTCCGCGAGATTCGCACCCTTTCCTCCTAAGAGGTTCTTCATATCCTTGTTTCCTTCTTTGAAATTGTAAACAAATTTTTTCATGTTTTTATCTCCTTTAAAGTTTAGTCATTATATATCCTTATACCCTGTTTTTTTAAAATATTAATAATTATATCTGCAGTTTCTTCTATGGCTTTATTTGAAACATCTATTATCGGGCAGCCTATCTTCTTCATAATCTTCTCGGCATAGTCCAGTTCTTCCAAAATCCTTGACATGGAGGCATAGTTTGCACCGCTCGTCAGACCCAGGGCCTTGAGGCGTTCCTCTCTTATCTGATTCAACTTTTCAGGTGAATTTATAAGACCGATGACTCTCGATGGTGAAACCTCATATATTTCTCTTGGTGGTATGGATTCAGGAACAAGTGGCACATTGGCAACTTTTATATTTTTATTTGCTAAGTACATCGAAAGCGGTGTTTTGGATGTTCTTGATATTCCAAGGATTACAACATCGGCTTTTTTTAGGCCTCTTGGGTCTTTTCCGTCATCGTATTTAACTGCAAATTCGATGGATTCTACTCTTTTAAAATACTCCTTGTTCAGCTGTCTTATTACTCCAGCTTCACGTTTGGGCTCCATGCCAAGCTTTCCTGTCATTGCACTCAGTGTGCTTCCCATTATGTCCATGGTCGGAATACCATATTCCCGTGTAAAATCATTCAGTATTTGAATCAAGTCAAGTTCTACAAGCGTGTATATTATGATTGAATTGCTTTTTCTGGCTTCATCAAGAATAGGTAACAAGGTCTCTTCATTTTGAACGTATGAACACTTTATTATTTCATAATTTACCGTATCATACTGAGCTAAGCAGGCTTTAGCAATCTGTTCCGCTGTATTACCAACAGAATCTGAAATTGTATATATGTTTAATTTCATCAACAATACTCCTTTTGTTTAATTTTTCAGTAACTCTGAAAGTAATTTTGTCGCATTAGTTTTGGTAAATCTTCCAACTATCTCTATATATTCGCTCCCACTCTTATTGCTTATTACGGGGAGACTGTCTATTTCATGTATTATAATCTTATTTATTGCTTCAGTAACATACTCATTTTCCTCTATCGTTACAATATTTGGCATTCTGGTCATGGCCATGCTTACCGGCACTTTATTAATGTCCTTTTCACCGATTACACTCTTTAGCAGGTCTTTTCTCGATATGATTCCGCTGAGTCCCTTTTCATTTATTACAAATATACTTCCTACGTCTTCAATGAAAAACTTGACCATGGCATCATGTAATGATTCTTTCTCGTTTATTACTACTGCAACGCTCATCACCTCAGATACTCGCTTCTTAAAAATTTTCTCTGATGATATATTGGATTTTTCCTGTAATATATACCCTACCTTGGGTCTTGCTGCAAGAAATCCCAGCTGCGTAAGTACGCTCAGGTCTGATCTCAGTGCTGCCCTTGTGAGCCCCAGCTCTCCGGCTATGGCTTCACTTGTAACAGGTTGAGATGCTTTGACTATTTCCAGTATCTCAGTTTGTCGCTTTGATAAATTTATGATAATCACCTCACTTTTTTGTGGTACTCTATATTTATTTAGTATATCACATTAGTTTTTTATGTCAACATAAAACTAGGGTATTTTTAAGTTTTTTTGATATTTTCAGGCAATTACAGCTTGTTTTGTATTCAATGGTGTACACTATTTCGTTAAATCTGAAAATTTACACAAAAAAAGAGAGTATTGAACTCTCAATTTTGAATTTTCATACAGTTTTCCAGTCACTAATGCTTCATTTTACACTTCGAACTGATGCACCGTCATTAATTTAAACCTGTACTTCAAATTTTAGCTGTCTTGTAAAATCAACGACATCACAGAATATTCTCTTGTGATAACAGGCTCATCGTCCTTATTAGGATTCTCTGTATTAAAAATCTCTATCTTGATTTTACAGCCAATTGAAATTTTTTCACCTTTTACGGTTTTGTTAAAAACAGCATAAGAATCATCATAAGAAACCTTAACACTCTTGTTTTCATAGTATTTAGATGACACAACATCACTGAAAATTTCTTTTCCGTCAGAATCTTTTATATCATCATAATTCCTTTTTATTCTGCCATACACATCCACAGTTGAATAAATAATCTTATTTTCATGAGTTGTAAGAGTCAAAGTATCGACACTGTCCGGTTTGCTTGCCTCCGCCTTTTTAACCTCTATGCTCTCAGCCATTTTTATATCATTTGAAATTTCAGCAGCGATATTGTCGGCAAACATTCCCATCTCAGAAAGTTCCCTCGTCTTGTGAATGCTATTGAGAGTCGGATACATTATTACAATTACCGTCATCGTAATAATTGCAAAAATCAGCATCCCAACCATAATTTCAACGAGAGTTATTCCTCTGTTGTCTTTTGATATTTTTTTTATCTGCATAAAACTCTCCCCCGTATCCACCGATTAAACACCTTCTACACAAATCATGCCGTCTAAAACCATAACTGTTAATCATTAAGGTTCGAATCCGCTTATATTGTTGCAAAAGTTAACTTGTTTTTGGTTTAAATGCCACGATTCCATTTTTATTGTATAATTCATATTCAAGTTCAACCTTTTCAGCTTCAGAAATTATTCCGTCTATTTTAAATGCTATTTTTGTACCTGAACTTTCAAAGGTCTTGGCCCCTTCAATAACTGAATTTACTTCAGTCTTAAAAGTCTTATCATTTTCATAGGCAGTACTTATTATGCTTAAGGAACTTGTTATCATAGCATAGGCTCCAGCCATCAATATAGCGAGCATCAAAAGACTTACAATTCCTTCAACAAGAGTTTCTCCACGGTTATTACTCAGAGTACGTTTAAATATATTTATAGTTTTTTTATCTCTATTCAACTTTTTCAATTTTAACAAGCCTCCATTCGCCAAAGTCATCATCTGTATCTACTACGGCATTATCGTAGATTTCAATACCATCGCATACATATGTCGAATTAACGCTGACTGCCTTTCCTCCATATTCCACATCCATCCTGACAATAACGCTAAGGCTCATCGTGAGTACAGAGGGTTCTCTGTCAACCTTTGTAAATAATTGATTTCCCTTGTCATCTTTTATCTCTTCAATCGCAGGTATTTCGGGTATTTCAGCTATGAAGCTGTGATTTGTTACCAGAGATGAATAATTGTCAGATGCAGAGATTTCCGCGGTAACCGTGTAACTGGTCTTCTCTGGCCTCTTTTCGATACTAATATCTTTCGATTCCCATGTTGGCGGCGAAAAACCAGTAAGTTTTGAATCAGTTTTTATTAGTCCGTCATTTGCTGTTTTAATTACTATTTCCTTACCAATACTATCTTCCAGCGCCTTGGTAAAGGTCTTTATAAGTGAATCAGAATACAGCTCCGCTTTTGCAAGCGCCTGACTGTCCGTAGCTGCCCCGGCTGCCGCCGAGGATGCTACGAGTACAGATACCCCGACTGTCATTACAAACAGCATGGTGCAAAGAACGAAAATAATTGAAGCCCCTGAATCCGATTTCAGCGTTGAATTAACTCTGTTGTTCATTCAATATTCTCCTGACTGGCCTCCGCCACATTGTCTTTAAACTTCACCGAAATTATAGGTTCAAAAATAACCTCGATCAAACTTACTATTATTATTCTACATCTGGATACATTATTGCTGTTGGCATTAAAGTCAGATATGGATATCCTTCTTTTTGGGACCAATTATACCAGTTAGGAATATCCATTCCTTTGAACTCTAAAGTTGTTTTTGGAATTCCAATATCATTATGAGGTTGATTATATCCACTTCCCGAAAGGAAATACACATCCTCGAGTTTCCCGTTAATTAAATTTTCTGCTGTTATTGGATGTTGTAGTGGGGCTCTAGCAAGATAAAGAACTCGTTTCATTGTCCCGCTGTTGGTTCCCGTTATTCCACCGATATTAATAGATACACCCTCAACTGTTATCGGTGATTCTAAATTCGTTGATAAAACATAGATGTCTCGCAGATTCCCGCTGTTTTTTCCTGTTATTCCACCTATACTTTTAGTTGCATTGGAACCAGTGATACCTATTAACGTTGGATTTTCTACTGCAACATTTTGAATTGTACCCTTGTTTTCAGCTGCAATCGTCCCCATATTACCCATTCCTAACAATACAGAGTCTACTACTTTAATATTTGACACAACAGCTTTGTCCCCTATTTGTTCAAAAATTCCTGTTCCTGAGTCATTTACGGTATTTTCCAAGTTTAAATGAAGTATACTTCGACTCACTCCATCATAGCC
>JBATTG010000249.1:0-4664 GCA_049670425.1 Proteocatella sp.
CCCTTCGTTTTTACTAACTGTATTTTATTATATTATGTTTGATTTATTTAGGAACAGGCATTACAATAAATCCTTTTCTGAAAAACTTGTTAGAATAGTCTACTGTAACTTTTTTTAGCAAATTAGACACATTATCACATATGGCTATTTCTAATCCATCTGCTTTATAAATTTTATCATCGACATGGTGTTTCTCCGAAACAACCGCAAAAGTTGGACCGCATCAGGATATGCCCTGTACCACTAATCTTAAAGGAATGTCCTTTTGGTTGTATTCAAGAATTTTTGCTTTAGCATTTTCAGTAATTTCTATTTTCATATAATTCACTCCTCTTAAATTCGTATTTTTATTATAATATCACAAAAGCAAAGGTTTTTTATGTGATATTATCACATAACAGCCAATATTCATGCCATATAACTATATAATACCCAGATTAATTGCAAATATCTTACTAAAAAATTGTAATTTTAAAAAATCACATATAAAATATACAAATATTGTGTAATATAAGATATAATAGTATAAATTAATGATAAATATGAACAATAGGAGAAAAAATGTACTATTCATACCTTGAAAGTCCAATTGGAATAATAGAAGTTGTTGCGACTAATGAGTATTTAAAAGAAGTGAATTTTATAAAATTCAAAAAAAATATAGAGTATAAGTCTAACGATATAACACAACTTGTAAAACATGAATTGCATGAATATTTCTTTAACGGTAGACGAGAATTCAGCGTTTCGCTAAAACTTTGTGGGACTGAATTTCAAAATAGAGTATGGGAACAATTACTTCATATTCCTTATGGGACAGTAGCGACATATAAAGATATAGCCGAAAAGGTGGATTGTCCAAAGGGTTACAGAGCCGTAGGGAGTGCAAACAATAAAAATAAATTACCTATAATTATTCCATGTCACAGGGTAGTAGGATCTAGTGGGAAATTGGTGGGTTATGCAGGTGGCATGGAAATTAAGAAATATTTAATTGACCATGAAATAAAAAATATTTAGCGAATTATCTGGAGGAAACAAAATGGATGATAAGAATAAAGTAATAAGTTTTGAAGATCTTAAGAAAAAACAGACAAAGGATGCTTCTGAAATAGAAAAAAAAGCAAGCGAAGATACTTCTAAAAAAGATTCAAATGGATTGGATATAAACGATTTCAAGACGTTCATGGACAGCATGGGAGTCTCAATAGATGAGAATATGAATAAACAGCTACTGGAAGCCTTAAACAGCAAAGAAGTAATGGATATGATAGGCAAACTGGATATAAATAGTTTTGATCCAAGCAGCATAGGAAAACTTGCATCAGAGATGAAAACTATGGAGGCGAAATATAAGAAAGAACAAATGTCATTCAGAGCATTTGGTCAATGGCAAAATTTTTATAAACCATATAAATTCGAGAATCTTTTTCCAATAGAATTCTTAAAAGAAATGGCGAAATCATTGGGAATTTTGATCAATAGCGGTGAAAGCAAGAATGAAATTATAAGAAAAGTATCTCCTCAATTGGTAGATTATTTAAACAAAATATTCAGGTTGTTGGACAGAGACATGATTGGATTAATAGGTCAGGTTGTATATAATGAAGGTGAGATGGAATTTAATAAACTTCTCAAGGAAAAGGAAGAACTTAGAATAGATTTCCTTATGTCAAAATGCCTCATAGCAAGGGTTAAGAATAATAACAGCCATAATTTGATTGTTCCAAAGGATGTAATGGAAAATCTTGATAAAATTGATTTCATAAAGATTGATAAATATAACGAACTTAATCAAAAACTTATTAAAGCAACAATTGGTTACATTAATTCTTATGGAATAGTACCTAAAAAAGCTTTGATTGAAAACTTATATTATATCCTTGGCGAAAGCATAAACAAGCTTTTTGATAAAACTGAATTTGAAGCACACCTAGATGAGTTATTAAAGTTCTCATTCACGGAATCTATCGTCAAAAGAGGGCTATACCCGAATATTGTAATAGATGGAGAGTATATACATCATGCAGTAGTAGGTTTTACTCAAAGCCTTATTGATATTCAAAACGAATCTATAAAAGAATATAAACAATATGAATTAGAAGAGCTGATCCATAGAGGAGATAGTTATTTTTATGAAGAAAGTCTGTCTTTGACAAAAATCATAGACACAATATTGGAGTACAATAGCGTTAAAAACGAGGATGTGGAAGATTTGAAAAATTTGATATTTACATTTTCAAAGCTGGAATTTGAACCAAGCTTGATAATGAGAATGATTGAAATCAACTATGAATTACCAGAAGGTCCTAAATATGAGATGTTTATTGATACAATGAGAAATTTCTATAAAAATTCAGAAAAATGGATACTAAAAGGATATACCCCTCATGAAACGAATAAAACCCAGGATGATAAGCTTTCAAAATTTGATGCAAGCAAAATTGTAAATATAGATTTTAATAAAAAATAGAACATAAAAAAATTCCTATCAATTTGATAGGAATTTTGATTGTATTAGCTACAGCTTCCGCCGCAGCTTCCACAAGAACTTTCAGGTTTGATAAGTGGTTCAACATATATGCCTTTTGATCCATTTTCATCGAAGAATTTGATGTCAAATCCGCCGAATTGGTCAACTAATTCTTGCTCTACAACGAAAGTGAAGTTGTCAGCATCCATAGACATGTCCCCTTCGTTTTTCTCATCTAGAGAAAGATTAAATTGAGGACCGCTGCATCCCATACCAGCTACAAAAATTCTTATAACGTTACCCTCTAGTGCTTTATCGCTAAGAATGCTGTTTAATTCGCTTAAAGCTTCCATGCTGATGTTTATACTCATATTTTTATCTCCTAACTCAAAAAATTGCTAAATATATTATATACTGTATAATTATTCTATAATAACTATACAGAAAAGTAAATAGATAAACTTGAATTAAGAATGTTTTTTATAAAGATTTTCAAAAAGTGTTGCTTTAAACTATTGTTTATTATAAAATCAAACTTGCGAATAAAATAAAAAAAGGGTGAAAAATTTGACTAAAAAAAATGTAAAAAAATATGACAATACCAGTATAACATCTTTGAAAGGTCCTGACAGAGTACGTTTGAGACCAGGAGTTATATTTGGATCTGATGGAATGGACGGATGTTCTCATGCCATGTTTGAGATATTATCCAATTCCATAGACGAAGCAAGAGAAGGCCATGGAAATGAAATTTTGGTTATAAGACACGCAGATAAATCTATAACCATTAAAGATAAAGGTAGAGGAATGCCTCTTGACTATAATCCAATTGAAGAAAAATACAACTATGAATTAATATTTGAAGAGCTGTATGCCGGCGGAAAATATGAGGCTGAAGGAAATTACGAATATTCTCTTGGACTTAATGGCCTTGGAGCCTGCGCAACACAATATGCTTCGGAATATATGGATGTAGAAGTAAAACGTGACGGATTTATTTACAATCTTCATTTTGAAAGTGGATTTAGCGTAGGGGAACTAAGTAAAAAAGAGGCAAAAGGCTCGGATACGTACACTTCAATAAAATTCAGGCCGGATCTTGAAGTTTTTGCCGATATAAATATTCCTTTGGAATTCTATCAGGAGACTTTAAAAAAACAGGCAGTTACCAATAAAAATCTGAAATTCATCTTGATAGATGAAGAAAGTGATTCCGAATTTGAATATTATTATAAGAATGGAATCATAGATTACCTCGATGAGATGGTAGAAGAGGATACGCTTGTAGAAAATAAATTTTTCGAACTCGAAACAAAAGGAAGAGACCGGGCAGATAAACCGGAGTATAAATTAAAAGCAGAAGTTGGATTTACTTTTTCAAAAACCAAAAGCCTTATGGAATATTATCATAACTCAAGCTTTTTGGAACATGGAGGTTCGCCAGATAAAGCGGTAAAATCAGCTTATGTTTCGGCTGTAGACCTGTACCTCAAAAACACGGGTAAGTATCAGAAAAATGAGAAAAAAATCTCATTTATAGACATACAAGAAAGTCTTGTAATCATAATAAACTCATTCTCCACCGTGACTTCATACGAAAACCAGACAAAAAAAGCGATAAATAACAAGTTTATACAAGAAGCTCTGACTGATTTCCTAAAAGAGAAATTGAACATATATTTTATAGAGAACCAGGATGATGCAGAAAAAATTGCGAATCAAATTCTTATAAACAAGCGTTCGAGAGAAAATGCTGAAAAAACAAGACAGGCAATAAAAGGAAAACTTTCAGGCAATGTAGATGCCTTGAACAGGGTTAAAAAGTTTGTTGACTGCAGAACTAAGGATACAACAAGAAGAGAGTTATATATAGTGGAGGGTGACTCGGCGCTTGGATCTTGTAAATTGGGAAGGAATGCGGAATTCCAAGCAATAATACCAATAAGAGGTAAGATTCTAAACTGCCTGAAAGCAGACTATGGAAAGATTTTTAACAGCGATATAATAATAGATATAGTAAAAGTGTTGGGAACTGGAATTGAAATAAACAGCAAGCATGCAAAAGACATGAATAAATTCGATATAAACAACTTAAGATGGGATAAAGTCATAATCTGTACCGATGCTGACGTAGACGGATTTCAGATAAGGACGCTTCTTCTTACCCTGTTTTATATACTCACGCCTACAC
>JBATTG010000250.1:0-1525 GCA_049670425.1 Proteocatella sp.
TAGTCGGCACATGCTTTTATTTTTTCTTCAACTGTATAACTTGATTTTCTGGACATAATAAAATCCCACCTCCATAGATAAATGAAATTTAATTATTTCATATGTCTACTTAAGTGGGATTATATCATATTGTCTGCCGAAAAACTTGACTAAAATTTACATATAACCGATTTATTCAAAACAGATTAAATTGGTTACATCAATCTCATTCGGGTATGGCTTCTTATCATCTATAGGTTTCTTGCTCATCACCATAAGCTTATCACCGTCTGGGCTCCAGACAGTTCCTCCATAATAAGTTCCCGCTACTGCCAGGGCAATCTCCTTAGTTTCTGCATCAACCAGATACACACCCGCTTTATTTTCCTCATAACAGATATACGCCACAGTTTTGCCGTCCGGCGACCAGCTCTCCCCATAAAAATAATTCTCATTGATTAAAGTATCACCCTGGCTTCCATCTAAATTGATGGTATACAGGCCATCTTTTACATCCTTAATCATAAAATCCCCTGCCGCAATATCAAATTCTTCAAAATAATCATACTCAACTAAAAAAGTCCCTCATAAAGAGGGACTTTTGGTATTATTTATAATTGACTTTCAAAGATTCTCGTGGTATTATTAAGGTTGAGTCGCATTGCAATAAAAAGAATAAAACTCACCCAATTTACACTAATAATCATATCATTTATTCAGTTTTTTGTCAATATATTTTTTTACGAATTTTAAAAATTACGGAGGTGCCAATTGGCTTTTGAACTTATCGATTTTTCTTCTTCCCTTGTACAAAAACAGGCTGTGGATGACATTCTTAAATGCAACGAATTTACCGTGAATTACGGCTTAATTCTGACGCAGGAACAGGCTGTTGCAGTGGTTGAAGTACGAAACAATTAACTTAGGGAAAGCGGCCGGATTGAATTCGGCAGTGGCATTATAGCAAAAATAATCGATGTATTCTACGATTCCCCATATATTTCCAAGCACAACTATACCGAAGTGATTCAGGAATTGGTCGAGACGTTTTACTTCTATAAAAACGAGACCCTTGAACTTATGGATGACGACGACCTGATTTCGTTCATGAAAAGGTCATTTGACGATTCATGCAAAGGATCGCTTGATCTGCTGTCAGGGCGCGAACTTGACAAAATGGCTCACAATTTACGATATGGCTACAAGGCGAATTATTCAGGTGCGCCTGTAAACGAGCAAGAAGAAGAGGAAAATGAATATGAATAATATAGAAAAAATCAGCATTATTTCCAGAAATAAACTCAGCGAGGAATTCTACTTCAATTCCCTACTTGAAGAAGCATATAATTTAAACCTGCTCTCAGAAGCCGACATTGAAAAAATTCAGCTTGAGTGCCTTGAACTCCTGGCATACAAAACAGACCGTTACATCGGAAGCGACAACAGCTCCGTGCAGGTCGACATTGCCAAAAACATCATGGAATCAAATATGTATACCATCGGACTTTATCTGAAATCACTTCCATCACCCGACGATGCGATTAAA
>JBATTG010000251.1:0-1533 GCA_049670425.1 Proteocatella sp.
GTAAGTGTGTACGGATGGCTAGTCCGGAATTTACGCCCTTGGAGTGTTACATCAAACGAAAGTAGCTTTATGCAAAATCGGACACATTGAATAGGGAATGATCTCGGTATGGGTAGATTTGTCCATATTTTGAGTAGCAGTAGAAATGAAAAGTAGAATGAAAGTAGCTCTTATTGGCGGAGCTTTACTGGGATTAGTTTGTGTAGCAGGAGCGTATGTTCGCTCTGGGTTCACCGCTACACCGGTTTTTGTGTTTTCACTATGGTACAACCGCGTTATTATAGGTTTGACCGTGGGAGCTTCATGGGGGACAACAAGCAGAAACAAGGCATTGCTTCGTGGGGCATTACTAGGACTTCTGGTTTCCTTTGCTTTCTACAGTTCTACAGGATTCCAAGATCCTGTAAGTTTTGTGGCTGGTATTGTGTATGGCTTAATACTGGAAGCCTGGCTCAGTCGATCTGAAAAATAACTGGTACAGGATATCAATAGTTAGGGATTGAAAACTAATAATTCAATAAATTATTAAAAAGAAGCGCTTATCAGATGATGAGTGTTTTTTTTGTATAACGCTATCAACTCAATACCGAGAGTGATATAGCTTAAATCCAGGATACTATACGTCGTTAAAAAAGTCCTGGTTTGTACTTTTCAAAGATTGTATAATATGTAAAAAAAGTTTATAATGTAGAATAAAAGCTTAGGAATCTCAAAGGTTATACAAGAAAGGGGAACTAGCCATTTTAAAATCTAAAAAAATTATTATATTTATGTTGCCATTATTAATTATTATTGGGATTACAACGCTATTTTGTTTACTAAATACGCGAGATTCCAAAGTTGAGAAAATCTTTCTTACGGTTGAAGAAAAAGCGTGGCTTGATGAGCATAAAGAGGAGATTAAAATTGGATATACAATAGACTATCCTCCCGTGGAATTCTTAAATAATGGAAAATATGCAGGTATTTCAGCTGATTATTTTAAGTTACTAGAACAAAAACTTGGTATTCAGATTCAGATGGTTCAGTTTGACAATTTTCATGAGCTGATAAGACAGATCCAAAGCGGGGAATTAACAGGGATAACAGCTGCTACAAAAACCCCTGAAAGAAGTGAATACCTAAATTTTACGATTCCTTATATAGACAACCCTAATGTTATAATTACTCGAAAAAACTTTTCTGGGAATTTGACATTTGAAAAGTTAGCGAATACCAGCATGGACATACTAGTAATAGAAGGTTACGATATTATAGAATTTTTGAATCATAGGTTTCCCAAGCTGGAATATAGAACGGTAAAATCTCCCAGTGAAGGCATGCGTATGGTAGCTTTTGGTGAAGCCGATGCAATGATAATCGAAATAATGAGTGCGTCAGCGACTATTGAAAGAGACAACATTTCAAATCTTATAGTTAATGTAGAGACTCCTTATGACTCCAACTTATCGATAGCAACTAGAAATGATTGGCCAATTTTAAGCCAAATACTTAACAAAGGGATAGCTCAAATTACAGACCATGAAAGAAAGG
>JBATTG010000252.1:0-3540 GCA_049670425.1 Proteocatella sp.
TAAGAAAGTCCCCCCTGCTCAGATAAATTGAATTTTTCAACTTCCCCTTGATAGACAGAGAGATTCAGACTCTCAGCAGACTCATAATAGGTTTCCTGGTCTATAAATCCCTTAAGTTTTCCTTTTATAAACAGTTTTTCAATCCATGCTTCCATTTATGCACATTCCTTTCCACCAACAGTTATTTCGGATACTTTAATGGCCGGCTGTCCTAAGCCAGCTGGAATAGATCCACTCATAGAGCCACACATGCCTTCTCCTGAGTCAAAATTATCACTGACCATTTCGATTTTTTTCAGTATTTCTAGTCCTGTACCAATCAAAGTAGCACCTTTAATTGGCGACTGTATTTTTCCGTTTTTAACAAGGTATGCTTCCTGCGCCGCAAAGTTAAATTCTCCAGTTGTCGGATTCACAGAACCCCCGCCAAGGTACTTGGCATAAATACCATCATCCATGGAAGCAATCATATCTTCAAAGCGGCTGCTGCCATTTAGAATGTAGGTATTAGTCATGCGTGATGTTGGCGCAAATTTATAGGATTCTCTTCTGGAAGAGCCTGTCGGAGCCATATTCATGCGTCTGCCATTGAGTTTATCCACCATGTAGTTTTTGAGCACACCATTTTCTATCAAAATATTCCTGCTTGTCTGGGTGCCTTCGTCATCGAAACTTGATGATCCCCATTCATTTAGAACGGTTCCGTCATCTACTGCCGATACTATTTCAGATGCAATCTGCTCTCCCAATTTCCCTGCAAAAACAGAGTTGTTTTTCGCAACAGAAGTCGCTTCAAGGCCGTGGCCACAAGCCTCATGAAAAATCACTCCGCCAAATTTATTATCGATGACAACCGGAAACTTGCCACTCGGTGCGGGTTTTGCATCTATCATGGTCACCGCAATTCGAGCCGCTTCCCTGGCTATGTCCTCTACTTTAATTTCATCATAGAGTTCAAATCCCTTACCTGAACCCTTGCCAATAGAACCATACTCCATTTTGCCATCTTTTTCCGCCACCGCATTTACAACAAAGCGTGTGCGGGTTCTCTGGTCTTTTACAAATTTACCTTCCGAGTTTGCAATCAGGACATTTTGAGTGAAATCAAGGTAGTTCACCTTCACCTGATTTATACAGGAAGCATATTCTGCAGCTGCCATATGCGCACGTCTCATCATATTGACTTTTTGGGATTTGTCGATGCTTTGAGGCATAATTATTACCGGATGATGCACCTTAGCTTCTTCCATAATAAAATCGATTTTAGCGTTCATCGGTACGCCTTTTAGCGATTTAGAAGCATTCTGTGCTAAGTGTATTAACGTATCGCGGTCCATCCGAGGGGTATAGGTATAAACACTGTTGAAACCATTAAAAATACGGATGCCAACGCCAGCAGTTCTCCCAGCGATAGATCTCTCCACTTTTCCCTCAATCATGCCTATTGCCGTATCAAATCTATCTTCAACAAAAATTTCGGCAAAATCGCCACCATAAGAAAGTGCCGCTGCAAGTACATCATACACAATATTTTTTTCTAGCATATATATCTCCTTTTTATTAATATTTTTAATTTATATTAAAAATATTATGATTATCGCTGATTTCAAAAATTCCTATATAAGGTTGTTCTACATAGTATTTTTCATCTTTATAAATAAAAAGTCTTGAAGCTCCATTTTCTAAATTAAATTCTAATTTTATAAAATTTTGCACATTGGGAAAATCAGATAAACTTTCTTTGTTTGTTTTTTTAGCTATTTTTATCCAGTTTGTGATTTCGTCAATTTTCTTAGTGTCTGTAATTTCAATAGTATTTTTTTCCGTATTAATCTCATAATTAGTAATGCTAATAGACTGAATTTCTTGCGTTCTTGGTATTTCTATACTGTTTAATCTTATTCCAGATATTAGAATAATAATCAAACCAACACTAATCACCGATATTTTTTTTTATTCATACAAAGTCCCCCCGTTATTAAGCATTTTAATTATTAATAATTCGTTTTTCTAATTTGTTGATCTCATTACTATGTTACCGTAACAATTTCAGATCTATTTAATATTTTTATTGTTAAGTGTAGCATGTCCGCATTTAGTCAAGCTGTAAATTATCCACAATGATGATATCCCAGCATAGATAAGACAAAGTCCGATAAATATCAGCATAGTTACAGCAGCACGGAATGGATTAAAAATCATTACCAGACCTAATATACATTTTACGGCTGCCATAATTAAAGTTATAAGCCAATTTTGATAACCTAGAGCTTTAAGTTGCCTTGCTTTTGTAACATCGGCAACTCCACTTGCAAAAATAAACAAACCAAAAATCAGAGGGATTATTGATATGATTACATCTGTACGCATTATAAAAAATGTCCCTACGCCCATAAGTATGAAACTCCATACCAAAAGAAATTTCCCTCCTAATGATGTTTTCATTGTTTTCATTGTTTTTAAAGTATTTATTAAGCTGAGTAATCCTTGTACAAATATAATGCTGCCGATCAAATAACACGCCATTTCACTTGTAGTTTGAGGATAAACCAACAATAAAATACCCGAAAATATAGATATCATAGCAATGATACCAAACCCTTTTTTGAATTCTTTATAAAAATCACTCATTACTTTACCATCCTTTTCTACACTTTATGAGCTATTAATTTTAGAAAATATAATTATTTCCTAAATACATTTAATCACATTTTTAAATACAAATCAATAAAGCTCCCTAAATATATCAGAAACTTCTGTAAGGGGATATAAACACTCATGAAATTCTGTTTTTCTATTTAGCTCTTTTGTATAATTGAAAAAAGACACATTGAGCGCCTTTTCCGTAACAATACTTACGGTCAAAGTTCAAAGTGTGTCATGATTTGTAATTATAATAGATATAATTACATTGACTTTTACTTAACCAAAACTTCAAAGTCCATAACTTTTGCAGGTTCAATATTTTTTTCCCATGGTCTTACTAAACTCATTTTTAATTTTGCTTTTCCTGCTTTCAAACCTTTTATAGTAAGAATCTTATTAGTTCCTTCTCCACACATAAGCGGTTTTTCAGAAGCTTTATTATAAGCCGGGGTCTTACTTACAGGCTTATCGAGAAAAGTATATTTTAGTACCCCAGGATCTCCTGTAACTTCAAAAATCCAAGTATATCCAGTACTTGGGTTATCATAAACCTCTGTACTTATTATTCCATTAACTTTAATAGTATTAATAAGGTTCAAATTTTCAATCGTCTTGTTGGCTATCAGTACTTCTGAACTGTTGACATTCATATTACTCTCTATAGTTTCATTAGAAACTTCAGATGATTGAGCAATAATTGGTGCTGCATAAACTGAAAATGTAAGCATCGAAGCCGAAAGCAATAATACGGTTTTGAACGCTCCCACCACCTATAGAGGTGGGGGATTCTTGGGTAGGGCAAACCAATGTTCGCTAATTTACCAAGCTATCTCCACAGTTCCTGCGGTTGTTTTGTGTGACAACTAAGCAGATTGACAAGTTGGCAACTGCTGC
>JBATTG010000253.1:0-19677 GCA_049670425.1 Proteocatella sp.
GGATGGTTTTGAAGATGGAATATATTTTTACAAGAGGATATCAGATGAGGGCTATAATCTCATAAAGCCGGGCGGGTTCATAGCTTTTGAAATAGGTTATGACCAGGGCGAGTCAGTCAGCGCTCTGCTTAAGCAAAAAGGGTACAGGAATGTCGAGGTTCGCAGGGATCTTGCGGGATATGACCGAGTTGTTATGGGATTCAAGTAGCTGGAAACAGCTATAAAATAGATATTTACATTAATATGGATATATATAATATACAGGAAAGGGATTAACTATGTTTGATAAATTAGTGGTTTTGGAAGACAAATTTGAAGATTTGAACATGAAGGTTTCGGATCCGGAGATTATTTCGGACCAAAACACATGGCAGAAGCTTATGAAGGAGGCCTCAGATCTTGAGCCTATAGTAAGCAAGTACAGAGAGTATAAGCAGACAAAAGAGGATATAGAGGGCGCGAAGGAAATTCTGGAGACATCGGCAGATGAGGAATTCAGAGAAATGGCAAAGATGGAGCTTTCTGAAAAGGAAGAGGACATGGAAAAAATTCAGGCAGATCTTAACATTCTGTTGCTTCCTAAAGATCCAAACGATGAGAAAAACGTTATCGTGGAGATAAGAGGCGGAGCTGGAGGAGATGAAGCGGCTCTTTTTGCAGGAGTACTTTTTAGAATGTATTCGATGTATGCTTCAACCAGAAGATGGAAAGTAGACCTGCTTTCTACAAATGAGACGGGAATCGGCGGATATAAAGAGGTCGTGTTCATGATTACGGGAAAAGGTGCGTATTCAAGACTGAAGTTCGAGTCCGGGGTACACAGGGTTCAAAGAGTGCCTGATACGGAGTCAAGTGGAAGAATACACACATCTACGGCTACGGTTGCCGTGCTTCCTGAGGTTGAAGAGGTTGAAGTAAACCTTAACATGAATGATGTAAGAGTAGACGTGTTCAGATCATCTGGTAATGGTGGTCAGTCGGTAAATACGACAGACTCAGCGGTAAGACTTACGCATGCGCCTTCGGGAATAGTAATCTCCATGCAGGATGAAAAATCTCAGCTAAAGAATAAGGAAAAGGCATTTAAAATCCTAAGGGCAAAGCTGTATGACATAGAGCTTGAAAAATCGCAAAAAGCGGTTTCTCAGGAGAGAAAAAGTCAGGTTGGTACTGGTGACAGATCTGAAAGAATAAGGACTTACAACTATCCTCAGGGAAGAGTAAGTGATCATAGAATAAACATGACGCTTTACAAGCTGGAGCAGTTTACAAATGGAGATATCGATGAAATGATAGATGCTCTTATAGCTACGGATCAAACTGAAAAAATGCAGTCTCTTTAAAGAGGTGAATGACAATGGGTGCAAAAATAGCGAGAGTTTCAAAAGATAATTTTGAAGAGTCGGATCTGCAGAGTCTTCTCGAGGGTGGCAGAATCCTAAGAGATGGCGGAACTGTAGTTTTTCCCACAGAAACGGTATATGGACTTGGGGCGAATGCTCTTTCTCCTGATGCCGCGACAAAAATCTACAAGGCGAAGGGAAGACCCTCGGACAATCCTTTGATAGTGCACATTGCGCGACTCGAAATGCTCTATGAGATTGCAAAGGATGTAAATGAGGATGCGCTCCTACTTATGGAACGTTTCTGGCCGGGACCGCTTACGCTTATCTTCAACAAGAAAGATATCGTACCGCCTGAGACTACGGCAGGCCTGAATACTGTAGCCGTGAGGATGCCAAGCCACAAGGTCGCACTCAAACTGATTGAAATAGCAGGAGTGCCTATTGCGGCGCCTTCAGCAAACATATCCGGAAGGCCATCGATAACGAGTAGCAAGTATGCTCTTGAGGAGATGTCTGAGCGGGTGGATATGATTATTCTAAGTGACGATTGCGATATCGGCATTGAATCTACGGTTGTGGATATGACGGGAAGTATCCCGCTGGTTCTCAGACCTGGCAAAATAAGTCAAAGGGAGATATTAGAAGCGGTTTCTGGAGATGACGCTCAAAAGCTCGGGTTTATGAAGTCAAGAATCTCACAGATTATGGCGGCAAAAAAAACCGGAGAAGAGGCTGACCTTAAGGCAGATGGGAGCACGGACAATATCTTTGACATGGAAAAGCATGCGCCAAAATCTCCAGGAATGAAGTACCGCCACTACAGCCCCAAGGCTAAGGTGATTGTTGTACAAGAGCTTGAAAAAGTAAGGGAAGTTCTGTCTGAGCAGCTTGAGATGAAAGATGAAGATGGAAAGCCGCTCTACAAGGGCGAAGAGATAAGAGTGTTTTGTCTGGATGGCACAGCCTGCATCTATGGTGAGTATGCTTATAGTCTTGGAAGCGGCAGCCTGGATCTGGCAAAGAATCTTTTTACCAGTCTTCGAAAGATGGATGATATGGGAGTCAGAGTAATAATTTGTGAGTGTTTTGGAGAAGATGAGCTTGCAGCAGCAGTAATGAACAGGCTTATCAAAGCTTCATCAAATATATAGTTAATTGTTAATTTGGAGGGCAAAATGAAAATAGGAGTAAGCGCAGATCATGGTGGCATTACCTTGAAAAACAGAATTAAGCTTCATCTTGAGGCTCGAGGTTTTGAGGTGGTTGATTATGGAACTAATTCTACAGATTCGGTAGATTATCCGGACTATGGCAAAAAACTGGCAGTGGCTATAATGAACAAGGAAGTTGAATATGGCGTTGCTATTTGTGGTACAGGAATTGGTATCTCAATCGCGGCCAACAAAGTTACTGGAATAAGATGTGCAAATGTGTCTGATACTTTTTCGGCTAAAATGGCCAAAATGCACAATAACTGTCAGATGATTGCTCTTGGAGAGCGAACTGTAGGTCCAGGACTTGCAATGGATATTGTCGATGCTTTTCTTAATTCAGAGTTTGAAGGCGGAAGACATGAGATGAGAGTTTCTAAGATTATGGCAATTGAATCATCTAAATAGAATAGGAGAATAAAATATGTCTAAGGTTGTAATTTTTGATCACCCGCTTATACAGCATAAACTTACTATGATGAGAGACAAGAATACGGGTTCACTTGCATTCAGAGAACTTGTAAAAGAAGTAGGAACGCTTATGGTATACGAGATAACCAGGGATCTTCCACTTGCGGATGTGGAAATTGAGACACCGGTTACTAAAATGACTGGCAAGGTGATTGCAGGCAAAAAACTTGCGATTGTACCAATATTAAGAGCAGGACTTGGAATGGTAGAAGGAATCCTGGAACTTATTCCAGCTGCAAAAGTAGGTCATATCGGACTTTACAGAGATCCTGTGACACACAAGCCGGTTGAATATTTCTGCAAACTTCCTCAAGATCTTGCAGACAGAGACATACTTGTAGTTGACCCTATGCTTGCAACTGGTGGTTCGGCTTCAGCGGCGATAGATATGCTTAAAGACAAAGGCGCGAAGAAGATTATACTTATCTGTCTTGTTGGTTGTCCGGAGGGAGTTGCGTTTATACAAAAACATCATCCTGATGTTGATATTTATCTTGCGGCTTGTGATGAGAAGCTTGATGAAAATTGTTATATCGTACCTGGTCTTGGAGATGCAGGGGACAGAATTTTTGGAACAAAGTAGAGCGGTGTTAAATTCTCAAATTGTAATTTAAGCCAGCTGTATTGGAAATAGAAATAAGAATTATTTGATTTGGATCAGTTAGACCTTAATTCGGCAAGGCGAAAACCTGTTGGATTAAGGTCAACTTTATATAAGGGACTCAAGGGCAGTCAATTGGACTGGCAAGTTTTCGCAGGATTCGTATTTACATTTGTTAATAATTTTGCTGGAGGTAGATATATATGAAAAAACGAAAACTGTTATATCATTATTTATGGATAATTGTATTATTTTCCTTTTTTATAATCTGTGGGATGTGCCTGCAGCCTGCAGATGAGATTCTGAAGGGTCTTTATCTGATCATTACTGATCCGTCGATCTTGGTTTCGGACTATCTTGCCATTGGCGGCATAGGTGCGACCTTTATAAATGCGGGACTCCTTGGAATCATATGCACGGCTCTGGTAATGAAGCTGGATATGAAACCCAATGGCTCTATATTTATGGCCTTGTTTCTGGTATTTGGTTTTGCTTTTTTTGGAAAAAATTTGCTCAACATATGGCCGATAGTAATTGGCTCGTACATGTATTCCAGAAAGAAGGGGCAGCCGTTTAGAAACTATATCATAATTGCCCTCATGAGCACCAGCCTCGCTCCGGCGGTCAATCAGATATTTCTGATTATAGAAGGGCCTACTATACCGGCGCTTGTCTTGTCGACGGTAGCAGGAGTTGGACTTGGGTTTGTAATGCCTCCTATTTCTTCGCACTGCGTAAGGATGCATGAGGGGTTTATACTTACAAATGCGGGTTTTGCCAGTGGATTCGTGGCGATACTCTTTGTATCGATGTTCAGGGCTTTTGGGGTAAATCTTGAGGGACGCGATATTTGGTCTACAAACTATACCAATGAGCTGGCAGTGGCGATGATTTTTGTGTTCGTGTGCATGATTTTCGTAGGATTTGTAAAAAAAGACGAATCGGCAAGGACTCTGCTGGAACTTAATGAAGAGACTGGGCGTCTTGTTACGGATTTCTTCATACTCTATGGGAAACATCTACCGCTTATAAACATGGGTATTTTGGGAATCGTATATACGATATTCACCCTGATGTGGGCAGGCACCCTCAATGGTCCGTTTGTGGCAGGCATATTCACTATTGCAGGCTTTGCTGGGTTTGGTCTTAACATAAGAAATGTAATGCCGATTACGATAGGTGCTGTTTTGGGGTCGATGCTCAATATTTGGCCGCATGATTCAAATACCCTTATGGTAATCATACTTTTTGGAACTGCGCTGGCACCTTTTGCTGGATATTACGGCATGGTATGGGGAATCATAGCAGGGTTCATCCATATGTGCATCACGCTTAATCTCAGCGGAATAAGCGCGGGAATAAATTTATATAACAATGGATTTATTGCAGGAATTGTGGTAATATGTCTATTGCCTGTGGCTTCATCACTTAGGGATGATTATTATTAATTGGAGGTATTTAAATGACCAGACGAAATACGCATGTCGACCATAGATTAATCAAGATAGTCGATGAAATGCTATGTTTTTTTTACAGCCTTAAGGCTACTAATGTTAAGATGAACATGGATATAAAGGAGTCCTCTACGGAGATAAGTTTTTGGGGAACCATAAAAGAGCCTGTTACCACGAAGAGACTCGATAAGATAAAGAAACTTCTGGGAGCACCGAGGCTTCATGAAATGGAAGAGTTTTACTGGGGGCTTACAGGAAATGACGTTACGCCAAGTACGGAGCTCAGCCTTGTAGGAATGATGACGGATGAGTATGTGATTGAGTACGAGGAAGGCAAAGAGGAATTTTTTATAAAACTGATAAGAAATTCAGATTTATTCTAAGTATTTTCACAAAATAAAATTAAAAATATGTTACAAACCTTTTCCTGTGTTGACAAATTTGGATAAAGGGTATAAGTTATAAGATGTAAGGAGTGAGCATGGCTATAATAGGAATAGGTACGGATATTTTGGAAGTAGGCAGAATCTCGGATATTCTGGGCAGAGGCGAGCGATTCCTCAAGAGAGTATTTACTGAAAACGAACGTCGATATTTTGAAAGCAGGGGAATGAAGCCTGAGACAGTTGCGGCTTTCTGGTGCGCAAAAGAGGCAGTTTCAAAGGCTCTTGGAACAGGGATTCGAGGTTTCGAGCTTAAAGATATTGAGATTTCGCATAATGAATTGGGAAAACCTATTGTATTTCTACATGGCAATGCAAAGCTTATTGGCAAAAATTTGGGAATAGAAAACATTCAACTTAGTTTATCACATTCTGATATGTACGCTATAGCATTTTGTATGGTAGAATAGAGTAGGATGTAGTTTTAGGGTTAAAAATTATATTTAAGAGGTGTATTTATGAACAATTTTATGCCCACTTGGGCGGAAATAAATTTAGACAATATATTACATAATTACAGGAGCTTGAAGGCTCTGACAAAGGAAGGTACCATGAGCTGCGCTATAATCAAGGCGAATGGATATGGCCATGGAAGCGTAGAACTGGCAAAAGTTTTGGAAGCTGATGGATGTGATTATTTTGGAGTTGCTACGGCGAATGAGGCTCTGGAGCTTAGGAATAATGGTATCAAGACGCCAATAATGTGCCTGGCATACATAGAAGAAAGCCTGTATGGGGAGTTTATAGAAAGAGAAATGGATATTCCTCTTTTTAGTTATCAAACTGCAAAAAAAGTTTCTGACAGGGCTGTAGAGCTTGGAAAGAAAGCCAGAATACAGGTTAAGCTTGACACGGGAATGTCAAGAGTTGGATTCCAGTGCAACGATGAAACTATCGAGGAAATAGCAGGAATAAGCCAGCTTCCTAATCTCGTGTTACAGGGAATATTTACCCATTTTGCCAAGGCAGATGAGTGGGACAGGACAGAAACTGATCTTCAATACAGCAAGTATGATATGGTTGTTAGTGCCATTGAAAAAAAGGGTATACAGTTTAATATAAAACATGTTTGCAACAGTGCGGGTACAATTATGTATCCTGAGTATCACCTGGATATGGTGAGAATGGGTATAAGTTTGTATGGGCATTATCCTTCTGACGAGGTCGATAAAGAGAGAATAAGTCTTAAACCGGCAATGGCATTAAAAACAAAGATTACTCATGTGAAACTTCTTGAAGAGGGGCGCGGAGTTGGATACGGTCACAAGCATGTGGTTAAGGATGGCAGTGAATACATAGCTACCATGCCTATTGGTTATGCTGACGGATTTACAAGGATGCTAAATGGAAAAGTGGATGTACTTATAAATGAAAAGTTGTTTAATCTGGCGGGAAGCATATGCATGGATCAAAGCATGATTCTTGTGGATGAAACAGTTTCAACAGGTGATATTGTTACCATTTTCTCGGATGATGAGGAAATTAGAGTGGAAAGGTTGGCCAAACGACTGGGTACGATTAATTATGAAATATTATGTATGGTTCAAAGAAGAATTCCGAGGTTATATACAAGAAACGGAGAGATTTATAAGACTGTAAATTACTTACTTGATTAAAGCCAGAGTCGTAATGGCAAGGTTGAAAATATGAATAGCAATACGATTATTAAGAGAGGCGAGGTATACTATGCCGATCTTAGTCCAGTCGTAGGTTCAGAGCAAGGTGGGGTAAGGCCGGTACTGGTTATCCAAAACAACATTGGTAACAAGTATTCGCCGACTATCATTGTGGCAGCGATTACATCTCAGATGAATAAGGCAAAGTTGCCTACGCATATTGAAATAAAAGCCGGAAACTATGGCCTGGTCAAGGACTCGGTATTGTTGCTAGAGCAAATCAGGACAATTGATAGAAAAAGAATGAAGGACAGAATCGGAAGATGTGACACTAACTTTATGAAAAGGGTTAATGGTGCACTCACTATAAGCATTGGACTAAATGAGGAGTGATTTTGTACATACGCCAGTCGCGACAAGCGGCTGGTTTTTTGTTGTATAAATGTAGTGATAATGATATAATGTTACCATATGTAAAAAACAAAATGAAGTTTGAAAGGAAGAAAAATGAAGATAAATAGGATTTTGGCTGGCTTTATGGCCATAGGAATTATGTTTTCTGCAGTGCTTGCTTATCAGAGGTTTGATAAGGAACTGGACTATAAGACATATGAAGTTAATATGTATTATTCAGAGCTGGAGAAGATGGCATCACAAGAGGGAATCAGTATAGACCAAGTGCTTGAGAACATGAAGGACACGGGAATTACCAACATGCTTATAAAAGAAGATACGATTCAGAGTCTTAAGCAGAATCCAAACTATGATATAACTACCAGGATGAGCGGATATGACCTGATAGTTGAATCTAAGGATGCAGAACTTATCCAAAGGGTGTATGATGGCTTTGACAAAGTAAGAAAGCCAGAGCGAGCGGTTGTGCTTGAAGATGAAAATACTTTGAGGATTGAAGGCTCGGCGCTGGATTATATAGAAGGACAGATTCTGACGGTGGGCTCATACGGGCAAAAAACGGTTTCGGCTTCGATATGGAAAGGCTCGGCGCTTGAGGTTTCGGGCATAGGTTATGACCAGGAGGCTATAAATCTTGCAAAGAAAAATGGCTATGGCGTGACACTTTCGCCGATTTACTACTCAGATTTTCAAGATGCCAATAAATCTATAGACAGGTACATAGATACCATAGATAAAAACAATATAGAACCAAGCCACATACTTTTTGGTGGAAATCAGGTTCTGGGATATGATTACCTGGAATTTAAAAATATACAAAAAGAGGCGGATGAAACTGGAGAAAAAGCTGTTTATCCTGAGCTTGAAAGGTTTGCAACGCTGCTTGAGGACAGGGATATAGCGGTAGCACTTATTGAATCGAGTTCTCAAGGTGGCTATCTGGAGACCGATGGCATGATGGAGCTTTTGAAAATCATGGATTTTGATGCAGTGGGATCTTATCTTACGTGGGACTTTGTTACCAACAAGTATGATTACAAAATTCCATTCCACCACAATGGAGAAGAAATTTCCAATATAATGTTCAGAGGTATCACCACAAGAAATATAAGAGTAATATCCATGAAGCCATTCGTAATGGACAACAGGTATATAGCGGATCCGCAGGCATACAAGAATGTGCTGGATAATCTGGAAAAAAGACTTTCAGTTCTGGATATAAAGCCGGCAGAATTGAATTCTATGCCGTTTTTCAGCGCTAATAAATTATTGAAGATTCCTGTAGCCATGGGAATTATAGCGGCGTGGCTTATGATTTTTGACAATCTGCTGGATATCAAGAAAAAGAAAAAATTATATATACTGCTGGGGCTGGGCACAGCAGGTGCTGCAGGGATTATCGGGCTTGGAATCATGTCGGGAATAGTAAACCAGGGGTTTGCGCTTCTGGGAGCCATGACGATGCCGTCGCTTGCAGGATGTTTCCTTGTTTCAAGTCTGAAGAAGATTGACAGGCAAGGGCTTGGCTTTACAAAGCTCAAGGCGTTCTTCAAGGCTGAGCTCATGCTTCTTATGACAATCCTTATATGTTTTGGAAGTGTGCTTTTTGAAATCGCAATGCTTACTCACAGCAGATATCTGCTTGGAATAGAGACTTTTGCAGGGGTTAAGTTCTCGCAGATGGTACCGATGGTAATAATCGTGCTTATGTATATCGCGTATTTTGGTTACAAGCGTGGTGAAGATAAGGGTGAAAATGGAATCAGACTCGATGATATAAAGCGCTTTGGAAATGACACCATAAAGATGTGGCAGGTCGCTGCGGTTGGTATCTTTGGCATAGTGCTGATGATATTCATATCAAGATCTGGAAATTCAGCGCCGGAGCCATCTACGATGGAAGTGCTACTTCGAAACTCCCTGGAGTTTATTTTCCCGGCAAGACCTAGAACCAAGGCCATATTTGTTGGGTTCCCATTTACCATAATCATGATGTATCTGGCGTACACAAGAAGATACCAATTTGCAAATATAGCATTTATGATACTTTCAAGCATAGGGCTTGTCAACACGGTGAATACTTTTTCACATACAAAGGCGCCTATATACCTTTCGCTTTACAGAACGGGAGCGGAGGTAATCGTAGGAACGCTAGTGGCAATTTTTGCCATATTGATGCTGGAAACGATAGAATATTTTGTAATAAAACATAAAAACAGCAGGAAAGGCAGAGTGTTAAATGAGCTATAAGATTCTATTGTCAGGATATTTTGGATTTGACAACGTAGGGGATGAGGCGATTTTAAATGCCATGATAAAAGGGCTGAGAAAAGAAATCCCCGAGGCTGAGCTTGTTGCTCTTTCGGCAAATCCGATTCTAACGGCCAAGAAAAATGGCATAAGATCTATAGACAGGATGAGCATCTTGGCAATAATCAAGGAAATGAAGGACATGGATCTTTTTATCAGCGGCGGGGGCTCGCTTTTTCAAGATGTTACTTCAAAGCGTTCGATTCTTTATTACCTGGGGGTGGCATATCTGGCAAAGAAGATATTCAGGAAAAAAGTAATGATTTATTCTCAGGGGATTGGACCAGTTATCCACGAAAGCAACAGAAAAAAAGTGGCAAAGCTGTTTAATCAGCTGGATGTAATAAATGTGAGGGATAAGCAGTCGATGCTTGAGCTTAACTCCATGGGAGTCATGGATAATATAAAGGTTACTACGGATACTGTGTTTTCACTCGAAAAGCCGGATTTTCAGCTTGGGAAAGAACTTCTTGAAAAGAATGGCGTAGATACGAAAAAACTTACGGTCGGCGTTTCAGTAAGAAGCTGGAAGGATTGCACACCCAGGATAGTCGATGAGATGGTAAAAACCATTGAGGGTCTAAGAGGCAGGGATATGAACGTAGTTATGCTTCCCTTTCATTTCCCTCATGATCTGGAGGTTTGCGAAAAAATCTATGCGAAGCTTGAACTTGATGAGCGTGACGCTCTTAAGCCTTATGTCATGAAGGAACTTATGGGAGAAGAAGCCTTTCTCTCGGTAATGGTAAATATGGACATAATGGTTTCCATGAGACTTCACGGCCTGATATTTGCTACGGTATGCAATGCATATCCTATCGGGATTTCTTATGATCCAAAGATTCAGAGTCTGCTTGAGGAGATGGGCAGAGAAAAAGCCATGGAAGTGGAAGATATCAATGCCACGGAGCTTATTTCTCAGATTGAGTATGCAATTGAGAATATAGACGAGCTTAGGGAAAAGACGGTGGATATGGCGGAGCTTATGAGAGACAGGGCTCTGGCAAATAACAAGATGGTAAAGGAGCTGCTGACAGATGAGAATATTAGGAGTTAGGATAGATCATGTAGATATGAAAAAAGCCGTTGCAAGGGCTACGCAGAGCATGGACAGCAAGAAGCCTTTTGTCATTGTTACCCCAAACAGTGAAATTGTGGTAAAGGCCAACAATGAGCCGGAGCTGATGGACTTTATTGAGAAGGCAGGCATGGTAGTGCCAGATGGAATTGGTCTTGTCATAGGTTCCAAACTTGTAAAGCAGCCGCTTGCGCAAAGAGTTACGGGGATTGACCTCATGGTAGAACTTGTAAAGTATGCAAGCGCTCATCAAAAGAGCATATATCTTCTTGGAGGAAAACCAGGTGTTGCGGCGCAAGCGGCAGAAAAGCTCAAGGACCAGTATCCAGGGCTTGAAGTTGCAGGGACTCATCATGGCTATTTCAAGGGGCTTCATACGGGAGCCAAGGGTCACAGCGAGGAAATGGCGGTTGTTGAGGATATAAAAGCCAAGAAGCCGGACATGATTTTTGTGGCATTTGGAGCACCGAAGCAGGAATATTTCATAGATGTGTACAAGGATGTGCTTGGCGCCGGACTTCTTATGGGAGTAGGCGGGTCGCTGGATGTTATTTCAGGAAATCTTCAGAGGGCACCTGAAATATATCAGAAGATGGGGATGGAGTGGGCATACAGGCTTGCAAAGGAACCATGGCGAATCAAGAGGGCAGGCGCTCTTCCGATTTTTGCACTCAATGTGCTCATAAGAAAAGATAAACCCATGAAATAGGGGCTAAAAATAAATAATGAGTAATAGAAAATACAAAAATCCCAAAGTTGATTTAAACTTTGGGATTTTTGCTTATCCATAAAACAGTCTGTAGGGGCAAACTGTTGCAGAAATCGCATCTGCATGCATTTTGCTTTATGGTCTGCGAAACGCTCTGTGTTGGGGATTATATTTTATTCAGCTCTGCGAGTACGCCTTGCTTTATCTGTTCAAGCTTCTGGTCTGCCTGCTCGGCAGTTTCGGCTCTTGAGCATACATAGATTTTAATTTTTGGTTCGGTGCCGGAAGGCCTAAGGGCATACCAGCTGCCACATTCAAACTGGAATTTCATTGCGTTTTGCTTTTCTATTTCTATGGTTTTGGTCTTGCCTGAGGCAAGGTCGAGTTCTTCCTGAAGTCTGTAGTCTGTATAGCTGGCAAGCTTGATATCGCCAATCTGTTTTGGGTACGTTTTGCGATACTGTTCCATCATCTGAGCGATTTTTTGCTGGCCGGTGATGCCTTCTTGCACTATGGATATGGTGTCTTCCTTGTGGTAGCCGAATTCTTGGTACAGTTCTTCAAGCACGTCAATCAGGGTCTTGCCCTGCTTTTTGTAGTAGGCAGCGGCTTCGGCAAACATCATGGTCGAAGTAACGCCGTCTTTATCTCTTACGAAGGTCCCTACAGCGTAGCCTATGCTTTCTTCGTAGCCCATTATCATAGTCTTGGCTTTTGTAAGGTCAAGCTCGTTTTGAATCGCAAATATGTTTTTGAAGCCTGTCAGTACATTTATCATTTCTACGCCGTATTTTTGGGCTATCAGAGTGCCCATCTCTGCAGTTACGATTGATTTTACTATTATCGAATCTGGCTTGATAAGATTTTTTTTGTTCATTTGGGAAAGGATGTAATGTATGAGGATGACACCGGCCTGATTGCCGTTCAGCGCTACGTATTCACCGTTTTGTCTTATCATCATGGCTACTCTGTCACAGTCCGGGTCTGTCGCAATCAGGATGTCGGCAGCTACTTCTTTTCCAAGTTTCAGTGAGTATTCAAAGGCTCTTGTATCTTCCGGGTTTGGATATTCTATGGTAGGGAAGGTTCCATCGGGAAGTTCCTGCTCTTTTACTACATGTACGTTTTTGAAGCCTCTTTCGTCAAGGACTCTTCTTACCAGGATGTTTCCTGCGCCGTTTAAGGGAGTGTATACGATTTTTATGGTCTTGTCCAGGGCTTCGTCGTTGAGGGACTGAGCTTTTGCCTGGGCGATGAACTCATCGTCTATTTCGCTTCCTATATATTCAAGAAGACCGTTTTCAAGGGCATATGCCTCGGTATATTTCTGGCGGTTTGCAAGGAATTCTATTTCGTCAAAGCCTTTTATCTTGTTTATTTCAGCAAGGATTTTGTCGGCGATGTCATCTTTGATCTGACTGCCTTCCTGCCAGTAGACTTTGTAGCCGTTGTAGCTTTTCGGGTTGTGGCTGGCAGTCACGTTTATTCCGCCGGCTGCGCCTAGTTTTCTTATGGCGAAGCTTAGCTCAGGAGTCGGTCTAAGGGCATCGAACAGGTAGGTTTTTATGCCATGGGATGCCATTACAAGGGCTGCGGTAAGTGAGAATTCTGTTGAAAACAGCCTGCAGTCGTATGCGATTGCTACACCCTTGGATGCGTACTCGCTTCCAAAGGATTTGATTACTTTTGCGAAAGCGTCTGTAGCTCTGGCTATGATGTATTCATTCATTCGGTTCGTGCCGGCGCCCATTTTTCCTCTGAGGCCTGCGGTTCCAAATTCAAGGTCTTGATAGAATCTGTCTTCGAGTTCTTCTTTATTGTTTTCTATTGCTCTTAATTCATTTTTTGAGGCTTCATCGATTATCGTGGAATCAAGCCATTTTTGGTATTGTTCCTCATAAGTTATTTTTTCTGACATTTAAATTTCTCCCTTCAAGGTTGTATTATTTGATTACAGGTTTGATTCCGGTATCTGGTACATCTGATTTGTCAAAGGTTACCATATTTGTATATATCTGGTTGGCGGCTTCTATAAGGTTGAAGAAGAGCACGGCGCCACTTCCTTCGCCAAGTCTCATATCCATGTCAAGCGCGGCTTGCAGGCCGAGCATGTCAAGTGCCAGTGCTGATGCGGGTTCTGCAGATTTGTGCGAGGCCATCATATATCCTGCTGATTCGGGGCACAGTGTTTTGGCTATGAGGGCTCCTGCATATGAAATGAAGCCGTCGAGCACGACCGGTATGGAGTTTGCGGCGCAGCCCAGGATGGTTCCGGCTATTGCACCTATTTCGAAACCACCGACTTTGGCAAGGACGTCAAGGGCATCGTTTTTGTCGGGGTTGTTTATTTCAATGCCTCTTCTTATAGTATCTATTTTGTGCTTAAGACCCTTTGGAGGAGTTCCTGCGCCGAGACCGGTAACTGCTGAGGGGTCTTTGCCTGCAAATACTGAAATGATGGCACTGCTTGGAGATGTATTACATATACCCATTTCGCCAAGGCCTATTACCCTGTAGCCTTTTTTTGCATATTGGTCTGCAAATTCCAGGCCAATAGCAATGGATGCAAGGGCTTCTTCTCTGGACATAGCAGGGCCTTTGGCAAAGTTGGATGTGGATTTTCGTATTTTTCTGTCGATTACGCCTTCGAGGGGTTCGTCGGATATTATTCCAGTGTCCACGGCTATTATTTCGCTTCCTGCTAATTTTGAAAGTATGCCTATGGAGCAGGTGCCTTTGGTGTAGTTTGGAAAGTGAAGGGCTGTAACGGACTGCGGCTGCTCGCTTATGCCTTCTTCGTAGATTCCGTGGTCGCATCCGTAGGCAATTATAACCTTGGGGCTGGTTTGATAGAACTCGCTTTTGTATATTCCTGCTAGCTTTATGCTTATATCTTCCAATTTCCCGAGGGAACCTGGAGGTTTGGCAAGGCTGTTCTGTCTTTGCTGGGCCATTGATATGTATTCCTGGCTGACGGGCTGTATTTTTTGTATTGCCGAGGTTAATAGGGCTTGATTCTTCATGAAAGGTCTCCTTTATTTGTTGATATGATTTTTATCTTGATTTTCAGGTATTTAGATTTTGTATCTAAGTACATTATATCAGATTTTAATGATAATTTCACTTGTCAAAAATTTTTTGAGGTTCCTGAAGCTTTGTTTTGGCAGGGGTGGATAATTGGGTATTTTTATAGTATAATTTAGGGAATACAGGTTTTGAAGGGAGATGCAATGGAGATTGTTGAGCAGGGGAAAAGCATAGTAATAAAGGATGTTGTAGAGTTTGAGCCGAGGCATATTTTTGAAAATGGCCAGTGTTTCAGATGGACGAGGGAGGACGACGGCTCATACACGGTGGTTGCCATGAAAAGGGTGATTAATGTCAGCAAGTCGGGAAATGACATCGTGATTGATAATTGTAATATTGAGGATTTTAATAATATATGGTACAGGTATTTTGATTTTGACAGGGATTATGCGCTTCTTCGTAATGAACTTTCAAAGGTGGATGTGCATCTTAAGGAGGCTACGGAGTTTGCAAAGGGTCTGAGGATTTTGAAGCAGGATGTTTTTGAGATGGTTATTTCGTTCATAATATCTGCCAATAATCGTATTCCAAGAATTAAAAAATCTGTTGAGGTTTTGAGTGAACTTTGCGGGGAGCCGATTGGAGAATTCAGGGGCAGGATGTATTATGCTTTTCCTGAAGTAGCTGATATTGCCAATATTTCGCAGGAAAATCTTGATGCTGCAAAGATTGGTTTTCGGGCGCCCTATATTTTGAGGACGGCCAGAATGATTCTTGAGGGCGAAGTGGACATTTCAAATATTGCGGACATGGAATATGAGGATGCCTGCAGGGAGCTCATTAGGCTCTTTGGTGTAGGGCCCAAGGTTGCGGACTGCATCCTGCTTTTTGGAGCGGGAATGGATATTGCTTTTCCCGTGGATACCTGGGTCATAAAATTCATGAATGAGTATTATATGCAGAGTCCTGAAAAAAATATGAAGCGGATTAAAAAAAGGGGAATCGAAGTTTTTGGAGAAAGGGCCGGGCTGGCTCAGCAGTACCTTTTTTATTATGCCAGAGAAAACAAGCTTGGAAGCTAGGGGTTATTTTTGTAAGGTTTACACTGGAGGGGATTATGGATTTTTCGACGCTGGATTTTTTGAGTGGAACGGCATTTTGGTTTGCGCTCACGCTGTTTTCTATAGCTTTTGTTATCTTCTTTGAAAGACGAAATCCTTCAACAACCATGACCTGGCTGTTGCTGCTGATATTGTTTCCCGGGGTGGGGCTTGTCATGTACTTTGTTTTTGGCGAGAATCTCAGAAAGCGGAGCAACGGCAAGATTCAAAAGACCAAGAAGGCGCTGCTTTCTTCAGATGCTTCGAGGGAGGCTTATGACTTGCTTGATATGATTGAGGAGCAGCGAAGATGGCTTCATTCGCCTGAAAGCGATGCGGTTTTCAACAAGGAGGACAAACAGGCTATAAGCCTTTTGCTTAATTCGGGAAATACGCCGGTTACGATGGGAAACAAGATGACTCTTTTTGAAGAGGGGGTATCTAAATTCGACAGTCTGCTGGAGGATATGAGCAGGGCGACGAAACATATTAACATGGAGTATTATATTATAAAGGATGACAAAATCGGAAACAGGGTAAGGGAGGTTCTTATCGAGAGGGCTCAGGCTGGGGTTGAGGTAAAGATAATGTATGACCCGATCGGGTGCTATCCTCTGCTTATAAACCACCGCAGTTTTTTCAAAAGCATGAGGGCTGCGGGTATTGAAATTAGAGCGTTCATGCAGGACAAGGTGCTGTATTACCGGAATATAAATTATAGAAATCACAGGAAGATTGTCATCATAGA
This sequence comes from Proteocatella sp., assembly GCA_049670425.1. GTDB lineage: Bacteria > Bacillota > Clostridia > Peptostreptococcales > Filifactoraceae > Proteocatella. The sequence continues at coordinate 16,529 of JBATTG010000253.1, forward strand.
TGGCAGGATTGGTTATGTCGGAGGGGTAAATATTGGGGACGAATATGTTCACGAGGATCCTAAGTTTGGTTTCTGGAGGGATACTCATCTAAGGTTTGAGGGAAATATTGTGCTTATGCTTCAGATGGTATTTCTTCAGGATTGGTTTCATCGTACGGGAGAGTCCATCTTCAAGAAGGAATATTTCCATATTTTCAAGGAACCAAAGGGTAATGCCATGGTGCAGATAGCTGCTTCTGGTTCTGATTCGGAGCAACCTACTATTTATCAGTCTTATTTTTACAATATAACTCACGCTCAAAGATCGGTTTATATACAGTCGCCTTATTTCATCCCGGATGAATCCCTGGTTACAGCAATAAAGTCGGCCCTGCTTTCGGGCGTGGATGTGAGGCTGATGTTTCCTTCGCATCCCGACCATTTTACCGTATACAATGCCTCGCATTCTTATATCGATGATATTGTGGAGCTTGGAGCCAAGGTTTATTTCTACAAGAAGGGGTTTATTCATTCGAAGGTGATTATGGTGGATCATGAGTTTGCAAGTATCGGAACGGCTAATCTGGATGTGAGGAGTTTCAAGATAAATGCGGAAATCAATGCGCTTATATATGATGACGAATCTTTAAATCAAATTTACGATATGTTTGAAAGGGATATGCAAAACTGCGAGCTTGCAGATCCAGAGGTTTATCTGAACAAGTCTATAGGAAGGCGTTTTGTGGAAGGCGCCTGCAGGCTGTTTTCGCCAATACTTTAAAATTTTACAGATTCAAAAACATAATTAAAGCTCAGCCATTTTAAATGGCTGAGCTTTAATTATATTTTGATATTTTTGTTTAGGCCTTATTTTCAAGTAGTCTGGAGCTTTCCATGTGAAGCTGTCTTGTGGCTACCATGTCGCAGAATTCGTTGTCATGGGAGATGACTATTATGCACATTCCTTCGGCTGCTAGCTGCTTGAGGATTTTGGCTATGCCCTGGGTAGTCTTGCTGTCCAGCGCTGAGGTTGGTTCGTCAAAGCACAGTATCTTGGGGTTGAGCATGCAGGCTCTTGCTATGGCCACACGTTGTTTTTGGCCTCCAGAGAGTTCGAAGGGATAATTCTTTTCTTTCGAATCTATGCCCAGTTTTGTAAGGAGTTCTCTGGCCTTAATTTCGGCGGCATCTTTTGTCATAAGTTTCTGAGACACCGGTGATACGGTGAGGTTGTCGATTATGTTCATATGTGGGAAGAGGTTGAAGCTTTGAAATACCAGACCCACTTTATCTTGACGGAATTCTTTTTCTTTTTGATTGTCTATTATTATTTCTCCGCTGTCATAGCTCTCAAGGTTGCATATGCATCTAATGAGGGTTGTTTTTCCTGCTCCGGATTCTCCTTTTATGCAGAGTATTTCCTGGGGATAGGCTTTAAGCGATACATCTGTAAGCACCTGCAGCTTTGAGAATTTTTTGTTGAGATTTTTTACTTCGAGCATGGTGCCTCCTATTCATAGTATGCAAAGTGTTTTTCCAAAAGGGCAAAGGTCTTGCTCAGTATGGCTATCACACTTAGGTATATCAGTCCTACCATTACAAATGGGACCATTGAGGACAGCGTATTTGCTGCTATTTTACCTGATCGTAGAAGGTCGCCGAGTCCCAATATATATACCAGAGAGGTATCTTTTATAAGGGTGATGGTTTCGTTTCCCATTGCAGGAAGTATGCTTTTTATAACTTGCGGAAGAATGATTTTGAAGAAGGTGTTCTTCTTGCTCATCCCAAGTATTTTTGCGGCTTCGTACTGACCTTTGTCTATTCCCTGAAGCCCGCCTCTTACTATTTCAGCAAAGTAGGCGGTATAGTTAAGGACAAATGCCAGGGCTGCTGCGGTTTCTCTTTCAAGGACTATGTTCATGTATGGAAGTCCAAAGAATACGAACATCAGTTGAAGCAGCAGCGGGGTTCCTCTCATCACATAGATGTATGCCGAGGTTATGATTTTGACTGGCTTTATTTTCGACATTTTCAGGAGTGCCACTATTACCGATAATGGCAGGGACAGGGCAAGGGTGATTACTGACAGTACCAGTGTTGTTTTCAGACCAGCCATCATCGATGGTAGCAGGGCCATTATTGTTTCCATATTTTCTCCTGTCTTATATTAGTTTTCTTATTTTAGTTTTCTGAGAACCATTTTGCGTTTATTTGCTCATAAGTTCCGTCAGCTTTCATTTCTTCAAGGGCAGCGTTTATTTTTTCAAGAAGGATGGCATCTGATTTTCTTATACCTATGCCGTATTCTTCTTCGCCAAAGTTGTCTTCAAGGACTTTATAGTTTTCTGCACCTCTAAGTTTCATGTAGTATCTTGCAAGAACTTCGTCAACTACTATGGCATCTGTTCTTCCTGCTTCAAGATCCATAAAGGCTTCGTTGTTGGTATCAAACTGTATTGGTTCTGAATCTTTTATTGTAGTTACAAATTCTGAATCACCCATTACGGCGTCGTAAGCGCTTGATTCTTTTTGAACGGCTACGGTCTTGTCGGCCAGGTCGATTTTTGAATTTATGGCACTGTCTGCAAGGGTAACTATTATCTGTTTGTTGTTAAGGTAAGGTGTTGAAAAGTTTACTTTTTCTTTTCTGGCTTCGGTTATGGTGTAGCCGTTCCAGATCACATCTATGTTGCCGGCGTTAAGTTCGGTTTCTTTCATCGACCAGTCTATAGGTTGCATCTTCACTTCAAGACCTATTCTGTTTGCAACTTCAGTAGCCATTTCTACGTCAAATCCTGTGAGGTTTCCATCTGCATCCCTGAAACCCATTGGTGCGAAGGTGTCGTCAAGTCCCATTGTGAAAGAGCCTTTTGCTTCGAGATCTGCCCATGTGTCCTGTGAAGCTGAATCATCTTTACTGCTGCATCCTGTAAGCGTTGTAGCTATTGTAAGGACTGCTATTGCGATAATTAGTAATTTTTTCATTTTTGTTCTCCTTTTCTGATTTCAAAGTGTGTGATTTGCAATTATGGGTATTAAAAAAGCCTTCATCCTCCGACTGCTGTCAAAGGACGAAAGCTGTATGCTCACGTGGTCCCACCTTAGTTTGTCAATATCTTGCGATCTTAACCTCTTCGGGTACATAAATACTTGGAATGATATTCCGG
>JBATTG010000254.1:0-1732 GCA_049670425.1 Proteocatella sp.
CAGCTCAAGCTGGTCTATCTTAACGATTACATCCCCGGCTTGCAGACCAGCTCGTTTGGCAGAACCGCTCTCATCTACCGCAACAATTGCTATCGTCCCATTTTCCAGAAGATTTATCGATATACCAATACCTACCATTATTCCTTTGTCCTGATTCTTCTTCTTTTCAAGTTCATCCTTTGAAATATAGTAGGAGTATCTGTCATTTAAAGATGCAAACATGCCGTTTACGGCACCATCTATAAGTTTATCTTCATCCGTATCTTTATAATATTTATCTTCAATTTCCATTTTAAGTTCAACCGTCTTTTTAAACTTCTCAAATTCTTGATATTCCATTTTGCTTACAAGCACCTTCTCAAACAGAGGCACATCCATATTGAGCATGATTCCGGAAAACACAATTATATTAAACATCCCTGTAATGATTACAACTCCAATTACAATTTTTTTGACTATAGCTCTTTTGTTCATTTGAAACCTCTTCTTGAATAATTTTTTAAATGTCAAAAAACTCTAAGCTTATTAAACTTAGAGTCTTCTTATATAAAAATTATATCATATAATAATGTGATTGCGCCAGTAAGTAAAGATAAGTCTTTTGGAAATGTATTTGTATCATATTTTACGCATGTAAAAGCCCCTTTATCCATACCATTAAAAAATCGAATTTGGTTTTCTCTGCATCAGGAATTACCTTCATGTCCCCTGGTGTTTCCACTTTTAAAAGAACAATTAGGAGTCTTATATTGCCCCCCCTTAAAATTAAAAACTTGTATCAAATGCTTATATAGTGTATAATAGACAATATAGTTTTTAATTTCAAGATATTCAGATATATGTTTAATTTTTCGGATTCACATCATATTAGAGATTATAAGCACCCGCAATGTGTAATCTGTAATATTGTGTGAATTTTTGTTTCCATGAAATAACAGAAACGAAAATAGTGAAAATGAATTTGCCTATTTTTCACAGATGAAGGCGACAATGTGAATTTCGATGTTGGAAAAAGCACTCGTGATGAGCCGGCCGAAAATATAATGAAATTGTAACTAGTTTAAATATTGTAATTTTAAAAATAAAGCATTTTTAAAAATGTTTTATTTTTTTTCGAAAAAAGAAGGAGAAAATTTATGAATACTTTTGTCAATTTGATGATTATACTTTTGTTAAATATATTAGGATCATGTTTGAAAAATTTGAATACAGTTTTTCTATCACAAAATGCAATCAAACCGGTTTATATCACAACTTTTATAGACTCAGTTGTATTTTTTTATGCTTTTAAACTTACTACGGCTTCATCTGGATTTGCTTTTATTTTAGTCTTTGCCTTAGGTAAATTAGTTGGTGTATTTTTAGGGAATAAGATTGAAAATAAATTAGCTTATGGACTTCTTGAAGTCGATGTATATAAGCATACAGAACAAGGAAAGGTTTTGGCTGACGCTTTACGTAATAAAGGATATTCAGTAACGACAACTGTTGGTTATGGGGTTGAGGGTCTTGAAAGATTGATGCTTAAAATAATATTACCTCGTAATTGTTTTTCTGATTTACATGAAATATTAAAGAACGATGGTAATGTAAATATGTCAATTAAAACAATTTCTAAAATATACGGAAAAGTCGGCATCGTAAATTAAGTCAAATACTTTTAGGTTAATATTAGAGTTATTTTCAAGAGGCGAAATATTTTCTTTATTTTATCCTTATATCTTTTAATAGA
>JBATTG010000255.1:0-4821 GCA_049670425.1 Proteocatella sp.
ATTGTATAAATCAAATGCCCTATTTTGAATTATTGAAAGCTTGGGATATTTTGTTTTTAAAAGTTTGAAAAATTCAATATACCCAGCATATAAATCTTCCCTAAATGGTTTATCAATTAAATGTTCAATATCTTCTAATGTGTCAAAGAAAACACCATCAAAGCCTTTCTGAATGATGTTTTTTTCAATAGAAGATAATAATACATTTTTGTAATTGTCTGATCTAATATCACCATAATAACATTGATATTCTTCATTTAGTTTTTTAACTCCATTAATATATAGATAATCATTCTCATTTAACGAATCAACCTTTTCTCTGTTATATGGCTCAACTTGAAATATAGATTGATAGCCATAAGTTAAAGTATTATATTTGTTTAATACTCTTAATTGTTTTGAGGTTACATTTGTAGGTTCTATTATTGCCATATCATAATAATATATATTATGTATGTTTTCATCATTTATCTTATTATAATAAATTATATAATTTCTTTGTTTCAAAATTATATTACCTTTATAATCGTTTTCTTTATTACAATTACTGAGGAATGCAGATAAGGATAATAACGAAGCTAAAAGAACAATCAAAATTTTAAATCGCACGAGAATTCCTCCCTATTATTAAATAACACACATGACGGAATTGGAATAATGGATTATATACGCATTGCAGATATCGATATTAACTTTTAATGTAAACGAGGCTGAAATTTTATATTGATAGCCTCGTTTACATGTGTAAATATACATAAATAATTTAATTTTTTTATATTGATATCGTAAAATATTTTACACTGCTTATTCTGTTTTTGCCTCACGGAGAATGCCAGAATCGGGTTTTTATTGTTATTGAGGATAAGTTACAGTAATCTTCATTGTAGTGGGATTCCATCCTACAGTGCCGCCAAACCCCTCTATGATTGCTCTAATGGGAAGTAATGTTCTGCCGTTTACGATTATTGGAACGGTTCCGCGTCCTGGGTCGATTTCTGTTTTGACATCATCAATTGTCATTTCTGGATTGTTAATCCATAACTGGATTGTTTTATCTTCAAGTGTCAAAGTTGCCTTACTCTCAGAGCCATCCCATTTAACTTTTCCGCCGATAGACTCAATTATAGCCCGAATAGGAAGAAATGTCCGCCCGTTTAACACGATAGGAGCGGTGCCTCTACCATCATCGATTTCACTATCATTTCCATTAATAATCATGTTTGGATTACCGATAATCAAAGTGATGATTAAATTAGATTGCGGCATTTTTGTTTCTGGAACTTGCGTCTCTGGAACCTCTGTCTCTGGAAGCTCTGTCTCTGGAAGCTCTGTTTCTGGAACCTGTGTCTCTGGAACTTTTGTCTCTGGAATGCCACCATTGCCATCGTACTCCAGGCAACCTATGTCGATAGTGCCATTGACGATTCGAGTTTTCAAACTGTAGTCACTAGTCCCTGAATCCACTGAAACTCCAGCATCAATACAAGGAGATCCTGCTTTCAATTCGAAATTTTCAGACGATGGGCTGACAAATTGTGCATTCGAACTCATATTGTTTACTATGATATTGTCACCTACATTTCCTTCAATAATCGTATTGACGTTGTTGAAAATATTATTCTTCACTTCATTGGTAGAACTGTTTGCATTGGAAATAACAAGGGCTGTGTCAGCGTTATAAACCGTGTTGTTGTAAATCTTTATATTTGTTGCCGTGCCGTTTGAGTTGCTTGCGCCACCAAAGACCAAGGCGGCATAGTTGGTGCAATCCAGAATCAGATTATTTCTGACTGTTATGTTATCAGTAGTTTTGCCTTTGTGTTCACTAGCCATTTCAATGCCGATGTCACAATTTTTTACGTAATTTCCTTCTATGATTATATTCTTTCCGCCATCGACGTAAATACCATCAGCGCCATAATCATTATAGGTAGGGTTATTAATGGAAGAAATATTATAGACGATATTGCCGGAACAAAGGCCATCCCTGGCTCTATCAGTTTCGCCAGAGCCTGCAGTTCCTTCATAGCCAATAAAATCAATACCTATATTATCATTGTCATGGATTTTATTATTAATAACTTTGAATTCTGTTACATTCCCATTTAATACCATGGATTCACTTTGACCAAGCTTACAGTTATAAACTTCATTGCCTTCGATTAATAGATTGGTTATAGGTGATGTCGGATTTGTTCCATAAACGGCTATACCATGGGCATTAGAATTTGAAGTAATACCATAAACTTTATTATTTACAATCTGGATATTAGTGCCGGCTCCTTCAATGCTTATACCCATCGGGGTATCGTTGCCGGAATTATTGCCTAGTTCCAGTCCTTCGATACGGATATAACTCTTATTAAAAATTGACAGATTAGCCCCAGCGGTATTGTTGCCGTTGATGATGACTTTTTCGTCAGGATAGTTTTTGATAGTAATAAAACCGCTAGATGATCCTGAATTTTTAATATTGACCTTTTCTGTATAGGTACCTTCGCGAATGAGCAATGTATCCCCAGCTGTCAGTGCAGAAACTCCGTTTTGAATGGTTTTGAATGGTTCACTTATTGAACCTGAATTGGTGTCACTTCCTGTTGCTGAGACATAATACGTTTTCCCTGAAGCGAAGCATGTATTGGTTGCGCTGGAAAACACGGTAATTAAAACTAATGTAGCAATTAATAATCTTGCTATTGCGTTATTTACATTTTTAATCATTTCTTATTCCTCCTTTATAAATGGTGAAAATTTGCGAATAATTAATAGCCTCAAATAAGATAATATTGACGGCCTTGATAAATGTTACGATTTTGCTTCAGTTTAAAGACTATGCATGCCTTTTGAATTATGAATACTTTATACCCATTTTTTCAAAAAACCAACTTTACTTTATAACCTTAAAAATTCAATATTTGAAATCAATAAACTACAAATTTAAGCACTTTTTTGTTGCCAAAGGAAGTCTTTCTAAAAATAAATTTATGATTTATTTTGTAAGAAGACGCTATATTTCCAACAGAGAGGATAATGTAGCTTGTAAAAACAACATCTCTATGAACATACCTCTACGAAAGAAAACAAGAGAAAATATGTATTGAAATATATATTTATTTTCAAGCGTCATAGGTAATTTTTGAAATTTGAAGTATGAGTAAAGGCACATTTTTTTTGAAAATGTCAATATTCACTACGATTAAGGGTAAAAATTCTATATAAGCTACAACGAGATTAGTTATATACTAGAATATTATCCTAATTGCACTTGAAAACACAAATTTATGTACGGTATACTTAACGAATCTATTTGATCGCTTCTCTTACAACATCTCAATTTTATACTTATATTAAAGAAAACAAGAGAAAATATGTATTGAAATATCGTGTAGCATTAATGTCTTTAGATTTACAAGCGTTAGAAACTTTCAGAAGAGCAGAGATACAATAATTCTTAAAAAGACTTGTTATTCTCGAAGAAACATTATTATTATTATTATTATTATTATTATTATTTTTACGGCATAAACTGCTGTTTTTGATTTATTGTTTTTGGTAACTCAATTATTAATGTTTGTCTGAAAATCAGTTGAAACAATTGTTATCAGTTTTAAAAGGAGGGATTAAGATGTCTAAAAAAAATTCAGGGAATCGTCGCTTTCTGTCACTTATATTAAGTATTCTTATGATATTTACGACTATCCCACTCGATGCATATGCTGCGGAAGCAACAGATATTTCAAATCATTGGGCGCAAGATACGATTGAAAGTTGGATGGAACAAGGACTCGCTAAAGGCTATCCAGATGGTAGTTTTAAACCGGACAATAACATAACCAGAGCAGAGTTTGTAGCTATGGTAAACAGAGCATTTAGATATACATTAACAGTGCCAATATCTTATTCGGATGTTAAAGTAGGAGATTGGTATTACAATTCTATAGAAATTGCTGTAGCTGCAGGATATATAGGTGGATATCCTGATGGCACAATGAAACCAGAAAATCCTATTACCCGTGAGGAAGCAGCGGCATTGCTAGTGAAAATGAACAAGCTCATGGAAAATGAAAGTGCTGCAAATGCCTTTACCGATGCGGCAAATTTTTCATGGAGTAAGGGATCTATTGGTGCGGTTTTCGAGGCGGGTCTAATGGGAGGCTACCCAGATGGTAGTTTTGGCAATCATAAATTTATTAAACGTGGAGAGGCTGTAGTAGTTTTAGACAGAAATCTTAAATACGTTATGGGTACAATCGCACCTGCAGTTACAGGGAATGACACTACACCTATCTCTGAAACATCACTCTCATTTATTGCTGACGAAGAAATAAGTTCTGGTGACGGTAGTAGCAGTAGTAGCAGTGGCGGCGGTGGCGGTGGCGGTGGTAGCAGTGATGGTGATTTTTCAGTAGCAGTAAGCGCGATTACTATTACAGGAACTGCAAAGATTGGAGTCGAATTAACTGCAACACCAGCACCAACAGTAGCAACAGTAACTTATCAGTGGAAAATATCCACTGATGGAACGACTTATACAGATATTTCTGGGGCAACAACAAATAAATATACACCAGTTGCTGGTGATGTAAATAAATTCATTAAAATTGTAGCAACAGGTACGGGTAGTTATAGCGGGACAGTAACAAGTGTAGCTACTGCGAAGGTTACAACAGTTCCAGTTCCAGTAAAGCCAGCAGCACCAGCAGTAACAGGAGATGACACAACAAACAAAGTAAGTGGAATGGCAGCCGGAATGGAATACAAACTAGATGGAGCAGCAGATTATGCAGCGTATGTTCAAGCTGCATTTGATGCAATCGACTT
>JBATTG010000256.1:0-7467 GCA_049670425.1 Proteocatella sp.
TTTGTAATATTCTGAATTTATCCTATAATCTAAATAAAGACTACCATACTGGTAGTCTTTATTCATTTATAGGCTGTTTATTTTCACAAAATTAAAATACTACATAATCTGACAATACCATAAGATAATTATCAAAAGTTTGTCCTGTAGCTTCATTAGTATAAGGAGTGATTGTTACTTTTCCTCCTACCTCGCTTAGGATTTTTGAGATTTGTTCAAAGTCGACTCTATCAGTGAAGTCTCCATCCAAGTAAGCTTTTGCATACTCTACTCCGCCTTCAACAAACATCATGTTTATTGGAACTGGCCAAGTCGACATTCTTCCGCTCATCCCTGCTTCTTCCACTTTTGCAGTTATTTGTTCAAGTACAAATGGAACATCTCCTGCTTTATCTGCTGGAATTTCTATTCCAAGTGCTCCTGGATATCCATGGAACGGTGATGGACAGCATTGTTGTGGGTAAAGAGCTTTTGTTTCTATTATAGCTTTGATCATAGGCTCTTGCATTGAACAGTTTGTTCCAAAGAATGCAGTTTCAGTTCCAAATTCTGCAACTTTCCTTGGAATATCTTCAAGAATAAATTGTTGAGTTCCCGGAACTCCAGCATCTCCAGTTGGGTCTGGTGCTGTAGCATCAATAAATACTAAACCTGCTGCTTCAGCATTTGTTTTCAATAAATCTCTTCTTGCTGCAAGCATTTGGTAAGACATGTGTCTTGGGAAAGAATAGTGAACAAATGTTTTTGCTCCCATTTTTAAAGCTTCATCTACTATAGTTTTACCCATTCCAAGTTCATCGGCCACTAGAACTAAATCTGCCTTTGAAGCTATCATGTCTGGGTCTTCTCCTGGTGTCGCTGCAATTATAAGTAAGTCATCTCTAAGTTCTTTTGCCTGGTCAATGGCTGCTGAAGCTCCAGGGACCGCCTGGCACATTACGATTGCTTTAACATCTGGATCAGATGCCATGCTCATAAAGTTTGATATCGTAGTTTCAGTTTCCTTCATAAAGTTATCGGGATACGTCTTGGTAACAATCATATCGCCATACTTTGCCTTCATTTGTTCTGCTGCTCTAAATTCTTCTTCCCCTTGTGAAACTGTTCCTGTCAATACACCTATTTTGTATGCAGGCGCTTCAGTAGTTTCAGTTGTAGCCTCTGGTTCAGATCCAGCTCCGCAAGCAACTAAACTAAAAATCATTGATGCACTAAGTAGTGCTGCTAATAACCTTTTCATAGTCAATTTCTCCCTTTTAATTTTTTGTAATTTTGTAAGACTATTTCCAATTTTGCGTATTTTCATAATACTACATTTCTTACAATTAGTCTACATATTTTCCACAAATTATTTTGATTATTTTGACAATGATTTTTTTATATAAAAATAGAGTGATTCCTTATTATATAATAAGATATCACTCTAGCTTTATTCTTTGAGACTGACCTGGCCTTTTCCCCCACACTCGCCTGCTGGAGATTTCGCTCTGGGTTGCATCACTACTTTGCTCTCTCGATTTTTTACCGGCAGGACTTACATCTAAGACGCGCCATGCTCACTTCGTACATTTTTGTCAAAGCTTACGTGGGTCCTTTTGCCCGCGTCTGGCTTGGACTTTCAGCCACAGACTCTCAAAGCTTTTTCATTTTACTTTAAATTTGAGCTTTTGTCAAATGTTAACGCATTTGTTTTAACAAAAAAAATGTATATTTGTGATAATATCACCAATTTTTTTAAATTTCACAGTTCATATTGTGGTATAATTTTTATAAGTATCTAAATCGAAAATTTCAAATTTTATCATAATAAATAAGCAGGGTTTTATTAAAATCCTGATTTCAACTGCCAATACTTTTAAGGAGAATTATATATGAATTTAAATAAACAAAGAACAGCTTTAATTGAAAAATATGCAGATTTGATTGTTAAAACTGGAGTCAATTTACAAAAAGGACAGCCAGTCATTTTAAGGGGTCCTCTCGAAGCGAACGGATTAATAAGACTTATCACCCGTAAGTGCTATCAAAACGGGGCTTCCTATGTTTTGACAGAGTATATTGACAGCCTTGTTGAAAAAGAAAAATATATGTACGGCGGTGAGAAAGCTGTATCGTATTTTCCAAAATGGAAGGCCGATGGTTTTGAAGAACTTTGTAAGAATGGCGCCTGCTTCATAAGAATCACGGGGGATGATCCCGATGTTTTTGCAGATGTACCTCCTGAAATTATAGGCCTTGCAAATAAGATAAGTTCCCAGGGCATGAAAAAAGTCAACAAATATACGATGAACAGCGAACTTTCATGGGTAGTGGCAGGCGGAGCTACTGAATCTTGGGCAAAAAAAATATTTCCTGATATGTCTTCCAAAGACGCTGTGAATTCTCTATGGGACAAGATATTTGACGATTCCAGAGTGAGCAGTGAAAATCCATTGAAAGCCTGGGAAGATCATAACGCTGATTTAAAGTCCAAAAGTGACTATCTGAATAAAATGCAATTTGCTTCTCTTACCTATACAAGTGCTGGCAACGGCATAACCAAAGGCACCAACCTTAAAATCGAACTTCCTGAAAACCATATTTGGAGTGGTGGCGCAGAAAAAAATGCCAGTGGCATATTTTTCAATCCCAACATGCCCACAGAAGAAGTATTTACCGCACCTAAGAAAAATGGCGTCAGCGGCTATGTTTCCAGTACGCTTCCTTTTAACTGCAACGGAAATTTAGTCGAAGATTTTGTCCTTTATTTTAAAGATGGCAAGGTTATTGACGTTACTGCAAGAAAAGGATTGGAAACGCTAAAAACCCTTATTTCTACAGATAAAGGGGCATCATACCTTGGCGAGGTTGCGTTAGTGCCTTATGACTCTCCTATCTCGAATACAAAAACCATATTTTTCAATACCTTGTTTGACGAAAATGCTTCCTGTCACCTTGCTTTTGGCGAAGCTTATCCAAGCTGTATTCAAGGAGGAGAAAACATGACTGAAGACGAACTTGAAAACCACGATATTAATGTTTCTCTTATACACAATGACTTTATGATAGGCTCTGCAGATTTAGCTATTGTTGCGACTACAAAATCTGGCGAACAGGTCGACATATTCTCAAAAGGAAACTGGGCATTTTAAAGATGTATTGGAGGCATAAATGGATTATCTGATTTTATTTTTAGAAGGTATAATAACTTTTATATCGCCCTGCATACTGCCCATGATTCCAATTTATATTTCCTACTTCATGGGTGATAATAATCCAAGCGAATCAAATGGCCAAATCAAGAAAAATTCCGCACTTATAAACTCCCTGGGCTTCGTCCTTGGCTTTACCATCATATTCGTAATCCTTGGAGCTGCTGCTGGAAGCGTAGGTAGTTTCATATTCAACCATACCCGGTTATTGAATATTATAACTGGCCTGATTATGATAATTTTCGGACTTAACTACATCGACCTGATTCATATTAATTTTTTAAAAAACACCTATAAAAAAAGTCACAGGGTTCATTCTTTCAAGTTTGGCAAGTCCATAGTTTTTGGTATGGTATTTTCTATCGGTTGGTCACCTTGCGTAGGCCCGTTTCTTGGTTCTGCCCTTATGATTGCCGCAAATAGCCAAACCATGCTGCAGGGTTCGCTCATGCTTTTAGTATACAGTTTGGGATTGGGACTTCCTTTTATACTTTCTTCAATTTTAATAAATAACCTCAAATCTACTTTTGATTTTATCAAAAAAAATTACAGAATTATAAACAACATTTCAGGAATATTCTTAATTGTAATTGGTTTGTTTATGATGACCGGCTTATTCACTAAATTAATAGTATTTTTTTCCTAATTTTTAGATTATAATTTCAGCTTACAGAAAGGAATATACGTTATGAAAAATAATAAATTTGTATTAATTGGAATAATTATCATATTATTAATCGGTGGAGCATACTATTCTTATGATTTTTTAACCGAAAATCTTGTTCAGGATGAGCCTTCTACGCAAGCTGATCCTTCTGAAACCGATACTGAAGATTCTTCTGAAGCTGCTCCAGGTTCAACAAAGATCCTTGCGCGGGATTTTACGGTTTATGATATCGATAATAACGAGGTCAAGCTTTATGATTTTACAGGTCAACCAATAGTAATTAACTTCTGGGCCAGCTGGTGTCCTCCGTGCAGAGCTGAAATGGATTATTTTCAGGAGGCATCTGATTACTACAGTGACAAAGGGGTCAAGTTTTTAATGCTCAATTCTACTGACGGAACTCGCGAAACTGTTGAAACAGCGACTAGTTATTTTGATGAAAACTCCTACACCATGGATATCTATTTTGACAGCGATTTTGATGCCGCAAAAAAATACGATGCAAGAAGTCTCCCAACAACGTTTTTTATTGACAGTGAAGGTTATATTGTAAATTATCATCTTGGTACTACAGATAAAGAGACTTTATTTGAAAATATAGATTATATCTTAAATTAATTTGAAGTGGAGTTGTATATATGATTGAATTGCTGAGAAGTCTTACTAATAATTTAGGTTATGTTCTTCTTATTGCTTTTTTTGTTTCCAGAATAGGTAATTTTAAAAATATTGTGCAAAAGGATAAATTCAGCAAAAAAGATTTAATTCTACTTTCAATAATTTTTGGGGCTTTTGGAATTTGGGGAACGTATACAGGAACAGTCGTTAACGGAGCGATTGCCAATACGAGAATGATTGGCGTAATGGCTGGAGGCATACTCTACGGACCTTTTGTGGGGATAATGTCAGGGCTTATAGCTGGAATTCACCGCTTTCTCATAGACATCGGCGGAGTTACAACAATCCCCTGCACAATAACTACAATAGTCACAGGAATAGTCGCAGGTTTGATTTATAAAAAATCAAATGAAAATAACAAGTGGGCTTATGGATTATTTGTTGGAATTTTAATAGAAAGCTTTGAAATGTTTTTAATTCTCATAATGGTAGATGATTTTGATACTGCGATGAACATTGTAAATAATGTATATTTCCCAATGAGTTTTGCAAATGCTCTGGGGATTGCAATTTTAATATTGATAATCCAAATGATATTTAAGGAAAAAGAGGCTATTTCCGCAAAACAATCGCAAATCGCACTGGAAATAGCAAACAAAACCCTGCCCTATTTTAGAGAAATGGATGAAAACTCACTGGAAAAAATATGTGAGATAATAAAAGATTCCATTCACGCCGATGCCGTTTCCATAACTGACAAAGAATATATATTAGCGCATGCAGGTATAGGTGCAGAACATGATATAAGGGGACATAGAATTGAAACAGAAGCTACGAAAAAAGTTCTCAGCGATGGTAATTTACTTTCTCTTACCGGCTCAGATCAAATAGATTGTCCCATCATAAACTGCAACCTTAAGTCAGCAATTATCGCTCCTTTAAAAGAAGGAGATGAAATGATTGGCACACTCAAAATATATTATTGCAAAGAAGATGCAATTTCCTTTAGAAACATATCTCTAGCAGCTGGTTTATCTCAGATAATTTCTACTCAGCTGGAAATAAGTAAACTTGGGGAATTGAAGCATATGGCAAATAAGGCTGAAATAAAGGCTTTGCAGGCTCAAATAAATCCGCATTTTTTATTTAATGCCCTTAATACCATAATCTCCTTTATCCGAATCAATCCCAACCATGCCAGAGAATTAATTATAAATTTATCCACATTTTTAAGATATAATTTAGACGCAGGAGAGAAACACGTGGATATCTACAGAGAACTGGAGCAGGTAAAAGCATATATTGACATTGAAAAAGCAAGGTTTGGAGAAAAGCTTCATGTGATTTATAATATTGATGACAATCTCGATGTTAATATCCCAAGTCTTATAATCCAGCCAATAGTTGAAAATTCTATAAAGCATGGCCTTTTAGAAGGCAAAGGTTATGGAACTGTGGTAATTGAAATAAAAAGAACTGAAGATAATAATGTCTCCATATCAATTGAAGATGACGGGCTTGGTATTTCAAAAGATATTATAGAAAAAGTCTATGAAAATAAAATGGAACAAAATAAAATTGGTATGTCAAATGTTCATAACAGATTGAAATGCATCTATGGTGAGGGCTTAGAAATCAAAAGACTTGAAACCGGTACCAGAATTCATTTCAACGTTAGAAAAATAAGGGAGTGATGCTATGAACTGTATTATTGTTGATGATGAGTTTCCTTCACGAGAGGAGCTGAAGTATTTTATAAGTAATTTCAGTAATATTGAAATATTAGATGAGTTTGATGACTCAATAATGGCCCTGGAATATATTGAAAAAAATAAAGTGGATGTTATTTTTATGGATATAAATATGCCTAAGCTCGATGGCATGGCTCTTGGCAAAATCATCAGTCATTTCCCCAAGCATCCTCTTATTATTTTCATTACTGCCCATAAGGATTTCGCTGTGGATGCCTTCGAAATTCAGGCTTATGACTACATACTCAAACCTTATTCTGAAGAACGTATAGTCAGTGCCTTGAAAAAAATCGAAAAACCGTCGGAGGAAAAAAATATAAGTAATAAAATAACCCTTTGGAAAGATAATAAGATGATAGTAAAATGTATTGTCGATATTTCTTATTGTGAAGCAAATGGACGGGAAACTGTAATTTCAATCGATGGAATTCAATACACCATAAATTTAAGCATTACAGAATTTTATAAAAAACTTCCTAAAAAAATGTTTTTTAAAAGTCATAGGTCGTATATAATAAATATAGACAAAATAATAGAAATAATCCCCTGGTTTAATAATACTTTTATGTTAAAAATTCAAGATGAGAGCTTAAATATACCGGTAAGCCGAAATAATATAATTGAATTCAAACATATAATGGGTATATAAAAGCACTTTATGTGCTTTTTTTGTCGTTTCATGTATGAAAACATCCTTAATATACAATGATATATTAGAATATTCTTAATAAAGGTATTTTAAATTTTTTACTACTTAATATTACGAGGAGGAAATAAAAATGGCAACTTTTTTAATTGGTATGGTTATACTCATCGTAGGAGGTATTGTTTACGGGTCTTATATAGACAAACTTTTTGGTCCCGATGACAGAAAAACTCCTGCAATAACCAAAAATGACGGTGTAGATTACGTTCCTATGAAAAAATGGAAAAACGGACTTATTCAATTACTTAACATCGCAGGTACTGGACCAATCTTAGGACCGATACAAGGTATCCTGTTTGGACCAATAGCGTTCATAACAATACCTATTGGATGTGTTCTTGGAGGCGCTGTACATGACTATATGTCAGGTATGATGTCACTTAGAGAAGATGGTGCCCAGATGCCGGCGCTTATCAAAAAATTCATGGGAAATAAGATATTCCAGGTTTACAACATTTTCCTATCTTTACTTATGTTGCTAGTTGGAGCAGTTTTCATATACACTCCTGGAGACCTTGCGGTTACTCAGCTGCT
>JBATTG010000257.1:0-6224 GCA_049670425.1 Proteocatella sp.
AAAGAGGAGAAATCGTTAAACTTCTAAGCGACAACAGGCTTGTTATGACGTTCAGGGTAGGCGACGAAGCAGATGACCTTACCGTTATTCCTGATACACTGGCAAAAATAGAAAAAATGGATGAAAATCTTGCTATAGGAGTAAAAACAATTGAGTTAGA
The DNA here is from genome assembly GCA_049670425.1 of Proteocatella sp. GTDB lineage: Bacteria > Bacillota > Clostridia > Peptostreptococcales > Filifactoraceae > Proteocatella. Next base: position 161 of record JBATTG010000257.1, read on the forward strand.
TGGAATGGGTCATATGGTGAGCTTAAATGGAAGAAAATTTGATATAAACAGGGTTGATGACAATGTTGTTCTTGGAGATGTTGAGATATGGGAAATAACAGCTAACAGAACCATGATGGGTAATATGGGGCATCCATTCCACATTCACAGTACTCAATTTCAGGTGCTCAGTCGTAATGGAAAAGAACCTGAAGCTAATGAAAGAGGCTGGAAAGATACTGTATATATCAAGGCTAATGAAAATGTCAGGATTATTGTAAAATTCAAGTATGAAGGGATATTTATGTATCATTGCCACATTTTGGAACATGAAGAAGCTGGAATGATGGGACAATTAGAAGTTAAGGCACAAAACGGTTAGCTTCAGAAATATTATAGTAGCTTGATTTAAACAGTTTTACAAATAGCATATATGATATAGTCTGAGATATTTATTGTTATTGATGATATTTAAAATTGTAGTCATAATTGTGCCACAATTGGAGCATATAATGATATTAACAAATAATAAAGAGGAGGCTATATATAATGATGTTTTTAGTTGTAATAATAATTGGTGTAATAGTGTATTATGGGTTTAAAGGGGATTCGAGCTTACCCAATGCAAACAGAAACCAGGCAGAAGATATTCTTAAAAGACGTTATGTGACTGGTGAAATTGATGAAAAGACATATTTACAAATGAGAGAAATATTGAAGAAATAATTATTAATATATAAGGAGGACTTAATATGATGCGTTTTAATGGTTGGTATGGAAGTAGGGGTTGTCCATTTTGGGGAAGCAATGGTTTTGGTGTATGGAATTACTTGCTTATGATTGGCGTAGGTATCATAATTGTTACATTGATATATCTAGTTAGAAAAAAGAAGGTAAGCAACGATGATCAAAATTTAAATACATTAAAAGAATTGTATGCAAAAGGTGAAATATCTGAAGAAGAATATTCAAAACGAAAAAACGTAATTAAATAAGATAGATTATGAAAATAACGAAACTTTAAAGAGGTGATTATGTGTTCAAGATTCTTGTCGTGGAAGACCAACTGGAGATAAGTGATATTGTAGTTAAATATTTGAAGAATAGCGGCTATGACTATGACCTGGCCAAAAATGGATTTGAAGCACTGGAGTATTTTTCGAAGAATACATATCATCTTATGTTACTAGATGTTATGATGCCAGGTATTGACGGGTTTGAAGTATTGATTCGTATAAGGGAAGTTTCCGATATCCCAGTAATAATGCTGACAGCAAAAGAAGAAGAAGTAGATCGCATCAAAGGATTTGAAAAGGGTGCAGATGATTATGTTATTAAACCATTTAGTCCAAGAGAATTAATGGGGCGTATAAAGGTATTTTTGAAAAGAATTTATCAAGGCACAGAGGAGATTGTATTATCAGAAGGTGACCTTAAACTTTTCACAAATAGCATGAAGGCCCAAAAATCTGGACAAGATTTAGATTTGACAGCAACAGAATTCAAAATAGTTCATACTTTAATGAGAAACAAAGGCACAATTCTTACAAGAGAGCAACTCATTGAACAATCATTTGGCCAAGGTTATGATGGATTTGACCGAAACATAGACAGTTATATCAAACGAATAAGACAAAAAATTGAATCTGATCCCAAAAAACCAACGCTGCTTATAACCAAATATGGTGTTGGTTATGTATTTGGGGGTGAAAAATAGTGACCATAAGAAAAATGTGGTTGGCAGTATTAGTGATTATGTCAATATTAGTTGTGGGAATTAACGCAATGATATTAAGTACACTAACTGATAGGTATTTTACAGATTACTTAAATGAAAATTATAATTTGCATATCGAACAAATACTGAAATATACGAGAAACACTTTTTTGGAAGATGATGTTTCATACAAGCAAATGGCTATAGAACTGGAAACACACCTAAATGACCCCATCATACAAATTAAAGTGTATAACAAAGAAGGAGATTTGCTTGTTGACGTAAGTGATGACTATCATATGAGAGGAAATATGATGGGCCGTAACGCTTCAAATGAGGTAATCCAATATGATATAACAGATAACAGTGGTGCGATTGGAAAATTAAATGTAACGTTGCACAGTGTTGCTGAGAATTCTTTCGTTGCAAGGCGGTTCAAAGGTTCGTTGCTTATAAACAGCCTGTATTCAATGTTAATAGCAATAGGAATATCACTTGTCACTGGTATATTCATAAGCAAAAAAATGAGTAATTCTTTGCAAGAAACTGCAAAGATTGCTTCAGATATTCAGATAGGTGCGATATCTGAAGTGAAACCAAGTTTTATAAAAGAGGTTAATGCTATTAGGGAAAGTCTGGGCGAACTTAATACAAGACTCAAATTAAAACAAAAAAGCAGGAAAGTACTTATTGATCAACTTGTACATGAGACAAGAACCCCACTTACAATACTGAAATCTTACCTGGAGGCTAAGGAAGATGGTTTGATTGAATTTACTGATGAGGAGATTGGAACCTGTCAAAAACAAATAGAGGATATTACTGCAATCATAGCAAATATGAGAAGTATGATTGATGCAAACAAAGAAAATGATATGATTTATATCGAAGAATTTGAGTTCAATAAGATAATCAAGCAGATTATTGCTGGTCTAAGTGCGCAGTTTGCTAAGAAAAATATTACGCTTAAATTGATATCCGATGATAAAATAAAAGTTGTTACAGACAAGGCTAAACTTAGCCAGTCTATATACAATTTAATAACAAATGCATATAAATATACTGAAAATAATGGCGAGGTTATTGTAAGTTATGCCCATACAGATACTCGGTTGATTATAAAAATTCAAGATACTGGGGTTGGTATAAATTCAAGAGAACAAGAAAAAATATTCACACCCTATTACAGAGTTCCAAGTTCAACATATATAGAGGGTGATGGAATTGGACTTTATATAGTGAAAAATAACCTTGAGAAAATAGGGGGCGCTATTACTGTCAAGTCGAAAGTTAAAGCCGGCAGTATTTTTGTTATCGAAATTCCAATAAGTTTAAGTCAGGAGTGATTTTATGTTAAAAAAAATAAAGAAAAACTGGGAAAAATTTTTAAAAATTTTAGCGAAACGCAATAAACAAGCTTATGGAGAAGGTGGTATTAATTGTTGTGAGCTTAAAGATATAACTAATAATAAAAACATAAAATGAATATACAAAAATTAGAAGCGCATCGTACTGGTCACGACTCATTTCCACCACTCTAACACATTAAACCATTGAAATCGCTTGATTTCAATGGTTTTTTTACGTCCGAAATGGACAGGGGTTCGACGCGGTTATCTCTGATTTTGCTGGTATTTTATTGATTTGTTTTTTTAATGTGATTAAAGAACCAGGGAGGTTATTAATGGCGCAAAGACCAATACAATATATTAACAATCAGGAGCTTACAACTCATTTGATACACAAGCCGTGCTACAAGTGCGAAGTCGACTGGAGCGGTCCAAAAATGAAGTTTTTAGAAAAATTTGGAAAGCTCCTGATTGATATCAACTTTTTTGTCGCATGCCTTCGATATAATCAGTATGATTATGTGGAACCCACTTTTGATATGAAAATGGATACTTGGCTTAGATGCCACATTAACATGTGCGGTTTTTTTGAAGAGGTACCGGCATGTACTGGATGTGATAATCTTAAAACAGGTGTAGTAAAACATACATATAAACGATTTGAAACATATAGTTAAAGGAAAAATATCCATACTAAACCTTTTAATTTTATCCATACTTTTAAATTATTCCATTTGATAAAAAATCTTTAACTAATAATAAGTAATGGTATAATATATCTAAGATTTAATTCAACATAGTATTACATTACAAAGATATCGTATGCTCTTAGCTAAAAAATAAACAATAGTAAGTTTTAAAAAAGTAATTCGAGTGCCTAGTACTTTTCATTTGAATTAATATATGATATTTAATTGAAACAAAGAGAAAAAAGAGGTTTGTAATATGCCAAAAATGATAATATGTTAGCAATTTTATGGATGTTGAATTTAGGCGCAAAAATAACTGCAAAGCAAATAGCAGAAAGATTAGAAATAAACATAAGGTCAGTTTACCGTTATATTGATGCTTTAAGTGTTAGCGGGGTGCCAATAATATCAGAAGCAGGTCATAATGGAGGGTATAGTTTGCTTCACAATTTTATTAGAGCACCACTCGTTTTTGATATTGAAGAGCAAAAATCAGTTCTGCATGCTGCCGTTTTTGCGAAGGAAGCGGGATATCCCTTTAGTGAAGCACTAAATAGTGCAACATCAAAGTTAAAGATGTTTTCGAATCAAGAACAAGAAATAATACTCAATCGTCATTTAGTTGGATTTGAAGTGGTCGGTCGTAATTGTGATCCTTCTATCAAGTCGATATTAATGGAACTCGAGGGAGCTGTAGCTAATGAATACTCTGTAGATATTGAATACTGCACAGGTCATGAAGTACATTCAAAGCATAGAGTTATTGATCCCTATGGTATTGTTTATTGGTACAATAAATGGTACGTTATCGCATTTTGCCATCTCAGGAGTGAAATTCGTAGCTTTAGGGTTGATCGAATAACAAATATTATGGGCACCAAAATTACATTTAAGCGTCCTGAAGTTTTTTCAGCACGTGAGTTTTTTACAAAAAGCCTATTATCCAATGGGGAACGTAAAATAACCCTTTGTACTTTAATAATTCAGGGTAAGCGAGAAGTATTAAACGACATATGCCTTCATTGGTTTCTTTGTCATCATCTGACGGAACGAACTGAAAATAAGGCGATCTTTGTAATGGATGAAAGCTCAATTCATACCTATGTTCCCAATATTCTAATTAAATATGGGAACTCAATAAAGGTACTTGAACCAATTAGTTTTAAAGAGACTATGGCATCAGTTCTTAGTGATTTGTTGACTTATTATCTTAACTGACCAAATTTGTCAGTGAAGATAATATATAATTGATCAAGGAGATAGATTGAAACAATAAGGTGCTAAATAGTAACAACAAAATGAAAGCGAGAAATATAAAATGAGAAATACAGTATATCTTTATGTGTTTGATACAATGGCAGATTGGGAAATAGGCTATTTAACTACTGAAATAAATTCAGGAAGGTACTATAAAAAGGGTTTAACTCCACTAAGAGTGATAACTGTGGGAATTGATAAAAACCCTATTACTACAATGGGGGGTCTGAAAATATTACCGGAGATTGAACTTGCGGAGTGCAATATTGAGGAGGCTGCTGCTTTAATTCTACCTGGTGGAAATACATGGACAGAAGCGATTCATGCTCCCATTATAAAAATGACTGAAGATTGTTTAGAGAAAGGTATTGTTGTTGGGGCAATTTGTGGGGCTACAATAGGACTTGCAATGGCTGGACTGTTGGATCAACGAAATCATACAAGCAACAACCTGGAGTATCTTAAAATGATCTGTCCAAGCTATGTTGGAGAAAAGTACTATAAACAAGAAGATGCAGTAACTGATGGAAGCTTAATTACTGCTTCTGGAATAGCTCCATTAGAATTCACTTTGCATATATTGGAAATTTTAGATATAATATCACCTCAAACCTTAGATTCATGGTACAATCTTTATAAAACTCATGAGACAAAGTATTTCTTTGAGTTGATGAATTCAATTCAATAATAGAAAGTAGAAGACTAAAAATTATTAAATATATTGATAAGAGTATAAAGTCGTTAGAGGAATTGAAGGTTTCTTTAACGGTTTTATTTCATTAAACGTAAACTATGAAAATGTAATTTGAGCCATAAATTGGGGTGGACTGGGGGCTAAGTACTTTATTCTATAATCTGACATAGTATGAAATTATAAGTGCATCGTGCTGGTCACGACTCATTTTCACCACTTTAAAGCATTAAACCTCTTGAATCGATTGATTTAAGAGGTTTTTTAATGCCTAAAAGTGGACAGGGGTTCGACGCGGTTGTTTATGATTTTGATTGTATTTTTTGATTTATTCTATGAACCTTAAAAATTGAGAGCTATATCTAAAAATTCGATATAGCTC
>JBATTG010000258.1:0-2697 GCA_049670425.1 Proteocatella sp.
CCTGGGCTGAAAGCAATCTCAGTTTGTGAGCAATATCGTGCTTGATTGACTTTATAGAACTTCTGATGGCAGAACTGAAATATATATGATGCTCATCAGTCGATAATACCCCTAAACTAATCGAAGATTCAACCAGACCGGGGATATAGGCGCTCATGGTGTTGATTCCATTTGGATGAAGATTTAATATAAACAGCAGGTTTTGCTTGGACTTACTGTTTAGTACATCCGAACTCGAATTATCGATTTTTTCGAGCATAATCAATATATTGTTTTCTTTAAGAGCATATTCTTTATTTAAAATTGAGTTCCAGTCCGCAATCAGGGTATTTAAGATGCCTGAGGTACCAGCTTTAATTGCAATAACGCTGAAAGCCTCTCTTGGAATGACATTATCCTTGGAACCTCCAGAGATTTCGAAAATCTCATATTTTAAAAACCGTTGAAAGTCATTTAAAATTCGGCCCAGAATACATATCGCATTTCCACGGCCAAGGTCAATTTGCATACCAGAGTGGCCACCAAGAAGGCCTGTAACTGATATTTTATATGTTTCATATTCAGTCTCTAGAGATGTCCATTCTACTGGAAGCTCTATTTTGCTTCTGAGCCCGCCAGCGCAACTTGACAGGAATTTTCCTTCTTCCTCTGAATCTATATTTATCAAAAATCTGGAATCTATCTTATCTGGATTTAAATGCTTAGCTCCAGTAAGCCCGGTTTCTTCCTGAACCGTCAAAATAACCTCGATGCGAGGATGTTTGATATCGCTTGAATCCAAAATGGCCATGGCGATGGCGACAGCTATCCCGTTGTCCGCTCCAAGAGTCGTGCCGTCAGCCGATATCATGCCATCTGCTACGACTAAATTTATGGGATCATTGTCAAAATCATGAAGCTTATCCCTGTTTTTTTCACAGACCATATCCAAATGTCCCTGAAGAGCGATGGACGGAGCCTTCTCATAACCGGTTGAAGCCGGTTTTTTAATAATGATATTAAAGATGTCATCTTGATAATATTCCAGATTACGCGCTTTAGAAAAGAGAACCAGATAATCGCTTACAGCTCTTTCGTTTCCAGAACATCTGGGGATTTTCGATATTTCCTCGAAGTACTGGAACACTTTTTTAGAATTTAAATTACTAAAATAATTCATTAAAATACCTCCCTTGATTTCTAATATAATGATAACATAAACCAGTGCAATTATCTATCGTATTTTTAGCCTGAGCATGTATTAAAACTTTAGGGACAAATGTACCGAAAGCTGTTGACTTTGATGAACAAAACAAGTAATATGAAGTTAGTAAATTTAGTTAAAATCCAAATATAAAATGCAGTAAAAATCTGATGAAAATTGTTGGTTTGATAAAATGCATATTTAAAAAATAGGAGGTATTCTTTGTATTTAAAAAAAAAAAAAAGTAATGAGTATTCCAGAACTTAGTATAAGTAAGGCGAAAATTAATAGTTTTATTGTAGCTTGGCTAATTTTACTATTTATGGCAATGTGGATAACGTCTAATTATATAAAAGGTGTTAATGAAATAATAAAAGAAGAAAGTTTTACATATATTGAGGAAATTGTACTGCAAAATTCTAAAAAAATAAACTTGAAAATACATGCAGACCTCTCCATGCTAGAAGCTATGGCCGTAACTTTTGAAACATTGGAACCTGAGGAATATGAAAAGACCTTGAAAGCATTCAATGAAAATCCGAAATTCGACTCATTCCAAAGATTTGGGATGATACAAGCAAATGGATATGGTCTTAATGATATCGACTTTTCTGATAGAAAATATTTTAAATTGGCTATGCAAGGCGTAAGCAGTATTTCAGACATCTTATTAAGCCGAGTAGAAAATATAAATGTAAATGTATATGCTACGCCGATACGAAAAGATGGTGAAATTCTCGGGGTTCTTACGGGTACCGTAGTTATTGACAGGTATAAAGATATATTGTTCAGCAAAGTATTGGACAAGAAAACTGAGAGTTTTATTTTCAAAGATAACGGCTCTATAATTGCGTGCAGTAAACATAATGGAGCAGGTAATCATAACAACAATATATTTGATGAAATCAAAGTGATAAAGAACAGTACTGAATTTCGGAAAATAGGCGAAAAAGTGAAAAATGAGGGTAAAATCAGGCTTTCATTTATTGCAGAAGATGGCTTGGAGAATTATTTCAACATTCATTATTTAGGGGTGAATGACTGGTATTTGGGAATAATAATACCGAGTAAGGTAGTAGAACAGAAATTACAAAATACAATAAAATCAAATAGTCAAGTTGCTGAAATTTCGATATTTATTTTGATATTATCGTCTTTATACATAATCTACATCCAGAAAAAATCTGAAAATATGCTCGTTAAGCTGGCCTATTATGATGAACTTACGGGATATCCTAATAAAAATTTCTTTGTGAGCAAGGGTAACTTGTTAATAAGCGAATACAAGAATAACTATGCATATGTAATATTAAATATAAGGCAATTTAAAATAGTAAATGATAAATATGGATATAAAAAAGGGAACGAGTTATTAAAGCACATATCAAATATACTGGCATCGGAAATCGAGTCTAATGAGATTTGCAGCAGATTTGTAGCTGACAATTTCCACATGATTTTAATTTATGCTAATAATGAAGAGCTTGAAGATAGAATTGAAAGAATGAATGAAC
>JBATTG010000259.1:0-15240 GCA_049670425.1 Proteocatella sp.
GGTTGGACTATTATCTCTACATCGTTGTGCCTTATATACTCCAGCTTTTCATCAATAAGCTGCGATATTAGTATTCCGCCCATTCCTGCAAGTACTATTGTATCTATTTCATCTTCTGTTTTTATAACTCTGAGCCCCGAACCTAATCGAGTCTGTATTTTGTCAGTTAGTTTTTCCTTCTTAACTTCTTCTATAGCTTTTGCCAGCGAACCCTTGCTCACATCTGAAGCTATGGCATTTTCTAAAATATCATTTTTTATCAAATATATTGGCAAATAGCCATGATCGGTTCCTACGTCAAGAAGTGTTCCTTTTCTTGTAACCATTTCTGCAATTGTTTTCAATCTGTTATCTATCATATTTTTTCTTCCTATTTGTATCAGTAATTTATAAGACCTATTACCAAGTTCTGTCTCAATAATAGGTCCTGTTATCTATACTATCTTATTTGTCCACTCTTCAATATTCCATACTTCATCGACTACATTATCATAGAATTCAGGTTCATGTGATACGATTACCACAGTTCCTTTAAATTCTTTAATGGCTTTTCTGAGTTCATCCTTTGCGTCTACGTCCAGGTGATTTGTAGGCTCATCGAGTACTAAAAAGTTTATGTCTTTAAGAAGAAGCTTGCAAAGTCTCACTTTCGCATTTTCTCCCCCAGAAAGCACCATCATCTGACTCGTGATATGTTCATTCGTAAGCCCGCATCTGGCAAGTTCCTGTCTAACCTCATGGTTTGAAAGATTTGGATAGGTGTTCCAGATTTCTTCGAGGGCAGTGTTTCGGTTCTTTTTTGAATCTTCCTGCTCAAAGAAGCCGTATTCCACATGTTGTCCTAATTTCACAGAACCATCCACAGGTTTTTGAATTCCAAGAATTGTCTTAAGCAGGGTAGATTTTCCCAGACCGTTTACGCCCTTTATTGCTATTTTCTTATTTCGCTCTATAATAAATGAAACTTCTTTAGTAAGAGGTTCATTGTAACCGAGTACCAGATTTTCTGCTTCAATTATGAACTTTGAAGGCGTTCTAGCTTCATTGAATGAAAACGAAGGTTTAAGTTTTTCCTTTGGTTTTTCTATCATATCCATTCTTTCGAGCTGCTTCATTCTACTCTTTGCTCTTCCTGTAGTCGATATTCTGGCCTTATTTCTGGCGATGAAATCTTCTAGTTTTTCAACTTCTTTTTGCTGTTTTTCATAAGCATTCTCATGCTGTTTCTTTTTCAGGCCATAAAGTCTCTCAAACTCGTCGTAATTTCCTACGTATCTTGCAAGTTCGCCGTTTTCAACGTGATAAATTATATTTGTAACGTCGTTTATAAATGGCACATCATGCGATATCAGTATAAAGGCATTTTCATAATTGTTAAGATACTTCTTCAGCCACTCAATATGCTCAAAATCTAGGTAGTTTGTAGGCTCATCCAATAAAAGTATTGTCGGATTTTTAAGAAGCAGCTTTGTTAAAAGAACCTTCGTTCTTTGTCCGCCACTAAGCTCATTTACCAAGCTGTCAAGTCCAATCTCTCTAAGACCCAGACCTCCTGCAACTTCCTCTATTTTTGAATCTATTATATAAAATCCACCATCATCAAGAATCGACTGCAGTTCTGCGGCATCTTCCATCATCTTATCCATTTGCTCCGGATCTGCTTCAGCCATATCTTCATACAGTTTAAGCATCTCATTCTCATACTTGTACATCTCGTCAAAAGCCCCTCTTAGGGTGTCCCTTATTGTGGTGCCTTCATTTAATGAAGCATGCTGGTCAAGATATCCGACATTTACATGGCTTGCCCATGAAACCTCTCCCTGATCTGGCATTAGGTTCCCTGTTATTATATTCATAAAAGTAGATTTTCCTTCACCATTCGCTCCTACAAGGGCAACATGCTCCCCTTTTAAGAGTCTGAACGAAACATCTTCTAGTATTACTCTCGACCCAAAACCATGGCTGACATTTTTTACTATTAAAACACTCATATTTTCTCCTATATTTCTTCTTTGTTTTTTGATATTACATTTTGCTATTATTTAAAAGAATCTTACTCCTCAACATATCCGATGTAAGGAAGATTTCTGTATTTTTCTCCGCAGTCTATTCCGTATCCAACTACAAATTTATCAGGTATTTCAAATCCAGTAAAATCGGCTACAACATCACAGGTTCTTCTTTGTGGTTTATCCAAAAGAGTACAGATTTTAAAGCTTTTACATCCTTTTCTTTGAAAATAGTCTCTAAGGTAGTTCATTGTAAGCCCTGTATCTATTATATCTTCTACAATAAGCACATTTTGACCCTCTACTACGGCATCTACGTCTTTGATGATTTTTACTACGCCCGTACTTTTAGTTGACATTCCATAACTTGAAACCATCATGAAATCTAGAATTACATCATTGCTGATTTCTCTCATAAGATCTGTTACAAATACGCATGCCCCTTTGAGTACTCCTACAATAACTATGTCTTCGTCACCAAAACAATTTTCGATGTCTTTTGCCAATTCCTTGACTCTCTTAGCTATCTCTTCTTTTGAATAAAAAACTCCTGCAATATTAATATCCATTTGTTTAACTCCTCTTTGAAATTTATTATCGTATAAACCATTAAAAAATTATTTTTAAACCTGTTCTTCAGTCTTCCTTTTTTGAGTAAGGAAGCCTATTATTTCTCCATATATTTCCGATGCAAATCCATCCCAGTTTTCACACATGGATTTTGCTGTTTCTACCGTAGGGACTTCCAGTTTCAAATTTATGAAAGGTTTCCCTTTGTTGATTAATTGCAAAGTAACCTCTACACTGCCACTTTCGCTGTTTTTTTGATATTCTGCTTTTATTTCTTTGTATCTATTGAATTTCGAAAGATTATCACTGAGATATTGTTCCAACTTTTTTTTATCTATTCCCAGCATCCTGTTTTCAAAATAATTTAGAGCCGATTTTCCTCGCTCGGTTATTTGATAATAGTCATTTCTTTCAACTTGTTTTTTAAATATAAATGATGAATTTTCTAATTCGAATAAATATTGCTGTAAAGGAAAGTATTCTATAATATCTGTTTCTATAAATGTTTGGGTAATATTAAAATTAGAAAATGGCTCGTCAATTTTTTGAAGCAAAAATAAAATGTACAATTTACTTTTAGTTAATTCTTCATCTGATTTTCCATACATAGAATATTACTCCTATCTTTATTTTATATTTTTTAATAAAAAGTATAGATTAAACATACCTGTTTATTATAGCACAAAAACAACAGTGTTGCAAAATTGATTTTGGAATTATATTATGCAGATGGAACCGTCGACATAATATCAAGTACGAGTGTTGACGAACCTTCAGCCGTATCATCTCCTACAGTAAAAAAACCTTAATAAGCAAATCAATACTGACAATCTGCATGTAAGATAGTTATTTTTATAGTAAAAAGGAGTGCTGCAGTCCTGATTAAAAATCAGCTTTGCAGCACTCCTTTTTACTATTTTAATTTTTCAGCTCTTATATAAGACTTATTTTGCCTCTGTATATAAATCCTTTTTGAAGATCCAGACTTATCACTTCTCCATCTTTCACCATTTTGGTTATGTTTTTCGCACCAACAATAACTGGTATTCCTAGGCTTACTCCTACTACTGCCGCATGGCTTGTAAGTCCGCTCTCTTCAACAACTATTGCTGAGGCTCTTTGTACTTTGTCCATAAGTTCTATATCAGTAAATTTGCCTACAAAAACATCACCGTCTTCAAAAGCATCGCTTGCTTTTTCGATTATTCTTGCAATCCCTGATATATTTTTATTTCCAATTCCAATTCCTCTTCCAACAACATCTGTAACGATATGAACCTTAATAAGGTTTGTCGTTCCAACTTCTCCAACTGGAACCCCTGCTGTGATTACAACCGTATCTCCCGTTTTTACAAATCCTGATTTCAAAGAAAGTGCCACCGACTGTTCGAACATTGCATCAGTAGACTGTACAGATGCGCCCATTACTGTGAAAACACCCCAGACTAATGAGAGCTGTCTCATTATTGTCTCTGTGTTTACAGCAGCTATAATCGGTGCCTTAGGTCTGTAACTTGAAACAGCCTTTGCCGTATATCCAGAACTGGTTGCAGTTATAATAGCATTTGCTTTTATATCTACTGCAAGCGTGCAAGATGCATGGCTTATTGCATTTGTAATTGTCCATTCTCTGAGCGAAAGTCGATTTTTAAGTATGCTTTCATAATCAAGCGTATCTTCTATCCTCATTGCTATTCTTGCCATAGTTTCTAGCGTTTCAATAGGATATTTTCCTGCTGCTGTTTCTCCTGAAAGCATTATGGCATCTGTTCCATCATAAATAGCATTGGCAACGTCCGTTACCTCTGCTCTTGTAGGCCTTGGATTTCTCATCATCGAATCTAGCATCTGAGTAGCTGTTATAACTGGCTTTGCAAGTGAGTTACATTTTCTGATTATCATTTTTTGAACTACTGGAATTTCCTCTGTAGGTATTTCTACTCCAAGGTCTCCTCTTGCTACCATTATACCGTCAGATACATTTAATATTTCATCAATATTATCTACACCCTCTTGATTTTCTATCTTGGATATTATCTGAATGTATTCGCCATCATTTTGTTCCAAAATTTCTCTTATAGCCATTACATCCGCTGCTTTTCTTACAAATGATGCTGCTATAAAATCAATTCCATTTTTTATACCAAAAATTATATCTTGTTTATCTTTTTCTGTTATTGCGGGAAGATTTATTACAACCCCTGGAACATTGACACCTTTATTGTTTTTTACAACACCGGCATTTTCAACCGTACATATAATGTCATTTCCAGCAATTTCTTCTACAACGAGTTCTATGAGACCGTCATCTATCAGGATTTTATTTCCTTTGACTACGTCATGAATCAGCCCCTTGTAAGATATAGAACATCTTGTTTCATCACCCATTACGTCATCCATGGATATAATAAATTTCTGGCCATCTTCCAAGTTTACTTCTGGTAATAAGAATTTCCCGGTTCTTATTTCAGGCCCCTTTGTATCAAGCATCAATGCCACTGAAGGTTTCACTTCGCTTCTTACTTTTTTTATTGTATCGATTCTGACCTGGTGCTCCTCATGACTTCCATGTGAAAAGTTGAGTCTGCATACATTCATTCCACCTATCATAAGTTCTCTTAATATCTCTGGAGATTCACTTGCCGGCCCAATTGTACATACGATTTTCGTTTTCTTATTTACCATATCCGTTTCTCCTCACTAAGTGTATAGATATCACCCATTTTATATGGATAATATTTTTGAAAGATTGTGCATATCTATATCAAAATATTGTTTTTCCTCTAAAGCTTCATCTATATCCATATCGAATATCTTATTGGCTTTAATTCCTATTACCCTGGCTCTTTTGCCCTGCAATAGACACTCTACAGCCTCGGCACCCATCTTCGTTGCAAGTATTCTGTCTGCACCGCTTGGTGAACCGCCTCTTTGTATGTGCCCCAAAATAGTCGTTCTCGTTTCCATTCCAGTTTTAGTTGATATTTCCTCGCCTATTTGAATTGATGAAGCCGCTCCTTCAGACACTACAATTATACTTTGAGTCTTACCTCTTCGCTTGCTTTCAATCAATTTTTTACAAATTTCATCTATATCATATGGAACTTCCGGAACAATTATAGCCTCTGCTCCGCCTCCAAGCCCTGCATAAAGCGCTATGTCTCCACAGTTTCTACCCATTACTTCAACTATACTTACTCTTTCGTGTGATGAAGATGTATCTCTAAGTTTACTGATTGCATCAAGCGCCGTATTTACGGCTGTATCGAATCCAATAGTAAAGTCGGTATATGCAAGGTCGTTGTCTATTGTCCCTGGAACTCCAATTGCAGGAACGCCTTGCTCACTCAATTTTTGTGCTCCTCTGAAGCTCCCGTCTCCTCCGATAACTACCAGACCGTCTATTTTGTAAACATTCAAAACATTGATAGCATCCTTCTGACCTTCTGGGGTTCTAAATTCAAGTGATCTGGCTGATTTAAGAATTGTTCCACCTCTTTGGATTATGTCACCAACGCTTGAAACAGACATCGGAAACAATTCACCTTCCATAAGGCCTTTATATCCTCTTTGAACTCCATAAACTTCAATTTCATTGTATATTGCATATCTGACTACAGCACGAACTGCTGCATTCATACCCGGTGCATCTCCACCACTAGTTAGAACTGCTATTCTTTTCATCCAATCCTCCATTGGGAACGTTTTTGTTCCCTGTATTCATTTTTTATCCCACCGCATAACATATTCCTATTATAATAAAATTTTGCCTGATTGTCATTAGTTTTTCACAAAATAAAATTTTAAATCCTATTATTTTTAATACCCGCGATTTCTTTCATTATATATTATTTTACCACAAGGTTTTCTTTTCCAATCAGATTTTTAAGTTCTGACAAAACTTCTTCATTATATTCTATTTTAGAATACCTGTTTGATACAAAACTTTTATTCGATGATGAGTCAAAATATTTTATTTCATTTTTACCAGGATTCTTAACTACAATCTTCTCTATTTCTCTGACAACTGGCGCATCCATGGTTTCAACTCTTACATATATGGTCTTTGGATCCAGCCTGTTATCCAAATCATCTATCTCCATGGCTATTATCTTCGCTACATCATCCTCTTTCAATTGAAGTCTTCCTTTGATTATAATAACATCGTCTTTATTTAATGAGGTTTTGCATGCATTGAGAATTTTAGGAAAAACCACTACTTCCAAGGTTCCGAATTCATCCTCGAGTGTCAGGAACACCATCATGTCTTTGCTTCTCGTAGTCTTGTAGGTCTTGTCTGCAATCAAACCTCCAATTATTACCATGCTGTTGTCTTCGTACTGGTACTGTTCGTAGTTTTCCTGCATTTCCTTGAACATCAGGGTGTTATGCGAAGCTATCCTTTTGAGTCTTTCTGAATAGTCTTTAAGGGGATGTCCTGTTATATAAAGCCCTAGGACTTCTTTCTCCATAGCCAGTCTTTCTCTGGTTCCAAAATCAGCCACTTCGATTATTTCAACCTTGGATTCTAGTTCTTTCACGCTGTCAAATAACGACACCTGTCCCTCTATGTTGTTTTTTCTTTCATTATTTGTACTTTCCCAAATTTTTTCAAAATTTGCCATCAAAGTTGCTCTGTTTATATTTATAGAATCAAAAGCCCCAGCCTTAAAAAGACTATCGACCAATCTTTTGTTTATATCCTGACCTGAAACTCGTTTAATGAAATTCTGCAACGAGGTAAATTCTCCATTATTTTTTCGCTCACGTACAATGGTCTCCACCGCAGCTTCTCCAACATTCTTTATTGCTGACATTGCAAATCTGATATTCCCATTTTCGACGCTGAACGTCCTGAAACTTCTATTTACATCTGGTGGGAGTACCTCTATTCCAAGGTCATTGCACTCTTTTATATACAAGACCACCTTATCTGTATTTCCCATTATACTTGTCATCAAAGCAGTCATAAATTCGACTTTGTAGTGCGTCTTTAAATAAGAAGTCTGGTATGCGAGCACTGCATAGCAGGCAGCATGACTCTTGTTGAAGGCGTATTTAGCAAAATCTATCATATTATCATATATTTTATTTGCTACCTCATTTGAAATGCCATTTCTTATGCAGCCTGTTATCTCTATATTTCCGTCTTTATCTAATTTCCCGTTTACAAAATATTCCCGTTCTTCTTCCATCACGCTCATTTTTTTCTTACTCATGGCTTTTCTTACAAGGTCTGCCCTCGCATATGAATAGCCTCCCAGCACCCTTACCACCTGCATAACCTGCTCCTGATAAACGAGTATGCCATTTGTAACTTCCAGTATTGGCTTCAGGGTTTCATGCAGATAGCTTATCTCACTTGGGTTATTTTTATTCTTAATATATACCGGTATCGACTCCATAGGACCCGGTCTGTACAGTGATATTCCTGCAATTATTTCTTCAAAGTCGTCCGGTTTCAGCTCTTTTAGAAACTGTCTCATACCTGCACTCTCGAGCTGGAACACTCCTAGGGTATTTGCACTTGACAGATTTTCGTAAACTCCCGGGTCATCGTATTTCATGCCTGATAATTCAATATCTATATCATAATTCGCTTTCACAAGCTTTACCGTATTTTGTATGACAGTAAGAGTTCTAAGACCCAAAAAGTCCATCTTCAGCAGTCCCAATTCTTCAAGTGTTGTCATCGGAAATTGTGTTGTAATCGAATTTTGATGCATATAAAGAGGAACATATGTGTCTACAGGTTCCTTGGATATAACCACCCCTGCCGCATGGGTGGATGCATGCCTTGGAAGACCCTCTACGTTTCTCGCAATATCTATAAGCTCTTTTATTTCAGTGCTTGAATTGTATAGCTTTTTTAAACCTGAATTCACCTCAAGAGCCTTGTCAATCGTCATTCCTATTGCAAAAGGAATCTCTTTTGCAACCTTGTCCACTTCCTGATA
Organism: Proteocatella sp.; assembly: GCA_049670425.1. Classification (GTDB taxonomy): domain Bacteria; phylum Bacillota; class Clostridia; order Peptostreptococcales; family Filifactoraceae; genus Proteocatella. Next base: position 8,537 of record JBATTG010000259.1, read on the forward strand.
GCTCACACCAAGAACTCTTCCCACATCTCGAATCGAAGCTCTTGCCCCTAAAGTTCCAAACGTTATTATCTGCGCAACATGGTCATCGTGATATTTCTGCTTTACATATTCGATTACTTTTTCTCTTTTTTCGTAGCAAAAATCTATATCTACATCGGGCATAGATATTCTCTCGGGGTTGAGAAATCGCTCAAACAAAAGCGAATATTCTATTGGGTCTACATCAGTTATTTCCAGAGTATAGGCCACGATTGACCCTGCCGCCGAACCTCTTCCAGGGCCTACCATTATATCATTGCTTTTTGCAAAATATATAAAGTCCCATACGATAAGGAAGTATGCCACATAGCCCATTTTTTCAATGACTCCAAGTTCAAATTCCAGGCGGTCGAGTACCTCCTTCGTCGGATTCTTGTATCTTTTTTCCAGACCCTTGTAGCAGAGTTCTCTCAAAAATCCCGATGGTGTTTTTCCTTCTTCCACCTTGTATTCAGGCAGATGTATCGTGTCAAAATCAAACTCCACACTGCAGCGCTTCGCAATCTTCATTGTGTTTTCAATAGCGCCCTCATATCCCTTAAAAAGGTCTTCCATTTCTTCGGGAGATTTCAGATAAAATTCAGTTGTTTTAAATTCCATCCTATGCTCATCTTGAAGAGTTTTTCCTGTTTGTATGCACATGAGTATTTCATGTGTTTTCCAGTCTTCACGCTCCAAATAATGTACATCATTTGTGGCTACCATAGGTATCCCAGTCTCTTTCGACATTTTTTGAATGTACATATTTACTTTTGCCTGTTCTGGTATCTCATGATCCTGAAGCTCCAGATAGAAGTTATCTTTCCCAAAAACTTTTTCAAGTCTCTGCGCTGCGGCCTTCGCTTCTTGATACTTGCCTTCCATCAGTCTTTGAGGTATTTCACCTGCCAGACATGCAGAAAGTGCAATTATCCCTTCGCTATGTCTTTCTAATATTTCATAATCAACTCGCGGCTTATAATAAAATCCTTCGACGAATCCAGTCGAAACCAGCTTAATCAGATTTTGATATCCGACATTGTCCTTTGCCAAAAGTATCAAGTGATATGATCTTTTATCTATATTCTCCTTATCGTGCCTGCTTCTAAACGAGACATATACTTCACAGCCGATAATCGGTCTTACGCCCTTACTTTTTGCTTTTTTATAAAAATCAACCTCTCCAAACATTACCCCATGATCGGTTATTGCAACTGAGTCCATTCCCAGTTCCTTAACCCTGTCCATCAATTTATCCGTTTTGGCGAATCCATCCAAAAGACTGTACTGCGTATGAAGATGCAGGTGACAAAATTTGCTCATTTTCTTTTCTACTTTCTCTATATAAATTAAGACTAGATCAGAAGAGTTTTTCTCTAGTAGATCAAAGTCCCATAATCAAAATATCTTAAAATCAAACTTTTCTATTTTAGGTTATCATAATATATTATATCATAAAGGAAAAAGCTCTGTAGCAAATTTCTCTTAAAATAACAAATATCAACGCACTCGTTTTCTCGCTGATTTTATCAAAAACAAAATTTGTTCAGCGAAATAAATTATATTAAAAAAGCGCTGCATAAGCTATTAAACTAAGCTCTGCAGCACCATTTTTCGAAATTACTATTTATAGTATCTTCCTATTGCATCTGCTCCCATTATCGCTGCATAAACAACTTCTGGGTTTATGTCCATCGGCATATTAAATACAGTTTCACCTTCTGCACATGTAGCATTTGCTACTCCCATTATTTTTTCTTTATTTATTTCTGTTACACCAAGGTCTTCCAACGTTGTTGGCAGTCCTACACTCATACAAAATTCAATTACTTTTTCAAGCTCTTCATTTGGTGCATTTTCAAGAACTAGCTGCGCCAACGTTCCAAAAGCGACTTTTTCTCCATGATAAAGATGATGACACTCTTCTAACACAGTCATTCCATTATGAATAGCATGGGCCGCTGCAATACCCACACTTTCAAATCCTATTCCACTTAAAAACGTATTTGCTTCAATTATATTTTCAACAGATTTTGTACATACACCTGCTTCGAGTGCAATCTTAGCTTTAAGTCCATCTGTCATAAGCGTTTTATAACAAAGTTCTGCAATTGCCATTGCAGTAAGAGTAGCCTTACCTCCTGCAAAGTTGTTTGAATTAGATGCTTTCGCTGCACGTGCCTCAAAATATGTAGCAAGCGCATCTCCCATTCCAGAGACAAGAAGCCTTACTGGTGCATTGGAAACAACATCGGTATCTACAACTACACAATTGGGATTTGACGGCAGAAATAAATATTTATCAAAAACTCCGTCTTCTGTGTATAAAACTGAAAGCGCTGAACAAGGTGCATCTGTAGAAGCTATGGTAGGGACTACCGCAACTTTTGAATTGTTAAAGTGAGCTACTGATTTTGCAGTGTCAAGAATCTTTCCTCCACCTACTCCAACTACACCGTTACATCCAGTTTCTTTGTACAGCTTTGATAGTCTGTCTATCTCAACTTTTGAGCATTCACCATTAAATATAGCAAAATGGATATCAATCTCAGATTTTTCAAAACTCTTTTTGATAGTCTCTGAAAATCTTTTTTCTCCGGAAGAAGAGATTATAACAAAAAGTTTTTTTCCTAATGTACTGAAATGTTTTCCAAGATTTTCCATTTCACCCTTACCTTGGACATATTTACTTGGGCTTATTATAATATTTGCCATCTTACTTACCTCCTGTAATTGTAATGTTAACTGAATACCCTTGCCTTAATTCATTATACAACACTTATTAATCTTTGTTAATATTTTATTCATTAATTTCTTTCTTTAATTTCAGAAATTTTATATTACAGCTGAATCTAAAACGTATTCAAACACAAAAAAACAGGCCATAGCAAAGCCGTGGCCTGAATTAGTTATGAATTTCATTAGTTTTATTCCATAAATTCATATAATTCTTTGATTTTTTTATCCGATGTTTCCGGTGTATCTCTTAATTTAAATTCCAGTTTCATATTTTCATATTTGCTTATGCACAGCTTTTTAAATGGAAGCAGTTCTATTTTTTCGACATTGTCATACCTGCCGGTAAGCTCCTTGAGCTGCTTTACAGCTTCTTTATTGTCATTTATGCCTGGAACTATTACCTGTCTTACCCATAGCTTTATATTCTGTTCACCCAGGATATCCAGAAATTCAATCACTTTTTTTAATGATCCGCCTGTATAATCTTTATATTCCTGTTCAGTTGTAAATTTTATATCACAGATTACAAGGTCGGTATATTCAAGCAGCCTGTCAAATTTTACCCTGTCGCTCCATCCTATACCCGAGGTATCCAGCGCTGTGTTTATATTATTTTCTTTGCAAAGCCTGAAAACTTCAGTTACAAATTCGATTTGAAGAAGCGCCTCTCCTCCCGATATCGTGATGCCGCCGTCTTCCCCAAAATAGCCTTTATATCTCAGTGCTTTCTTGAGTATTTCATCTGCTGTAACTTCATACCCACCCTTAACATCCCAGGTTTCAGGGTTATGACAGTACACGCATCTCAGCGGACATCCCTGCATGAATACAACAAATCTTATGCCTGGTCCGTCTACTGCGCCCAATGATTGTGTCGAGCTTATCAAACCTCTTACTGATTCTGTGCTGTTTTTTTCTGGCATATTTATTTCCCCCAATTAAATACTTTCGTGGAAGGTTCTTTGTATTACTTCTAATTGCTGGGCTTTACTTAATTTAACAAAATTCACGGCATATCCGGATACTCTTATCGTAAGATTAGGATATTTTTCAGGGTTGTTGTAGGCTTCAATAAGCTTTTCTCTTTCTATTACGTTTACATTCAGATGGTGTGCATTTTGTGCAAAATATCCATCGATTATGTTGCTTAGATTCGCCCTACTTTCCTTTTCTGATTTTCCAAGAGCCTGAGGCACTATTGAGAAAGTACACGAAACCCCATCCTGGCATGATTCGTATGGTATCTTTGCCACTGAGTTAAGCGATGCCAGAGCTCCGTTTTTTTCTCTGTTATGCATAGGATTTGACCCTGGAGCGAATGCTTCCCCTTTTTTTCTACCATCTGGCGTAGAACCTGTTTTTTTGCCATAGACTACATTCGAGGTGATTGTAAGCACTGAAAGCGTATGTTTTGCATCTCTGTATGCGGGGGTCTTTTTAAGTTCATTATTGAATTTTTCAACCTGCTCCACGGCAATCTGGTCTACCCTGTCATCATCATTTCCGTAGGTTGGAAAATCTCCTTCTATTTCAAAATCTGTGATGATTCCATTTTCATCTCTTATTGCTTTTACTCTGGTATGTTTTATGGCTGAAAGCGAGTCGGCAAGTACAGAAAGTCCTGCAACTCCAAAGGCCATGAGTCTTTCCACCTGAGTGTCATGCAGCGCCATCTGCAATTTTTCATAGGCATATTTGTCGTGCATATAATGAATGATGTTCATCGTATTTACATAAAGCTGAGCTAGCCAGGTTCTGTATATATCGAGTTTCTCTATGACTTCATCGTAGTCAAGATACTCTTTTTCATATTTCTCACCTTCAGGCCCTACTTGTTTTCCTGTGTTCTCATCCACGCCGCCATTAAGTGCCAGAAGCAGGAGTTTTGCAAGGTTTGCTCTTGCCCCAAAAAATTGCATCTGTTTCCCAAGCTTCATAGCCGATACGCAGCAGGCTATGGCATAGTCATCTCCAAATTCAGGTCTCATAAGATCGTCATTTTCATACTGTATTGAATCGGTATCTATCGAAACCTTTGTACAGTATTTTTTGAAGGCATCTGGCAATTTTTGTGACCAAAGCACCGTAATATTTGGCTCTGGTGATGGTCCAAGGTTATAAAGGGTATTTAGTATTCTAAATGAATTTTTCGTAACCATGGTTTCGCCACCCTTAGTCATCCCTCCGACACACTCAGTAATCCACATTGGGTCTCCACCGAAAAGTTCATTGTAATCTTTAGTTCTAAGATGTCTTGCCATTCTAAGCTTCATTACAAAATCATCCATTATTTCCTGCGCCTGCGCTTCTGTCAGTGTCCCTTTTTCAAAGTCTCTTTCCATATATATGTCTATAAATGTGCTGGTTCTTCCAAGGGACATGGCCGCACCATTTTGTTCCTTTATCGCCCCAAGATATGCGAAGTAAAGCCATTGCACAGCCTCTTTAGTGTTACTTGCAGGCTTTGAAATATCAAATCCATACGACATGGCCATTTCTTTAAGCTTATTCAAAAATGTAATCTGCTGATACAGTTCTTCCAGCTGTCTTATGGATTCCACCGTCATCGTGTTTTTCCCAATCGACTTTTTGTCATTTTCCTTCTCTGCTATAAGCACATCCAGTCCATAAAGAGCGACCCTTCTGTAGTCTCCGATTATTCTTCCTCTTCCATATGCATCTGGAAGTCCTGTAATTATTCCTGAACTTCTGGCAGTTTTCATTTCATCGGTATATGCTCTGAATACTCCATCATTGTGAGTTGTTCTGAAACTGAATTCCTGCTCTATTTTATCTGAAAGCTTATAACCGTATTCCTTGCACGCTGACCTTGTCATTTTGATTCCACCAAAGGGATTCACCGCTCTTTTTAAAGGGCTGTCTGTTTGAAGCCCTACGATGATTTCATTTTCTTTATCAAGATAACCCGGTTTAAAATGTGTAAGCGAACTCACTGTATCTACATCTATATCTAAAACTCCACCTTTTTGCTTTTCGGAATCGAAAAGACCATTCAATTTTGTCATCAGCTTTTTTGTTCTGTCTGTCGGCTGCTCAAGAAAATTTTCATCACCAGAATATACTTTGTAATTTTCTAATATAAAGTTACTAACATTAATCTCATCAACCCATTTGCCTGTTGTAAATCCATTCCACTGATTAAAATCCATAGTATTTTCTCCTATTTTTGAAATTTAAATAATAAAAAAGACAGTTCTTTTTAGAACTGCCCATTAGTTTATATTTTTAAAATATCAACCTTAACTGAGCAGTTTCAAAATCACTTGCCCAGGCGGTCGGCTGTTACATATCTGTACTCCACGTGGTTATTCCACTTATCCGCCAGAAGTATAGATACAATTCAATTATATATTCTTTGTCGATATTCGTCAATATGTTTTTTTATAAAAACGATAAGTTTAATATTTAACTTTAAAAATTTACATTTTTTCTGGTTCTGGATAGTCTACCCCAAAGGTATCCACTGTAACTTTTTCCATTATAATATCAACCTTTGGTTTGTCACCAAATCCAGTTTTTACTTTTTCAATATCCATTGCTATTTCAAGACCTTCTACTATCTTACCAAAACCAGCATATTGCTTGTCAAGGTGTGGGCTGTCTGATGTCATCAGGAAAAATTGAGAACCTGCTGAGTTTGGTGCCATAGTTCTTGCCATTGAAATTACTCCTGGAGCGTGAATCAAGTCATTTTTAAATCCATTTGATGTGAATTCGCCTTTTATTGAATAGCCTGGTCCGCCGCTTCCTGTTCCCTGAGGATCTCCACCTTGTATCATAAAGCCTCTTATAACTCTGTGGAATTTAATCCCGTCATAATCTCCATTTTTTACAAGTGAGATGAAGTTGTTTACTGTATTTGGCGCTACTTCAGGATATAACTCTATTTTGATAACACCTTTGTCTTTTATTTCCATTGTTACTAT
>JBATTG010000260.1:0-36132 GCA_049670425.1 Proteocatella sp.
TTTGGCTCCAATGACTATGTTCGGCATAATTACTGTATTGTTTCCAATTACTGCTGTTCCTCCAATTACTATTCCCACGGCATGAGGAATTTTTACATCACTTCCAATATGCGCATACGGTGAAATGTCACAGTTAAACACTAATCTTAATAAAAAATTCAAAATTAATGAAATATACTTTCCGATTTCCCCTTTTTTATTAATTTTAAGGACTATATAAATCAATTTTTCGTACCAACAATTAAAATCAAGAATATTTAAAATTTTTTTAATTTGTCTTTTCATATAAATTTTATACCCCATTTGTAAAAACATAATGTGTCATGATAATTTATGGATTCATAATTAGTATTTGTAAATTCTTTTTCAAAAACTTTTTTAAATTAGTTATTTATGACACATGTAGATAGATCTAAATAATCTCCTATTATTCCATCATATTCTTCAGGTGCAAACTCTTCCAATCCATTTCCAGGAAAAAATGTCAACTCTCCAAAATATATTTTTCCATCTATTTCATACAAATCTACCCTCACAAATGGAAATTCGTTAGATAATTTTTTTGATATCTTAATCATCTCATCATATAGAAGCGGTTTTGGGATAACATATGAACTGTTGGGATAATGTCTTCCAAAATTCATTTTATTCCATTTGATATCATAAAAATCTATTTTTAAATCTTCAAATCTTTCTAAGCAAACAAATGATAATTTAGGTTCCCCATTAAAACACATAAATTTATAGTCAATCGGAGGTTCTCCATCACAACTTTCTAAATATTTCTCACATATAATTCGTGGTTTTATATCTTTATAAACCCACTCTCTACCTTCCCAGTAATAATTAATTTTTAACCATTTTTTCATTTTAGCAAATTCAATATTCCAATCCATTTTATTTTTATCTTTACATATAATATTAAACCCAGAGCCATGTGTTCCTTTTAATACAAATGATTGTGGCAATTTATTTATATCAATTTGATCTACATTATCATAAACTCCATAAAGTTCATTCAATATATGTTCTCCTACTTTTTGTTTTACTATATCTCTTACTTCGTATTTATCCGCGCATTTAGTAGCCACTGAATCTCTCCAATTTAGTTTCAGCCATTGAATTTTATCATTAAAACAAATAGGCTTTTCAAGGTGAACTTCTCTTCCTAATTTTTTTTTAAATTTTTTTTTTATAAACTGTTCATCCGATATAATTTTTTTTTGATATAGTAACTTTATCCTATAATAATTATCAACAAGCACGTTTACATTTTTCAATCTTTCTTTTACAATTTTTATCATTTCATCCCCCACTTTCATCATGCACATTTAACAAAATATAAGCCAACTATTCTGTTAATCTCTATTTTCCAATGACTATTCTTATTTATGACTAGCTTTTCAATTTTATAAATACATTATTTAAAAATTTAAATATAGCAAAGTAACTTTTCAAAGTTTCATAATATAATTTTTTTGAATATTCGAAGAACTAATTATTAGAAAACCAACAACTAGACTTAACTTTGAGGTAAAAACCATTCCTGTTAATAGACTTAACAAAAAGTAAACTATATAACAATTAATTAATAGTCCACTAGTTATATATTTTAGTTTCAATTTATTTTCATTCATTTTAAATTTAATTATTTTCTTAATATATATATATTGCAAATATATATATAACATAAATGCAATTATCCCTGAATCCACTAAAACCGTTAAGGCCGCATCATGAGGATCTGTTGTTGATGGATGTGGAGCATATTTGCTTGTGTATTCTTTATAATTTTTCGGACCGATTCCCATTGGATGCTTGATTGCTGTTTCTAATGCAAATATTTTATAATCCAATCTGGCATCTTCTTCGTAAGAATAATTTTGAACCTTAGTATCATAAAACTGACTAGATATACCATAATAATTAATAAGAACTCCCATTGATATTAATGTTATTAATATAATTATTTTTCGCGCTATTGATGATTTTATAAAAGCAATTCGCAATGAAAGGATGTATGCAACAATTAAAAGTAACCAAGCGCCTTTACTAAAAGTCAATAATGACACAATTGTAACTAATATAAGAACCATTCCAAACAAATATTTTGTTGATTTCATTTTAGATATATTAATTATGTGATTTATAAAAACAATTGAAATCACTGAATAATAATAAACAACATTTCTATTTATCAATCCATTATTTAGATACATAAAACTACCTATGTATGTTTTATTCAACGACCACAAATACAAAACGTTTAACATATTTATAGATATCCCCAAAATAAAAGCTTTTATTAAAAATTCGTATTTTGGGTAATCGTCTACTGCAGGTGCTAAAAATACAAATAATAACGCGTAATATATATTCCTTGCTACAGGACCTAAAGCCTGAAGCATATTATTCTGTGCTAGTATGATTGCAATCAATTGACATATTGCGAACAAAAAATATATAGTTGCAATTTTAAAACTCTCATTTCTAATATGAATTTTTTTTCTTTGTTTTAATCCGTAAAGTAATATCCCTAATATAACTACAATATCAATAATACTAAAATTTCCATAAATATTATTGAAAGGAATAGACGTTCCCATTCCAGCATCAATAAATAACAAAATAGCTAACCAATTCATTGATTACCACCTGTGAATCGAATATGTTCATAATAATTATTTTTAACATATACCAATTTCCTATATACAAAATATGGGATTAAGATTCTTGTTAAAATATTTATTTTTTCATGTATTTTTAAGTTTTTCATGTATTTTAGTGACTTTTTTTTATTGTTATTATTTATGCAATATCTTGAAAGTTTATAATAGTAATTATCATTAATTTTACTACGAACACTATCTGGATTGACTCTGTATCGAATAAGATTTTCGTTGATGAAATAGAATTTAATATCATTTTGTATACATCTTAACCATAATTCCTTGTCTTGTCCTTTGACAAATTTTTCATTGTAATATCCAACCTTTTCAAATATTACCTTCTTTATCATAATTGATGGGTGTATGATATAATTAAATTGAGGCATTAAACTTAGTACATCTTTGCAATCATAAGGCATCCATGAATTACAAACAAACTTTGAATCATTATCTATTATTTCTGCATTCGAAAAAATAAACTCAATATCATTTCTTTCCTCAAAAACTTTAATTTGAGATAAGAATCTATTACTAATAGCAATATCGTCCGCATCCATCCTAGCTATTAAATCTCCACTCGAATAAGAAATCAACTTATTAAGATTTTTTGTTAGCCCTACGTTTGTATCGTTTTTGTAATATTTTATTCTATTGTCTTTTTTTGCAAATTTCTTAATAATTTCTTCTGTTTTATCACTAGACGCATCATCTATTATTAAAAATTCAAAATTTCTATATGTTTGATTTAGTACACTTTGAATACTTTCTTTTAAATATTTTTCTCCATTATATACAGACATAATCACGCTAATTTTCAATTGATTCACCTACTTTCATTGTATATTATAGAATATTTTTCTTGCATTTCATCGCAAGCTGATTTCAACTCATAACCAGCTTCAACTATTTTTTTATGCATATTTTCCCTATTAGATATTTTGTTGAAATTAGTTACTTCCTTTGCCCAATTAGAAGCATCACACTTTAATGAAATATATTTTATCAAATCTGTAATTTTCGTTTCTTCTTTTGGCACAGCTGCTGAAACTATGCAAGGTAATCCAGCTGCTTGTGCTTCAATTGTCACAATACCTAAACCTTCATACAATGAAGGAAATACAAATACATCCATAGCCTGTAATAAATCAGAGACATCTAGTTGATTACCAGTAAATATAGCATTATCAGATAGTCCTAACTTATTAAGTTTATCTTCAATTTTCGACCGGAGTTCACCATCCCCAACTACTAACAATACCGATTTATTGTTTAATTTATAAATTTCATTGAAAATTTCAATCAAAAAAACATGATTCTTTGGATAATCGAATCGACCAATATGGCCTACAACAAATTTATCTTCTAGTTTCAATTCCGTTCTTTTATTTAATCTAATTTCATTATTAAACATGAATTTTTCGATATTAATTGCATTTTTAATGATATGAAATTTTTCTTTTTTGCACATTCGCTTCCCATACAGCCATTCCCCTGCATTTTTAGAACATGCGAATAAATAATCTGCAACATACCGAACTGGAAATTGCAGTATATTTTTTGCAATTGAAGATATTCCACTCCCTGACGATGTACTGTGGCTATGAATAATGGTTGCTACTCTATATCTTTTTGCTATTTTAAGATAAATTGATGCTGTGCTTCTCATATGTCCATGAACAATTTTATAACTATTATTTTTTTCAAAAAAATCTTCCCAACTTTTTTTATATTCAAAATGATTTATCCCTATATAGCGTGGTACCCTAAAAATTTTCCCACCTAATAACCTTATTTCTTCTTCAAAAAAACATTTTTCTTCAGTGTGTATTATAAAATCAAATTGTATTTTCGACCTATCAATATTCCTATACCAATTCATAATCAGTATTTCTGCACCACCCATATCCAATCTACCTAAAACGTGTAATATTCTAATCGGCTTACTCATTAGGTGTTCTCCTTAATATCTAATACTAGTTTCTTCTATTTTCTGCATATAAGCTTTCAAAACAATTTCTCTATCAAACTCCTTCTCAACTTTTTTCCGTCCTTTTATTCCCATATTTTTTTTATTATCATAATCTAATTTTAAGAATTTTTCGATTTTTTCTATAAGATCTTTACTATTTTGTTTTTTTATAATATATCCATTAACACCATCATCAATTATTTCTCGACATCCACTCCTATCAGTAGTAATTATAGGTCTTCCACAGGCAGCACTTTCAAGTAATATGTTTGACATTCCTTCAGGATAATATGTAGGGTGGATTGTGCAGTGAGAGATTTTATGGAATTCTCTTACATCACTTTGCATTCCATGGTATTTAACAATATCTCTCATTTGCTTTTCCTTCAGTATATTCTCATAGGCTTCTTCGCAGGATCCTAAAATATGAAAAACAGTATTAGGGTATTTACCTTTTACAAACTCCGCTGCGTCTAGATACTGTTCAATTCCTTTTTCTTTCATTATACGTCCGATAAATAAAAAATTAATTGTACAGTCCTGTGGATACTCTAGCAATGCGTAATCTTGAAGATTCACACCTGAACCTGGTATTAATTTATTTTTTTTTCTAGCAATATTTTTGCTAGAAAAAAAATCTTTATTTTCTTTATTCTGAAAAAAAACACAATTTGCATTTTTTAAAGATATCTTATACAACATTACAGTAAGCTTTTGTAATAACCCACTGTTTTCCACTGCCGTTCCCAATCCTGTTATATTTGTTATATAAGGCGTTTTAGTAACCCTACAAGCCATACCACCATATACATTCGGTTTAATAGTATACGTTAGAACAATATCAGGTTTAATGTCTCCTAATATATTTTTATATTTCCATAATAATTTAAAATCACTTATTGGATTTTTCCCTCTTCTATCAATTGGAGTATCAATAAATTTACAACCCATTTTTTGCAAATCAATTATAAATTCTCCATAAGGAAGTGAAATATAAACTTCATACGTTTTAACTAATTCTTGTATTAATTCTTTCCTGAATTTGTATAATCCAACATCATTGTTAGCCAATACTAATATTTTTTTCATTTATAAAATCTCCTATCTAAAGTTCTCTATAAGTTCAATAATAGAATTACATTCACTCATAATTTCATCATATATTTAAATATTTTTGTACAAATGATACAATATCATCATTGTATGTATGGATAAACACTAGATAATTTATCCTTTACGTCAACATTTTAATACTTTTCTTCATAATAATTTTAACTTTCTCTTTTATGAAGGATCTACCCAATCTCATATATCATTTATAAATAATCAATCATAGTTTTGATGTAGTTCCGAATGAAGAATTAACGCATTAAATATATTTGCCAAAATTATCTCTACAATTCTATATCCCGTTAGTCCCTATAACTTGGGAAAAATGACGTTTTTTCATCATAATTATCATCTTGCATTCTAACATCAACTAACTTTTGATATAATTCATTTTCAAAAATCTTCTTACCAATATGAAACTCCGTATCTTTTTCTTTGTTGAAAGCTTTCTTGAATTTATAAAGATTATCATGTTCAGAACCAAGCCCACCACCAAGGTGCATTCTTGTATAGCCGTTTTCACAAGCCCAAGAAGAAGCTTCATAAAGTAATAAATTCGTTGGAGCCATTTTTTGATATTCTTTTCTTGATGCGGATAGATGGTAGTGCATGTTTCCATTACAGAACATAAATATTGAAATAGCAGCTATTTCTCCATCTAATTCTGTATAAAACCATATCGCATGATACTTTAAATCATTCAATATACTAAGATAGAAATCTTTATTGAAATAATAGTATGAATCAGCAAAGTCCTTATCCATCGTATCATTGTAGATTTCAATGAAAGAATCAATAATTTTTTCATCTCTGCACCAATAAGTCTTTAATCCAGACTTCTTCGCCTTCCGAATCATGTTTCTGTTTTTACTGCTAATATTAGACCAGATAACTTCTTGGCTTGTTGTATCTAAACATACCGTCTCACCTAGATGAATTATCTCATACAAAGAATTAAGTTTTTTCCAGTTTTCAAGAAGAGGATGGAAACGTACAAATTCACTCACTATATTATTATCAGTACAATAATTCGTATATGCTTTATTCAATCCTTGAAAATCATCTCCCTCAATTACAAATCCACCATAACCATATGGAGTTGATAAATCAAAATAGAGTTTTTCTTCTAGCTTTCCCACAAAATGCTTGTATTTTGCAATGTCTCGTTTCATAACAACATTCATCGCTTTTGTATTTTTGTTTTCAAAGTATAATAGCAACGGTTCTCCATCACCATGTAGTTGGAATGATTTTATATATCCACTCAAATAGTAGACATCATAATTATTAAAAGATTTTACTATTCTGTCCCATTTATATGATTCCTCTATTGTTATTACTTGAAATTTCAATCCATTGCCTCCACAGTTTCGATAATTAAGCCCTTGCAAACAGTTTTCATGTTTTTCATTCTGCGTATATCCGCTAAGTTACCTTCAATATCATCAGGTACTTCAGCTATATCTCCCCTTTTTAATACGATTGCTACTGTTATAAACAAAATTTTAAAATCATTTACAAAGGATATCGAATTAACATATTTAATGTCTTTTTCTAACCTAATATCCCATTCTAAAAAATTTCTTCCACTTGTTTGGGCTAGGCCTGTAAGGCCGGGCCTTACATCATGACGATGTGTTTCATTATCTGTATAGTAAGGAAGATATTCAATTAATAATGGTCTCGGCCCTATTACGCTCATATCACCTATCAATATGTTAAACAACTCTGGCAGTTCATCTAGACTAGTTGATCTCAGCACTCTTCCAAACTTTGTCAGTCTTACGCTATCAGGTAACAGTTCCCCCGTTTCATCTTTTTCATCTGTCATCGTTCTGAATTTGTACATAGTAAATATTTTTTCATTAAGCCCTGGTCTTTTCTGTTTAAAAATAACTGGGCTTCCAAGTTTGGTTCTTACAAGTATAGCTGTTATCAGAATCACAGGTGACAATACGACTATTCCCATCAATGAAAGTACAAAATCCATAGGTCTTTTTAAAAATCGTCTATATATTCCACCATGATTTAACGCTGGTTCATTTTGGGTCTTAATTTTTTTACCCATATTACACCCACAACCCCTTTATAGTCTCGCAAATCCTCTCAAGATCCCCATCCGTCATCTTAGTATCACTAGGCAGACAGACTCCGTTTTCAAACAGTTTCTCAGATACTCCGGTGCCTACAAAGTCATGTTCTGCAAAAAAAGGCTGCATATGCATTGGTTTCCATACTGGTCTTGATTCTATATTTTCTTTTTCGAGGGCTTCCATGATATCAAGCGGTTTTATATTTCCGCTCAGCGTCATGCATGACAACCAGTAGTTCGGCTCATTCCAGTCATTAACCGGCATGAATTCGATGCCTTCCAGACCTTGCAGCTCTCTTTTGTAAAACTCAAAGATGTATTTCTTCTTAGCTACACGTTTATCTAATACCTTGAGCTGGCCTCTTCCGATTCCGGCAACTACATTGCTCATGCGGTAATTATATCCTAATTCACTGTGCTGATAATGCCTTGCCTGGTCTCTCGACTGAGTAGCCCAGAACCTAGCTTTTTTAATTTTTTCGTCATTATCGGACACAAGCATCCCTCCGCCTGATGTCGTTATTATCTTATTTCCGTTGAAGCTGAATATTCCATACTCTCCAAAGGTTCCTGTATGTCTTCCCTTGTAGTAAGTTCCAAGGCTCTCTGCTGCATCTTCTATAAGTACTACATCGTGCTTTTTGCACAATTTGGTAATTCGGTCCATATCAGCTGAAAGGCCATACAGATGAACTACTATCACAGCTTTGACCTCCGGGTATTTATTCAATGCTTCTTCCAGCGCTTCTGGACACATGTTCCAGGTCTCGTAGTTGCTGTCTATGAATACTGGTTTTGCATTGACATAGATAATCGGATTTGCTGTAGCTGAAAAAGTAAGGCTTTGACAAAATACAATATCTCCTTCTTTTACGTCTGCTGCTTTAAGTGCCAGGTGAAGTGCTCCTGTGCCTGATGTAAGTGCTGCAGCATGTTTTGCTCCGACTTTGCCTGCAAGTTCGTTTTCAAATTCGTTTACGTTCGTACCAAGAGGTGCAATCCAGTTGGTATCGAATGCTTCTTTTATAAATTCCTGTTCATATCCTTCATCGCTCATATGTGGTGATGAAAGCCAAATCTTTTCGTTCATGTTATCCCCCTTTTATCTACCTACCCCCAAAAAAAGCAGGAGCCCTTGCTCCCACCTGTATTTGAATGTTTGTACTAAATATTTCTGCTTTAATGTTTGTGCTGGGTATTTCTACTGAAACGCGTCTATATAATAAGCTTTCTTTTCCGATTTTATCTGCTGATACTGGTCTCTTAGCTGCTGCACCGAGTCTACATTGTCGGTTACTGCTTCGAGTTCATTTTGCATGTCGTACAGCGCCTGATATACGTCGTTGTCGGAATTGCTCTCGAGGTTCCCTATATCGGTGATATAGTTGTCGATTATACGTTTTTTTTCTTCCGGGTCCTTGATGGTATTTCTGGCCACATCGATCTGGTCTATAATCTGAACCAGGCCACCTTCGTATCCCTGCTGCATCCCCTTGAGCTTCTGTGTATATTTTGAAACTATCTGGCTCTGGGTCTGTTGATTCTGCGGCTTTATGTCCTGCTTCTGATTTTCTGATTTAATTTCAACTTCTTGCGCTGTTGGTTTTTCTGCTTCTTTTACTTCTGAGTCTGACTGCTCTTTCGCTTTGGATTCTGCATCTTCGGTCTTTTGTTCCTGAGTTGCCTGCTGATTGGATTTTATGTCTCCGATGTAGGCTGCCAGGGCAACGTCTTTTTCTGTAAGAAAGAGCATGGTTCCGGTGCCTATGACTATTGCGGCGCAGGTTGCTGCCACCAGATTAAGCCTTGGCATGTATGTCCTTCGCTTCTTTACAGCTAAGGGATTTGAAGGCAGCTCCTGATTGCTGATCATGGCAGCTGGATTGGTACAAAAGATAGCCTGGGCTATTTTTTTGCCGTAGTTTCTGCTTACATAATCATGCGCCTTGCTGAGCAGCGGTCTTCTGCTTGTCGGCGAATGGCCATCGGTCGCTATAAAGTCAATCTGCCCAAGGGCTATCAGCTTCTTGAGAGTGCTTGCGGTCTTGGAGCCCTGCTTTCCAAGGAGGCTGGAGGCGGTAATTTGTATGTATGCGCCTTCTGCTCTTAGGGATTTTACATTGGATATCTGCTCTATGATGTCCGGGTACATCTCTATATGGGCTATCACCGGTACGTAGCCTCTGATTTTGATTTCATGTACGACATCCATCATAGAGCCAATTTTTATGTTTCTTGGAAATTCTGCCAGCATATACCTGTTTCCAGGCATGGTAAGCGGATACGGCTTCTGGTCCAGGATTTCCAGATAGTTCTTTGATATATAAAGCTCGCAGCCAAGATGGAGCTGCATTTGAGGGTATTTTTCGCTTACGGCTGCCTTGAGCTTCTCATAAGCTTCCTCTATATTATGACTGAGTGCAAAATCTCCGGGATGGTTTCTGTGAGGTGTGCATATAATCGCTTCGATACCATCTTCACTTGCCATGGCTATCATTTCCATGGCTTCTTCGAGCTTTTGGGGTCCGTCATCTACGCCTGGTATAATATGGGCATGGACATCTATCACTTTGTTTCTCCTTCTTCGTTGGCATAATAATAGTAGTAACTGCTGTAACGGCTTTCTTTTATAGGGATTTTGTTTATAACGGCTCCCAATATGTTGGCTTTTACATTTTTCAGGGCTTCGGTAGCTCTCTTGGCTGCTTCTATTTCGATCTGGCCTGAGGCGCATACGAGTATCACGGCGTCCATGTAGGTCGACATCACGGCGGCATCGGTCACAGGAAGCACCGGCGGCGAATCTACAAATATATAGTCATAGTCGTTCTTCAATTTTCCTATAAAGGTCTTCATTGCCTCTGAATAAAGCAGTTCTGACGGGTTGCCCGGAATTTTGCCCGATGGCAGTATATGGAGTCTTGCGTGTACGTTTTTATGCAGGTATTCTTTGTAGTCATCTCCTTTGAGCAGTATATCCGTCATTCCTTTTTCGTTGCTTATCTCAAAGAATTTATGAACCCTCGGCTTTCTAAGGTCGCAGTCGATTATGAGCACGCTGTGGCCTGCATCTACAAGGGTCATGGCAACGTTGGAAAGGGTCGTAGTTTTCCCTTCGCTTGCGGTAGCGCTTGTAAACAATATGGTCTTTATATTGCCGTCTAAGTTTGCAAATTGTATGTTGGTTCGTATGCTTCTGTATGCCTCTGATATAGGGGACTTTGGTCTGTTGTGTACTATTAGTTCCTTCAAGTTATGCTCCCCCTGTATTTTTTTCTACTGCCTGGCTGAAGTCTGGTATGGCTCCAAGTACAGGTATTCCCAGATGTTTTTCGATGTCTTCTGGAGACTTGACGGTATTGTCCATGAATTCCAGGGCAAAGGCTATGAATACTCCGAGCATCAGGCCAAGTATCACTGAAATTGCCATGTTGAGGGCTTTTTTCACGTTTATAGGCTTGTCTATCGCTATGGCCTTGTCTATGGTTTCTACGTTGTTTACTTTAAGTATTCTCATTACCTCTTTTACAAATACGTTTGATATTGTATTTGCAACCAGAGCTGCCTGTTTGGGGTCTTCGTTTTGAACGGATATTTTAAGTATCTCGGTCGAGCCTACTGGCGCTGATGTGATTTTAAGAAGCATTTCTTCGTAGGTTTCTTCCATATTAAGCTTCTTGATCACCTGCTCCAGCACTATCCTGGATTTGACGATTTCGCCGTAGGTCACTACGATTTTCTGGCTCATGTTGATGCTTCCAAGGTCAAAGCTTGCGGCTATGTCCCCTGCACTCATTCCTTTAGAGCTGTTTACCATAAGGGTTGTTTCTGATTTGTATACCGGAGTGACCATGAAAAAGCTGTATATCCCTCCTAAGAGTATGGCTATAGTCGTAGCTGCTATTATGATCCACTTTCTTTTTACAATAATCTCCAAGAGCTCCCTTAGCTCTATTGTTTCTTCCATTTCTTTTCCTCCTTGGATGTCTGCGTCTTAGGGATTTTGTACCTGATTCTTGTTTTTGTAGTTTGGAACCAGGTTTCTGATGTTTTTTTCCAGTTTAATTATATCATTATTTTCTATTGATTGCTTTAACTGTTTCAAATTTTCTTCTATGAATTCCCTTTTTATATTCAGAGGTTTTCCTATGAATATTTTTTCGTGCCCGGTGTGCTCTATGCCTTCTTCGTCCAGGAGCAGTTCTTCATAGAGTTTTTCGCCGGGTCTGAGGCCTGTGAATTTTATTTCTATGTCTTCATAGGGTTCGAAGCCTGAGAGCCTTATAAGGTCTTCTGCAAGGCTCACGATTTTCACCGGTTCGCCCATGTCGAGGACAAATATTTCTCCGCCTTTGGCCATGGTTCCAGCCTGCAGCACCAATTGGGCGGCTTCGGGAATGGTCATGAAATATCTTATGATTTCAGGGTGGGTCACGGTGATTGGACCGCCTTTTTCAATCTGTTTTTTGAACAGAGGAATTACGCTTCCGTTGCTTCCCAGAACGTTTCCAAATCTTACTGCTACAAATTCTGTGTCTGGATATATTGCATCTATATTCTGTATTATGATTTCGGATATACGCTTGCTGGCACCCATTATATTTGTGGGGTTTACAGCCTTGTCTGTAGATATGAATACAAAGCGGCTGACACCATGTTTTCCCGCCACATGTGCTGTATTGAGGGTTCCTATGCTGTTGTTCTTTATGGCTTCGAACGGGCTTTGTTCCATAAGCGGCACATGTTTGTGGGCTGCTGCATGAAATACTATCTGTGGCCTGTATTCTTCAAATACGTGCTCGAGGCGTCTGGTGTCTCTTACTGAACCTATTAGCACTTCAAGGTCCAAATCAGGAAAGCTTCCAAGTAGTTCGTTTTGGACGTCATAGGTTGTGTTTTCGTATATGTCGAATATGACAAGCTGTTTTGGATTGAATTTTGCAATCTGACGGCACAGTTCCGATCCTATGGAACCTCCTCCGCCTGTCACCAGAACGACCTTGCCCTGTATGTCCTGCTGTATCCTGGGATTGTCAAGCTTTACAGTTTCTCTTCCCAGCAGGTCTTCTATCTGCACGTCACGTATCTGCTCTACATGCACCTTGCCGTCTATGAGTTCGTAGATTCCCGGCAGGATTCGCATTTTCACACCTGTTTCCTTGCAGCATTCTAGTATTTCTTTTTTCCTTTTGTTGGATATTGTAGGTATAGCCAGTATGATTTCTTCTATCTCGTAAGAATCCACGATTTCGGCTACGTTGTCTATGTTGTCTAACACGGGTATGCCGTTTATTTTCTTGCCTATCTTGTTCGGGTCATCATCAAGGAAGCCTGCCGCTATGCTGGCGTTGTCCATCTGTTTGAGAAGTTCTTTCGCAGTAAGAGCTCCGGCGTCTCCGGCTCCAAGTATGAGAATTTTTTTGTAGGGTCTTTCTTTTCTTCTCGTTTTTTTGTATGAATATCTGTCTATCTTGAGCCTCCTAAGGGCTCTGTATGAGAATCTAAAGCCTCCGATGAGGGCTGCTATCATGAATATGTTTATGATGTAAAAATTCTTAGGGAATATAACCTTCATTAAAAGGAAGATTCCAAATATGACTGCATTTGACCAAAATGAGGCCATTATCACCGATATCATTTCATTTATGCTGGCATATCTCCACAGACTCCTGTACAGGCCAAAGGCATAGAAAGTCAGTATCATGATAATTATATATGGAATCATATGTTCCTGATAAATCACCTTATACATCATGTACTGGGTATTGCTTGTGAAATCAAAGCATATTTCTAAAGATATATATGCAGCCAGCTGGACAAGTATAATGTCTATTCCCAGCAGGACAAGTTTTCTTAGATTTTTATTCAATAGAATGTTTATGTTTTCCCCCATTTAAACGTTCCTTTCAATGACCCCCGTCATTTATTTTAAAAACTGTATGTATTTTTTTGATTATTCATAAATCAAATTGATTATTTATGCAATAAAAATCCCGATGCCGTTTATCAGCAAAGGGATTCTTAACTTGACTCATCTAATTCTATGGTCACTTTTATATTTTTTTCAAAATAAAGCAATTTTTTCCACAGTATATCCCATGTTACTTATATTTCTTAAATATTTATTTGTTGAAACTATTGGTAACCAATCGATTAAAACCATTTTGATTAAATTATAACACAGGTTTAATAAACATTCAATGCTTATTAAAAATTTATATTATCGCTTCAATAAGTGTTGATAAAAACTTGTCCTAATGATAAAATTAAATCATGTGACGAAAACTATATTTTTCGAAAATTCTTTCGAATATGAACTTTGTCAAATTTGTTAAAACTAAATAGAGAAGGGGATTTAATAATGAAAAGAAACAGTAAAAAAACTTTATCTGTCGGAACGGCTATTATGATGGTATTAACTACTGCCATTCCAGCATTTGCAGATACAAGTTCAGCTTCAAAATTTCCAGATGTAACTGGCCACTGGGCAGCTGGAGATCTTACAAAAATGACAGAGCGAGGCATCATGGGTGGGTATCCAGATGGAACTATGAAACCTGAAAAAGCGGTAACTATGGCTGAGTCAATAAAGCTTATAAACAAGGCTCTTGACCTTAAAGGAAGCAAAGGCACATCCGTAATAACGTATTCAGATGTAAAAAAAGATGCATGGTATTCAGATGAAATTGCCATAGCCGTGGAAAACGGATATCTTTCAAAGGTAGCACCTGGAATGAAATTGAATCCAAATGCGCCGGCAACAAGAGAGCAGCTATCATCGATGCTTGCAGAAGCAATGAAGCTTACAGTTTCGGATACAAAAATTCTTGATAAGTTCAAGGATGCAGATCAAATATCACCTGCACTTAGAATGCAGATGGCAGCTGCTGTTGAAAAAGGACTTTTCGGCGGATATGAAGACGATACTATCAGACCTAAGTCTGTTGTAATAAGAGCTACTATGTCAGCTGTTGCAAACAGAGCTATCACCGAAAGAGAAGCGGCGCAGATCAAGCTTGGCGTGAATGACGTGCTTGTAGATGCAAACGGAACTGCTCTTAGCAATAAGACTTTTGAAACGGTATTGATATCTCCAGTAAAGGGCGAGGGAGTTATAACTCTTGAGAAAATTACTGCTAAAAAAATCATAGTTATGGGTGCTGAAAGCTCTGTAGTTATAAAAGGCGAATCTAAAATAAATGAAATAGAATATAAAGCAGCAAACTCTAAATTAGACATTCAAAAAGATGCAGTAGTAAATCTTCTTACTGTAAAAGCTGAAGCTAAAAATTCAACAGTTTCAGGAGATGGAATACTTACAAAAGTAGAAATCAGCGCTGAAAACTTTAAATTGAATACAATTGGAACAAAATTCATAGTAATGAAGGATGTTGACGGAGTTACTACAAACGGTACTAAAATACCTGCTGGAACAAGTGGAAAGACAACTAAAATCGGTTTTGATAAAGATGTAGTAACTGGCGGCGGCGGCGGTGGCGGCGGTGGCGGCAGCGTTACTCCACCAGTAAGCGATATCGTAGGCACTGGCTACAGCTATTCACCATCTACTCTTACGCTTACTGTAAACAGTGGAACTATAAGTTCAACAACTCTTGACAGCAAAGTCCCAACTACAGTAACTAATCTTGTTGTTGCAGGAAGTTCTGTTACAATTGATGGTATTACAGTGACTGGAACAACTACTGTACAAGAATTAACAGCACCCGCACCTTCAAGACGTAACATAAGAGCGCGTGTAATAACTACATCTAATGTAACTTTTACAAATTGTAAAATAGAAACTTTAGTATTGAATCGTACAGGAGTAAACCTTTCATCAGAAGGCGGATCTATAGGTTCTATTACAGTTACTAAGACTGCAGCCATGCATTTTAAAAACTGTAAGATTACTAAACTTACTGCAAATGCAGCATCAAGCGTATTTGGAGACAGCACAAGTACTATAAAAGATATGGTTGTAAATGCCGATGGTGTTGATTCTCAGATAGAATCTACTAATCCTGCAACTGGTACTGGAAAAGTAGCTCCAATTACAAACTACAAATTTTCGGCGACATATGACGGTAAAATTGTACTTCTTGACAGAATAGCATACAATGGAAATGATAAAATGAGTTTTGATATAGTTTCTGATGCCTATGATCAAATCAAGACAGTAGACAACGCAAAAATCATAATCAAGGAAACTGCAGATACAATCAAATCTGTACTGAATTTAAAGTCAGATAAGGCTGAAAGTTACATCACAGTGCTTGACAAAAAGATAACTTCAAATACAAGCGGTAATCTTACAGTGTTCGGCGATGCGACAGTTAAAAGCTTGATTGCAGAATTATCAAAAACTACAATAGATGGCGGTATCGTAAGTGATGCAAACATTGAAAAGCTGGCAACTCAGATTTCAAGATTTGATCTTTCAGACATACTTTCAGACTTAGGAATTTTATTCCCTAATTCAGAACTTCCATCTCAGATATCAGTTACAGTAATGGGTACAGATATCAGCAGCAGAAAATTAAGCAACATCAAAGAAACTATCAATGCCGATCTTGGCGCAGTTAATTTTAAAACTGCCAATGGAAAAGAAGTTGTTAAAGTGACTATCGGCAGCAAAAGCGCCGCGCTTGTTATAGCAGTAGCATAGATTCTAAAGTAAGAGGAAAATTTCAAAAATTCACAGGGGAGCCTTCGGGCTCCTTGATTTTAATCGGAGGTTCAAATGTCATTCAAAAAACTTATAAGTCTGAGCGTAATATTTACATTACTATCGACCCCAGCTGCCTTTGCAGACAGCTTCAAGGATACGGCCAGTGCCAAGTGGGCACAGCCTTCTATTGATAAGATGGTAGAAAAAGGATATGTAGGAGGTTTCCCTGACGGCACGTTCAGACCTTCGGCGAATATTTCACGTGCAGAGCTTATAGCCATAATAAACAAGATGAACGGCTTCACGCAGGAAGCATCTGTGGAATTCAAAGATGTTAAACACAGTCACTGGGCTTACAGTGAGATAAGAAAGGCAATTCAGGCAGGTTATGTATCAGGGATGCCTGATGGAACTTTTCAGCCAAACACTCCTGTGACACGCGAGCAGGCTGCCACAATAATCAACAATCTTTATAAATTTGAAAATAATGCCGATGGTATTACTATAAAGGATCAAAACAAATTATCTCCATGGGCATCTGATGCTGTCAGCGCCATATTGGCGAATGGAATAATGGGCGGATATCCAGACGGTACTTTCGGAGGGAAAAAATTAATCACAAGAGCTGAATGCATAGTGGTTCTTGACCGAGTTATCATTAAGAATCATCTCAATAATGGAAATTCTCCGGCAACGGATATCGCTGCTCCGGCAATACCTGTAATACCTGCAACAGATGTTAAAAAACCTGAAGCAACTCAAAATACAACAGGTGGCGGTGGCGGTGGTGGTGGTGGTGGTGGCTCAACAGCTCCTTCAACTCCAAATGTTCCAACTAAGGATGTCGTTACAAGTTTGAACAATGTTGTAAGTCAGATGAATTCGTATGTAGCCCCAAAGTTAAAAACTGACCTTCAAAAGAATACGGCTGATATAATGACCAAATCTATGACAAGCTATATTTCGAACAGTAAATATTCAATAGATGGTGATATTGAAACTGCAAAATCAAACATAAAAAATATGACTGAAAAAGAAGCAAAGGAATTTAAGGATACAATAACAGGAAATGTCCTTGTTAAAGATCTTCAGACTCTCAACGACTTCTTCAAGCTTGTAGAATATTAAATAAGTTGATAAGTTAGTGCCTGGCACCAAAAAAAACAACCTGAATCACAGGTTGTTTTTTTTACGCTCCCATGGACATCCCTGCAAAATAAGGACTTTCAAACAGGAGTCTGAGCTGTTTCTGCTGAACGAGAAGCGCACACAGTTTGGTTTCGAGTTCTTGCTTAGATATTCTTGTGTTCTGGTATACATTCTTGGATACCAGTCCCAGCTTGTATCTGTTTTCGGTATTGTTGAGCTGGATTTCGAGCTTTTCAAGTTCTAGTCTCATTATTGCTATATTCTGCTGAAGCTGCTGCAATGTCAGATAATTTTTATCCAGATTGAGTCTGGCGTTTATTATAGTCTGGCTCAGATTGAGTTCGGCTACGTTCTTTTCATCTCTTGTGCTCTTGTAGTCAAAGTCCGGAGGTGACGGCTGATTTCCTGCAAGCCATGACAGATGCTGGAAGTTGTAGATTTCCGGATAGTTGTCAAAGGTGGTAGTCTTGTTTTCCACCTCTTTTTGCTTGGCAAGGATTGAAAAATCAAAATTAAGGATGTCTGCCTTGTATCTCTTTAGGTCATCAGGGCTTACCTCCACTTCCTTGTAATCCATACACAGGGGCTTAAGGTCATAGGTCTCGCCTATAAACTCCAGACCCGTTATTTTTTCAAGTTCTGCGTAATATTCGCCGAGCTTTATCTCCTCGAGCTTGAGGTCATTCTTAAGGGCCTCGTTTACCAGAACTGCCTGTTCAAGAGTCTGCTTTGCAATCATACCCAGGTCATACTGCTTGTTCGAAACAATCAGATTCTCGCCTCCCTGAGCAAGCTTGGTTTTCATGAAATATATGGTCTTCAGCTGCTGCTCGATGTTGTTGAAGAGCCCCGCAATCGTAATCTTAAGATTCTCGGAATCGACCGTTTTTTGTCTTAGCATGACGTCACGATTTGTGGTAAGGCTCTTGTTGTATATCTCGAGATTTGCAAGGGTTCCTTCAAGCATGTCAGGATCTTTTATTAAAAATAAAGTGTCATAAGTGTAATCCAGGTCATCAATCTTGTCCTGAAGGGTCTCACGCTGAAGCTCCGCCGATTTAGTCGTTATGCTGTATAAAAGCGCCTTTTTGACTGCTGTTTCATAATCCAGTACGAGCTTTGGAACTACTTCTACTACAGGCTCTTTTATATATATGGTTTCAATTGGCATTATGAAGTTTACAGAGCCTGCCGCATATGATGGCATAACCATTGAAGCTGCCAGAACACCTGTCAGTAAAGCTGCTGTGAATCGCTTTGTATTAATAGTTTTAGTCTTCACTTTGTCACCTCTTTATCAATATAATATTAATTTAAATTCATTTTCCATTTGCAACTATTATACCATAGAATTCAAAGTATGATATAATGGAAGATGCAATTTTAATCTAATTGTAACACTAAAATATGTATATCACAGGAGAATTCATGAACAATAAAACCGATCTTACAGTTGGCAGCATACCAAGAAAAATAACCAGCCTGTCCCTTCCAATACTGGCAACGTCCTTCATCAACATGGCCTACAATTTTGTGGACATGATATGTATCGGACGCCTGGGAAGTGGCGCCGTTGCCGCGGTAGGAAGCGCAGGCTTTCTTATGTGGTTTGCCCAGGCCTCTTCTTCGATTTCAAGGATAGGTGCCCAGATAACCATATCTCAAAGCATTGGGAAAAAAAACTTTGAAGATGCAAGAGCTTACGCTGAAGCATCCTTATGGCTCAACGCCTTCATAGCCTATGTCTTCACTTTAATCATCCTTTTTTTTAATGCCCAGATAATAGGCTTCTTCCGTCTTGGAGACCCTCTCATCATAAGCCAGGCCCGTACATACCTTGTCATCGTAGGACTCGGTATGATTTTCACCTACGTAAACCCCGTGCTCTCCGCCATGTTCAATGCCGCCGGAGACAGCATGACTCCGTTTCTGTTAAACACGGTCGGCCTCATATTCAACATAGTATTTGACATACTGCTTATATTTGGAATCGGCCCCTTCCCTGCCCTTGGAGTTGCCGGCGCCGCCATTGCAACCACAGCGGCTCAGGGCCTCGTATGGCTCCTGTTTATGATACATCTCAAAAAGAACACTCAGACGCATCTGGACATAAATATACTGAGAAAGCCTGATTTTGCAAAGATATCAGAGATAGCAAGGATAGGATTTCCCACATCGCTCCAGGCTACGATGTACTGCGTATTTTCCATTTTGCTTGCAAGAATAATTTCAAATTTCGGCGCCATCGAAATCGCAATCCAGAAAGTTGGTTCACAAATCGAATCCATATCCTGGATGACTGCAGACGGGATGGCCATAGCCCTGTGCGCCTTTGTAGGCCAGAACTACGGCAGCAAAAACTATGAAAGGATAGACCAGGGAATTCGTATAATATTTGGAATTTCAATATTCCTGGGGACAATCTCTGCAATAGCCCTGATATTCTTTGGAGAGAGCATATTCAAGATATTCATAGACGAACCCGCGGCTACCCAGGGCGGAGTCAACTACCTGAGGATCCTTGGCTACTCTCAGATTTCTATGTGCATCGAGATAATAACCATCGGCATGTTCAATGGTTTTGGAGAAACCAAGATTCCTGCCATCCTCAGCATAGTCTTCACTGGGGCACGAATCCCTCTGGCTCTGTTTTTGAGCAGCACTGCCCTTGGCGTCAACGGAGTATGGTGGGCAATAAGCCTCAGCAGCATAGTAAAGGGAGCCATCATTCCCCTGTTTTACTATTTTTACCGAAAAAGACTTGTTTTTGAATAGCTTCAGACATAAAAAGGACCGGTTCTCACCCTCAGGTGAACCGGTCCTTTTTTGTCAGTTCAATATCAAAATTACTTTTTAAAATAGGGAAAGAACTCGTCTACAAGGTTTTGCGGATATATGGATACAAATACAAAATCATAATTGCCTTCTTTTGCATAAGCTTCTATGTCCCCTTTAAAATATCTTGGATCTATCAGGTCCATCTGCGAGCACACTGAGGAAAAGAAAGCCGCCACCGGGACAATCAATGAATCCTTTATGAATAGGACCCTCAAGCCATCTGGATTTTCTCGGTTGCTTATGTTTACAAGTGGCCGGTTTCCAAGGAGATAGGCGAAGTATTTGTCGGCTTCGGGCTCCATGACGTCCAGGTCGGCATTAAATGGGTAGGTCAATATAAGACTGTCCTCAAACCTACCCTCAAGCTGGATTTTTTCGCTTCCCGAATCCGAATAGTAAAGATAATCCGTCTTGAACTTGGGATATATGAGCGTAAAGTCATCTATCCCGCCATAGCTGATTCCAGCTTTTCTTCCCATCGAACCCAGGTATGAATCCGGGTATTTTACTTTGTTATAATTTTCTATTTCCCTGAACCGGTTATCCTCATCAAGCTTCAAGCCAAACTTTTTATTCAGTTCGCCCACCAGTTCTTGAAATGCCCAGAAAGTACTCTCTATAGTCCAGTGATGATCTGTTTTAAAGAAAATTTCATTTTTGGGTATTCCGATGCTGGTGATGTTCTCCCGAAAATCGACTGCATCCACATTTTTGTCTTCAAGCTCTGCCAAAAAAGCATCTGCGGTCTCATTTGCATATGAGTATGGGATGCCTTTGGGAAACTGGGTTATTCCCCTCAGATACTTGTCAGGGGTCATCAGATAAACCAGTTTCGTTCCCTGCACATCCAGTTCCTTTGCAAAATCCGACACCCTGCCTGAAATTGCCTTCGTATCATTCGGTCCTGTGGCGAAATAGGTATAGTGAAGGTTTCCATCGGTATCCTTTACGACGCTGAACTTGGATTCTTCGTCCTTGTCCATTAATTTTTGAAGGTATCCGTAAGTTTCAATATATGATTTTTTTTGGAAAACTTTTTCATTTACTATATTTTCAAGCTCTTGTATTTCAGCCTTCATATCAATGGAATCTTCTCCTGACCTTTTCAAGACAGCCATGATATCTGGTCCTGCAACTCTGATATTGGCCATGGATATCCCAAACAGAATAACCAGCAGCATGGCAGCAGCCAGCTGCATGGTACGAAAAATTTTATTCATACTCTGTCCTTTCTAGAAGTTGAAATAAATGAATGGGTTATAGCTTCCTTTTACAAGATAGGTCACGCATATCATGAACAGCGCCGCCATTGCCACCGGATAAAAAGCTCTGAACACAGCGCTGAATTTGTCATCAGCTGCTATGTTCAGATTAGCCCGCCTTGCAAATGGCATGCTGAAAATGACTGCTCCGATGAAAAATATCCAGTACTCCTTGATGAACATATAGGTATAGTCGCTCCAGAAAAATCCGCTGGCGCCGAACATCGATTTGAAATATCGTCCCGCCTCGACAATGTTTTGAGACCTGAAGACAACCCAGCCGAAATTCACTGCCAGCAAGGTGTATATATGCTTTAACGTACCGTATTTCTCGGATTTTTCAACCATGAACAATTTTTCAAAAACTATAAATGTAAAATTTAAAAGTCCCCATATCAAAAATGTCCATTCCGCGCCATGCCATATGCCTGTCAGCAGCCAGACAATAAACAGATTGCGCACAACCCTGTCCTTGTTGGCAACTCTGGAACCTCCAAGCGGAAAATAGACATAGCTTCTGAACCAGCTGCCCAACGATATATGCCATCTCCTCCAAAACTCAGAAATGGACTTTGATATATATGGATAATTGAAATTTTCATCGAATTTGAAACCAAACATAAGCCCCAGCCCTATGGCCATGTCCGAGTACGCTGAAAAATCAAAGAATATTTGAAAGGTATATGCAATCGAACCCAGCCACGCCAATGATACAGGTATATATCCCTGGCCATTCATGACATATATATAATCTGCAATTATAGCCATGTTGTTTGCGATAAGGATTTTTTTACCCAGACCCGTCACGAACCTGCACATTCCCACGCTGAACTTTTTCCAGGTTTCCTCCCTCTCCCTTATCTGCCTGTCTACAGTCTGATACCTTACGATAGGACCTGCAATGAGCTGAGGAAAGAAAGAAATGTAAAGTCCAAGATAAAACGGGTTTTTCTGCACGGATGCATCTTGCCTGTAAACATCTATCACATATGACATCGCCTGAAAAGTAAAGAACGATATTCCAATTGGAAGCACTATATTGGTTACTGGCAAGTTGATGTCGGTCGCACTGTTTAAGTTTCTTATGACAAAATTCATGTATTTAAAAATAAACAGCACCCCGACATTGTAAATGCACATCGATGTCAGAATAAGCTTTGATTTGAATGAATCTTTGCGGTGCCGATCTACTAAAATTCCGAAAATATAGTTCATTATGACAGACAATACCATTATTGCTACGAATTTAGGTTCTCCCCATGAATAGAAAAACAGGCTCAACCCTAGAAGCACGATATTTTGAAGAGGCCGGCTGAATTTAAGGGCATAATACAGAATCATGGTAACCGGTAAAAAATAAAACAGAAAGATAATACTTGAAAACAACATATTATAAGGTCCTCTTTTTCCAGTATCGTAAAACCATTATGAGGCCAATACTTATTCCTGACAAAATCATCCTTGCATAAAAAATGCTTCCATTGACAAGATCTGCAAACTTGCTATTTTTTTCATATGACGCGCTGTCGGGGCTTTGCAATGCAAAGTCAACTCCGTCATCAGATTTCTTGCCTATGCTCCAGGACTTGAACAGATCTATTTTCTTTTCTATTATAAGTTCTTCATTGACTCTTACATTTAAGCTTATTTCCGAAGATATGACATCAGTCGTAAGCCTTACAACGCCCGCTTCTGACACGCTTGTTCCGCTGTAATCTTCAGGAAATGAAAATTCAATCTTGTCGCCCGGCTCTTTATTTAAAATCTGATACTGAGCTATCGTTTCTCCAAAAACCGGGAGCTGCATCTCCTCGTCTCCTGCAAGCCTGATTTTTGAATAATTATCATACTTGACAGCTGACTTGCGCCTTAGGAGTGCTGCGTTTTTTATGACTATTTCACTGCTGCTTTGGTCTTGCGGCGGTATTATGGTGATGCCCCAGGTAGTAATCTTGTTGAATTCATGTCCGGCCGTTTTTGAAATATCATCCTTGCACTCAAAATTCCTGAAAACCGCGTATATCCTGCCCTTGAATCCTGCCGGGATTTTCAATGTTTCAAGCACCTCTCTTGCATGCAGATCTTCATCTGTCAGGCCTTCCAGGAAAACGAGGCTGCCGTCTGCTAAACTGAAACGGTTTCCATTCGCATCTTCTATGTTCAGGTTTATATCAACCGAAAAATCATTGGTATTTTCCATGCCAATTACCAGGGCTCCAAATTCGCTCCAGTTTTCAGGTCTATACTGATAGACGAATGAATATCCAGGCGCATCATAAGGTTTATTTATCTTTATGCTCGCCCCCCTGTCTGTTCTGGTTATAGTCGTTTCGATATTGCCCTTAGCTACCTTGAAAGTCATGCCCAACACCTTATCTCCTGCATTGGCATAACAGGTATACCCTTCACTCAGGATGTATGCCATCGATAAAATCAGCGTCAAAATACAAACTAGGCAGCCTGCTTTCCTTTTACTCATTGGCCCTCCTCTTATATATAATCCATCAGGTTCAATTCCAAATTCGCTTCTTCTTTTTTTAAACCTTCTGATGATTCGTCATATAGCATTGAACTTGCCTCATCTAACCAAACCAGCAGCCTTCCTCTGCGTTCTTTTACAGCTACGATATCATCTATATTGTCAATTCTGTACAGGATTCCCTCCTTATGATTATGGTCTTGTGATAACGTGCATTTGAGAACTATATCATCAGCTATATGAAGAGTTATCTCCTTTTTCAGGTTGCCTTCTTGGGGATTTTTTAAAAGTATATGCGAATAATTGAAGTCTGTTACGGTCACAGTCTCATGTTCTGAAATCTTGACCTCTTTGTTTAGAACCACTCTCGGATATTTCCTTGAAAATGTCATCTTTTTTTCTGTACGTCTCCTGATATTAACCTGCAAATCATCAAAAAAACCAAGATGTTTTTCTATTCGTGCAGGCAATGTCGGTATGCGGTCATGTACGATACAGATCCATTGATCGAGATCCTGCTCGCTGATATGCGTTATTTTAACCGCATACTTCCATACCTTTTGAAATTTCCCTGCAGTTACGATGCTGCATATCATATCTGCGCGGTATCTGTCGGTTTCCAGAAGCACCTCAATTTCATCTTCGGGGTCTATAAACTCCGGATTATCTAAACTAAAGGAAAATCCGGTTTCCGAAATGTCCAAGGTTCTGGATTCCAGTTCCATATTCTTAAATTTAATCCTGCAGCATACATCCGCCGCATATCGCTCTGATTTTCTGAACTGCTGTCTTCCCAGCATGAAAAAGACTGCCATAAGAAGACTGAAAAGATTCCCTGTCAGCCAGAACAGCACGACGCTATACACCAGTGTACCTGTATCAAAAATAGAATAAATCATGTTCCAGATTCCTACTACCGACAGGATTATATATATGAAATAGGGCAGTGCATTCATAAGCTTGTATGGATTTGTTTCCTGTATGTTATCTTTTTTTGTAACTGAAAAACTATTTTTTGATATCCCGAACGTCTCAAGAATTACCGCTGGCATAAGCGCATTAAACATGATCGTTTCATATACGTTTGTCCATCTCGTATTTCTGATATTTCCCGAGAGTCTTTTTAAGGTAGCATCATTCAAGAGATACATTGGCAGCCAGAATACCAAAAGCTCCGGCAGGGTGCATTTAACTATTATTATGTTGAAAACTGCAAACAGTATGGGCGCCATGATATATACAAATCTTTTTATGGCCGCATACCAGTAAGAAATAGACGATATATAACTTAGCCTCTGACCCAGTGTGAGTCCTTTTCTAAAAAGAATGTTAAGCCGTCTTCCTGTTTGTATGCAGCCTCTTGCCCATCTTTCTCTTTGTTTTATCAGGCTCTTCAAATCCGTCGGCGACAGACCAGAGGCATGGATTTCATCTACCGCATAACACCTATAGCCCTTGCTCTGAATGAGTATGCCCGTGGCAAAATCCTCGGTTATAGAATTTGTAAAAAAACCTCCCACATCTTCAAGCGCCTTTCTTGAAAGCACGGTATTGCTTCCTCCGTAGATGACGGAATTCGTCTTGTTTTTCGATACCTGTATATCTCTGTAAAAGTAGTCCTGTTCATTTGGTATCCGGTTTTCAGAATACAGATTGAACTGAAACAAATCGGTATTGTAGAAGCTCTGCGGAGTCTGTATGAATCCGATATCGGCATGTTCTTGAGCCTCTCCATGCTTTTTGGCCTGTTCATTTTTCAAGAAATATGGCACCGTAGCAACCAGAAAATCATGCATGGGAATCATGTCAGCATCAAGCGTCACTATCAGAGGTGAACTGGAATTTGCCATGGCGTTGTTCAAATTTCCAGCCTTGGCGCCCTTCAGGTCATCCCTTGCCAGATAATTCACTCCCAGCTTCTGTGCAAGCTGCTTCATCTGCGTCCGGTTTCCATCATCGCATAGATATATGTGAACCCTGCTTTTTTGGGGATAATCCATATTCAGGCAACCATTCAAGGTCTTTCTGAGCAGGCTCTGCGGTTCATTGTAGGTTGCTACAAAAACATCAACGTCCGGATACAGATCCTCATCTATTTCAGGTTTTTGAGGAACTTCTATGTCTTTTAAACCATAATAATGAATAATCATTTCAAAAAAACCTATTATTTCAACCATGAATAAAATAAAAGCACATAGCATTGGAAAAAAACCATACCCATAAGGCAGGGTCCTTAACACCCTCCAAAGCATGTACACTACCGAATATAATATTGTTGCCACAAACAAGATGTTATTTTTCAGAGCTTTTTGCATATACGCCCTTCTAACGATTATATACCGTTTAATTATTTGAATTTTCAGATTAGACCATTTGGGTAAAACTTAAAAAAATTATATCACATATGTACTGTTAAAACAAGCCTTTCGAAATTGCATTTCAAGCTGCTGAATACTTTTTATGCAACTTAAAAGGAATGCTATCAGCACAATCTGCCAATATCATTCCTTTGCTTATATTAGTAAATTCATTTTCTGAAAACACTTAG
The DNA here is from genome assembly GCA_049670425.1 of Proteocatella sp. GTDB lineage: Bacteria > Bacillota > Clostridia > Peptostreptococcales > Filifactoraceae > Proteocatella. The sequence goes on from JBATTG010000260.1 coordinate 26,785, forward strand.
CCTTTAGGTTTCAATGCCGACGCTACAATCGAAGCCATCTTCTTGAATATATCGCCTATCCTGCTGATTACCGTTCCCTTGTCTTTTTCAGCATTCTTCTCAAGGTCCACATTGCTTTTTTCATCTTCATCCCTGGTGATTTCCTTGGTTCGCAGTATCACCTGTATGCTTTCAGGCTCGATGTTCTGCTTCGAGGTAAAAGAAACCATGGTGGCCTGCGTATCTATGTTCAGCATATGATTTTCATCTTCCGTGTATTTGTCCCACTCCGAATCCACCAGATCCTTTACCGTATTCTTGGCATTTCTCAGAGTTGTTGTCTGACCCAGGCCAGCCATAGATTTCTCAAGGGCATCTATGAGCCCGTTTATGCTTTTTTTAGTGCCTTCATCGAGCTGTCCTGCGCTCTTTTTGAGAAGTGCTTCCGACTCAGTAAGAAAGCTGTGGACATTTCCTATGCTTTCGATGGCAAGCCCGAGCATTTCCTGTGAGTCGTTTACCGCCTGAAGAGCCACGGGCTCATTCTCGTCTATTATATCGTTGAGATCGACAATCCCATCAATCACAACCTTGCTCAGCTCTGCAAGCTCGCTTACGCTCTCGTTGAGAGCCTTCGTATTTCCCATGGTGCTTATTATGTCTGAGGAATACTGGCCAGCGGTGCTCTTAAGCCCTCCGACCATCGCCCCGATGCTCGTAAGCCCGTCTCCTATCTGGCCTACTCCGCCGAGTATCATGTCGAGTCTTGGATCGCTGGCCGCTTCTGAAAGCGCGGTGATGCTGGCAGAATCTATGCCTGAAGCACTCAAATCCTCATCGAGCGAATTGACCGCCAGTTTTATGGTTTTCACGTCTTCGTCCAGGGATGTCGAAAGACTTTCAAACTCGGTTATATTGCTGCTCACGGCCTTTTGGACGGTTCTTTTTTTCGCGCCCATGTTGACATCACCAAGCTCATCGACGAGATCCTGAAGTTCGCTCAGATTTTCATTAAGGTCAATGAGTATGGTCTGCACTTTTCCAAGCTTGTATTTGACCTCCTTGGTGGCATCCACAATCACGTTGACCTGCTTGTTTACGTCTGTGATTAGCTGCTCTGTAGCTTCAAGATGGGGTATGAATTTTTCAAGCTGCCTTGCGCTGTCATCGAGGTTCACAAGAGTCCTGTCCGCATCTTCATAAACGCCTGCCTTTGAAGTGCTCACGGTTTCTCTAGCTCCGTCAACCACCCTGAGACCTTTTGCCGTCTCATCGAAGCTGCTTTGCATGCTCTCGAGCGTGTTCAAGATAACATCCATGCTCGCGCTCATGGCATCTGTGGAATCCTCGATTTTCTCCTTGGTTTCTCTGAGATCCTTCAGATCGTCAAGCTGGGAAAGGGTAGCTGGAATAATCATTATGGCAAATCCTGGAAATTCAAAGTCATCAGAGCCCACCCTTATCAAAAATTCATTTTCTTCCCCAGGAAGCCCCATAAACATTATGGCCTTCTTGTTTCCTACGCTCTGAAGCTGGGCTCCCGGAGCCTCTATGCTGAGGTTTTCATCCATGTCTATCATGGTTGCCACCTGAAGTAGCATGTTATTTTTATAGTAGGCCTCAATTTTCGAATTGGGAACGGCCTTTATTTTTATCTCCACAAGACCTTTTTCCCCTGCAAGCTCCTCGGCCTTTTTTTCTACGCCATTAAGCTTGTAGGCTACATCGAAGGTCCACGGAAGCACGGTCTGCTTCTTCCTTGGCACGGCTTCGAAATAGAATCTTGAAATATCATCCGTAAGTTTGAAGACGACTTTACCATTGTTTACCTGGGGCTTTACGAAGTTGCTCATGTTTGTAATCTTGTCATAGTCTCCAAAATCCACAATTTCCTTTGAGCCATTTACGTTATAGCTCTTTACTATCCTGGTTTCATCTATGGCTCCATAGTAATCCAGATTCACATACATCGATTCGTCATGCTTTGGAGAAGGCGCCGCCGCATAAGCTGCTCCAAGCGAAAAACATGACATAATCATGCTCAAAACCAGTGCCTTTGAAACAACCTTTTTATATAATCTCATCTAAATCCTCCTCCAAATCATTATTTTTCCTGTCATTTCGCCTTGCCCTTATTCTGGCTCTTCTGGCCTGGGATTTTGCCTGCTGCCTCTCTATCGGGGCATCACACATCGCAAGCAGGGCGGGCAAAAGAGAGAGCACCAGCATCATGCTAAATAGGGCGCCTCTTCCAACGAGTCTTCCCATCTGGGATATCCCCTGTATTGTGGAGCTGAAGTAGAGGCCGTATCCGACAACCGTAAGTATGGAGCCTGAAGTCAGGATGGAAAGGGCGCTGACGCTTATGGCGTTTTTTGCCGCCGGCTCCGGCTCCATGGTATTTCTAGCAGCAAGATAGTTGTTTGTCAGTAGTATCGAGTAGTCGATGGTGGCACCAAGCTGCAGGCAGCTTACGATTATATACCCGATGTAGAGCATGGTGTCGCCTATTATATAAGGAAGCGCCATGTTCAGATATATCGCAACCTCGATTGGAATGATGACCAGAAGCGGTACAAGCGCCGACTGAAAGGTTATAGCGACAACCATAGCCACTCCGAGCATGGAAACAATGCTTACAAAATTATAATCCTTGGTCAGTATGTTCTCGATGTCTATGGTCGTCGGTGTCATCCCCACTATATAGGAGTCATCAGGATAGTACTCCTTGATTTTAGCCTCCAGCTTGCGGCTGCAGTCAAAGGCAAATTGGCTTTCCTGCACCGTGTCCATGGATATTAGAATTCTTGCATAATTTTGCGTCCTGAGCTCATCTACTATTCCCTCTGGAAGGAAACCTTCTGGAATCCCTATTGGAAGTTCTCCTGAGAGTGATTTGGCCGATTTTATGAAATCCATGTCCTCGATGTCTTGGGTCAGGCGTTTTTCCTGGACTATCGACCCGTTTGGCACGATTGCTATGACGATATTGCTCCGTCCAAATACAGCGTCGATGACCTCGCCATCGTCATATACCTGGGTTCCCGGGCCGGCTCCAAGAGCATTGTCTCCATAAAGGAAGTCATTCATTCCCTGGCCCACATAACATGGTATGGTGATAAGAAGCGATGCTACGATTACAAGCTTTCTTATCCTGTACATGCGCCTTGCAAGAGGATCAAAAGAAGGCATGAATGATTTATGCGCATACTTCTCGATTCTTGCGTTGAATCTCAAGATGAGCGTAGGCATGAGCAGAAGAACCGTCGCCAGGCTGACTATTATACCCTTTGTAAGCACGAAGCCGACATCCTTGCCGACGGTAAACTGCATGAGCGCCATTGAGAGAAAGCCCACTATAGTAGTTGCTCCGCTTGCAAGTATGGCGCTCGATGAGTCTCTGATTGCATGTTCGAGAGCCTCATGTATCTCCATGCCTTTCTCCTTGTTTGCCGTGAACATATGTAAAAGAAATATGGAGTAATCCATGGATACTGCGAGCTGCAGAATCGCCGCCGTGGCAAAGGTAAAGAAGGATATGCTACCGAACATGATGTTGCTTCCCATATTTATGACGATGGCTATTACCATCACTGCTATGAACAGTATCGGCTCAAACCATGAAGTAGTTGTGATTGCAAGGATTGCAAGTATTATTACAAATGCTATTCCCATCGCCATAGCTATTTCCTTAACTATGGTTTCCTGCCTTGACTTGTTGCTTACCGCCGTGCCAGAGTAATAGCCGTGTTCTCCTACGATTTCATGTATTTTGTTAAGGGCCTCATGGGTGGTCTTGTCCGAGTCCCCGTCTTCAAAAACTACTTCCACGATGGCGTTTCCATCCTTGTAGAATTCATCGAGGTCTTCGCTTTCGAGCACAAATGGCTTGGACATATAGACATCCGCGACGGAATCCAGCCCCAGTACCATGTCCACGCCATCTACGTCAGCGATGGCATCCCTTACATTCTTCGCCTGATACAAAGACACATCCTTGAGCATTATTCTAGCCATTCCAGGGTATCCAAACTCCCTTTCCATGACATCGAGTGCCTGTTTGGAAGGCGCAAATTCCGGAAGATATTCACTTAAGTCGTAATTCACACCTACGAATGGATAGCATATTGCACAAACTACAAGCATTGCAAGGAATGCTTTTTCGATTTTCTTTCCTTCATAAACAATAAAGTGAATTACTTTTTCGATGCCTATTTTCTTCATATTGTCCTCCATTAACAAACTCAGTGTTGATTTTTCATCTGTTGTATATTATAATACTCCTATAGACATATCGCAATAATCAATAAATTCATAAAAGTCTACTAAACAACATTTTGAACTTTTGTGTTCATTAATTGATAGAAAATTAGGAAAATGGTGCAAAATGAACAATATAAAGATGGATAGAAGGATAAGAAAAACCAGAAATAATCTGAAGTTAAGTTTGTCCGAGCTTATGTGCGAAAAAGACTTTAAGGATATAACGGTAAAAGACATAGCCGACAGAGCCGACATAAACCGCGGGACATTCTATCTTCATTACAAAGATACTTATGACCTGCTGGAAAAAATCGAAAACGGCATACTGATGGAATTTCAGGACATGATAGATACCTACAGGCCTCCGACTCCGGTTACTACACTGCTGCCCATTCTTGAACCGATTGCAGACTATATCCTGGACAACCAGGAAGTGTGCCGCAGCATGTTCAGGAACAAATCCAATATGAATTTCATTCACAAATTCAGAAAACTTATCTCTGAAAATGGAGCGTCCTTCATAAAGGAAAAATTCCCAAGCTACAACAAGGAAATCTATGAATTTTACTTCACCTTCATAAGTTTTGGAATCCTCGGCCAGATAAAACACTGGTTCGACACCGACCTGCACCTTCCCAAAAAAGACTTTGTGGAGATGGTAGACAAGATAATAACCAGCGCCGCAGCCAGCGTACTTTCATAATGGCGCATAAAAAGAGAGGCCCTTTCGGAAACCTCTCTTTTTGCATTTCATTATTCTTATACTTACTCTTCTCTTTCAAAATCTTCGTTGCCGAAAGTTTCCCAAAAAGCATCAGTAACTTTTCCAAATTCAACATCATCTTCAATATTTTGAAGATCTATTTCATCGTTTGCAAGTTCAGCATATTTGTAAATAAGAACTCTTTCATCTTCTTCAGGCACTAATGCAATATACTCGTTGCCCTCAACTTCAAATACTCCTATAACCTCACAAGCAACTTCCTCGCCATCGTCTAGTACAAGATTAAGTACTATTGGCTCTTCATCTTCAAAATCATTTTTAAATTCCATATCGCTCATAGTGTGCCTCCTAAATTTTTGACCCTGCTTATGCAAAGCTTGCATAACTGGCCTTCTTTTGATATTACTATCTGATTCAATTATATATCAAATATATAAATCAGTAAATCTTTTATTTCTATCTTACCGGACAAATTCCGCTTTCGCAGCCGTCATTTTCCAGTTCATACTCTTCTTCTTTTGTTTCATACTTGCTTATAAGGGATGGGATGAATGGTTTCATCTGCTCTTTTTTAAGATCGTACTCTTCCTTAGTAATAGCTTCATATGGAAGAAGCTCATAGAATGCGTCATTGAGCGGAATGAAAGATACCGCAACAATCTTGTTCCAGTGCTCCCATACATATTCTTCGACAGCGTCCCACTCGTTTTCCCTTACGTGAACCGTAATCGAGCAGTTGTGGTCTACATAGTTTTCCATAAACATCATGTAGTTTTCCAGCTGTTCTATGGCAGTTACATCGTATTTCGTTCTTCCCTCAGGCGCTTTTACCGGAAACTCTACAACCTTTGTAGATGCCGTCTCCATGTCCTGGCCAACTTCTGGGAATACCGGGTATCCAAGCTCTTCACATACTTTAAGCAGCGGATCGCTCGAAGAAATCCTTACTCTTCTTATGAAGTATGGCGAATGAGAATAGTGAACACCGCTCGATACCGTAGGCAGCTGTGAAAGGGTTCCCTCTGGCTTTACCGTAGTCACAAGAAGAGGTTCATTCTGGCCAAGCTCTCTTGAGTATTCCTTTGCCGCATCCGTAGCCGCTTTTCTCATGTCTATTAGAAGCTGGGCCTCAGTAGCCTTGTCCATATCCGTCATGTTTATCATGTCCTGCCATCCTGTAAGCGAACATCCAAGCAGTCTGTCTCTTTTTTGAGTCTTGTCCCACTCTGGAAGCTCGAGTTCAAGCATGGTCATTCTGTATCCTGCTCTTGCCGAAAGTCTCTGAGCCTTAAGCAGCTCCTCTACCATAATCGATCCATCCTTAACGAAGGCCATTACATTTACTGTCGTAAGGTTGCAAACACCCTTGGAATCCAGAAGTATCTCCCCGCAAGGATTGACACCCTTCATGTTGATTCTTCGCTTGGATGCCGCCTCGTGATTTATGAATCCTGGCTCTCCTGAATATCTCATACGCTCGAGCTGAACATGCAGTTCCTTCCTTGAAGGCTTGCTTGTGAAGTATATGGAGTTGTTGCTCATCTGTCTGTGGGCGATGTCCTGATTAATCTGCCACTTGTTGTTTTCAAAAGTGTAAAGGTCTGATTTGGCGTTGATAGCGTCCTTGTCGTTCTGGTCTATAATTACCATCTCCGCTGTACGTCTTACTCCGCCGACAACTACATTTTCGCCGATTATGTTGGCTATGTCCATGCAGTCCACAGAAGTCAGTCTTACCTTCTTCTGGCTTATGCTGAGCGCCCGCTTTTTGATGACCTTGTCTATCTTGCGAAACATGTTCTTAAGACTCTCATGTCCGCTTGCAGTTCCGCCGAATTTTCTTAGTCTCTCGCCTTTTTCTCTTACATTTGAATAGTCTATGAATATATTCTTGATTCCTCTGTAGTTATGCTCGGTTATAAGGTCGAAGTAGAATGAAAGCGACTCTATCCAGCCTTCCTTCGAATCCCCAACCACGATCTCGCAGCTGTCATCTGCAAAGAAATTAAGCGAGGTATTTTCCATTCTATCGATGCGCTCTTTCGAAGTGTAGTCCTGATGAATTATGCTGTAGTCGGTTCTTGCCTTGGACATACCCGATACATCCTCATCAAGCACCCTTACGCCCACGCCGCATCCGAGCATAAGAAGATAGAACAGGTCCTTGAAGGACTTGAACGAATCTATGACCTCGAAGGCACAGTTGAAGTTTGCAAGAGGATAGCTCTTGCTTACCTCGGTGTTTCCAATCCAGAAAGTTCTTCCTGAAAGAAACTGTCTCAGATTGAATATGTTGTCATAAAGCTGCTCTGCTTCTTCTTTTGAAGTCGGTGCAATGGACGTATTATATTCAACCGCACGCTTTACAGTCTCGTGCCAGTATTCTCTTCTTCCCTCGGTGTTCATAAATCTTGAATAAGTCCTGTAAAATACGAAGGCTCCAAGCTCTCCCATCGGAGCGATGCTGTGCTTGTACTGGCTTATGAAATCCTCAGATAGATGAGAATCGTCTTCCTTCTTGTTTATTCTAGCTCTGTCTCTTTCCGCTCTATATATTATATACCTTTTGGCTACATCTTTTCGTCTTGAATCCATAAGAAGCATTTCTACCATATCTTGAATCATTTCGATATGTATGATGTCCTTTTCCTTTTCAAACGCTACCTCTATTTTACTTGCAATCTCTTTTGCAAGAGCCGAATCTACCCCATCAATAGTTTCCGTCATGGCCTTTTCTATCGCCCTTTGAATTTTTGATGCATCAAATTCAACTAAAGATTTGTTTCTTTTTTCAACCTTCATAATAGCATTGTTCCTTTCTATCGAACACATTAAAAGCATAGCTACCCATGCTGACTTCTTAGGATTATACCACAATATGTAGTGTTTTAAAAGTTTTTTAAGTCGTTAGACCCTATATCTTGTGCAGTCCACTGTTTTCAGTATGTCCAGAACTTATCCAGTTTTTATGTACAGATTTTCCCTTCTTACCCACATTTTAAGGCACCTTGTTAACATCTTATTCAGAAGTTATCCACAGTATCCACAAAATTATCCACATGTCAATATTGGCAAAAAATATTTATTTTGCTTCCGTTATGCAAATATGGTAAAATAAGTAAAACATTGACGGAGGTGCTTATGGAAAAAAGAATCGCGGCTTTTTTTGATATAGACGGTACTATATTCAGAGACTCGCTTATGGTGGCTCATTTTATGAAAATGAGAGAATTTCAAATTATTGACGACAGCAAGTGGCATGCTCAGCTTCATATGTCACGGGAGGCCTGGAAGAAGAGGCGTTCTGATTACGATAATTATCTTGATGACATCTCCATGGCTTATGTGGATTCCCTGACAGGAGTTTCATATTCAGATGTCATGTTTGCAGCCCGCCATGTCATTCAAAACCGCGCTGACGAAGTTTACAAATTCACCCGCAGCCGAATCAAAGATCACCAGAAACAGAATCATCTGGTCATTTTCATATCCGGAAGTCCGGACTTCCTTGTGCGCCAGATGGCGAAGGTATGGAAGGCCGACATCTACAGAGGCAGCACCTATGTCTTCGCTCACGGGGTATTCACCGGCGAGATAGTTCCGATGTGGGATTCTATCAGCAAGCAGAATGCCATCACCGAGCTTGTTAATATCCACAACATAGACATGAAGAACAGCTTCGCCTACGGAGACACCAACGGAGATTTCAGCATGCTTCACAGCGTTGGAAATCCCTACGCCATAAATCCTGCCATGGAGCTTCTGGAAAATATAAAGGCAGACCCCGTATTGAAAAACACGGCCAAAATAATAATTGAAAGAAAAGATGTCATCTACAAGGTTTCTCCCGACGTGGAGATTGACCTTGATATTAAATAATATTCAAACGAATAAAACTCCAGCTTTCATGCCACGGCATTTGAGCTGGAGTTTTATTCGAAACAATTTAGAATTTTTCTCAAAATCTCCAAAATTCTCCGATATTTTTTGTGATAGATTTTACATAAACATCTTCTATTTATCTTAATATTTATTATATTACTTCAAATGATGCAAACGACACGCAAAGAAAATCTAACTGCAAAATATAACTACAACCCTTGGAATCACAAGTTTTATAACAAATAAAACTCATTTCAAATCAACCATAGATTGAACTTTGCAAATGACGTGCAAAGAACTAAGCCCAAAATGGTAAATATTTATAGTATCTGGCATTTGTTTGAGAATCAAGTAATTTTTTGAACGCTCCCATCACCTATAGAGGTGGGGGATTCTTGGGTAGGGCAAACCAATGTTCGCTAATTTACCAAGCTATCTCCACAGTTCCTGCGGTTGTTTTGTGTGACAACTAAGCAGATTGACAAGTTGGCAACTGCTGC
>JBATTG010000261.1:0-1896 GCA_049670425.1 Proteocatella sp.
GAATACATCCCATGGATTAGGCATTAAAGCTTTTATGCTTAATGATAATCTTTCTTTTTCTGGATCAAAGCTTAGAACTTTTACGTCAACTTCTTGATCAATTTTGAAAGATTTCTCTATGTTGTCTTTTCTGTTCCATGAAAGTTCGCTAACGTGAACTAATCCTGTTACACCACCAAGGTCAACAAATATACCATAATCTTTTATATCTTTAACTATACCTTTAAATACTTCGCCTTCGATGATTTTTTCAAGCAATGATTTTTTAAGCTCATTTTGCTCTCTTAGAAGTATGTTTTTTCTTGAAAGTATAAGTCTTCTTTTCTTTGGATCTAAATCTATTATTTCAGTTTCGAATTCTTGTCCTATATATTTCTCTAATGCATCTTCTCCAATAAATCTAGTTTCTATATGACTTAATGGTAAAAATCCTCTTATTGATCCTTTGAATCTTGCAATAAGTCCTTTTTCATTCTTTTCTGTAACTTTTACGTTAATGATATCGCCCATATGGATTTCATCCCAAGCTTTAAAGTCATCAAGTCTCTTCTTCGATAACAATACTTCGCCTGTGTTTTTGTCGATTTTAACTACTTCTAAATCAAGTGTATCTCCAACTTTTATATCTTCACAGTCGCCTGCTTCTGATTTTGGAAGAACTCCGTCAGTTTTACCGCCTAAAGAAATGTAGAACGAATCTGGCTTTACTACCTCTACTGTTCCATTGACTCTTGATCCTTTGTAAATCTCTTGATACTTTTGTTCTTCTTCCAATAATAATCTTTCCATTTCATTGCTCATTAATTTCCAACTCCTCAAATGTTTATTTTGTTAACAATTAAATCTTCAACTTCTTTAATAATAAAGTCAGGGGTTGATGCTCCCGCCGAAATTCCTATTTTTTCGAAGTTTTCGATTTTTTTAAAGTCAAGTTCCTCAGCTGTCTCAATTAAAAAAGTAATGCAATTCTCCGCACATATTTCTGCTAATTTTTTGGTGTTCGAACTACTGCTCCCACCGATAACTATCATCGCATCAACTTGTCTCGATAATTCCCTTGCGGCATCTTGTCTTTCCCTTGTAGCATAGCATATGGTATTAAAGAATTCAACTTTTTTTAATCTATTTTTTAATATTTTTTCAATTTGTTGATACTTTTCAAGTTTGTATGTTGTCTGTACAACTACAATGTACTTTTCGGTGTCATTGCAACAAAGCTTATCAGCATCTTCAAGTGAATTAATAATAATAGACGAATTATTTGCCCATCCATTTATTCCAATAACTTCTGGATGGTTTTTGTCTCCAATTATAATTATTTTGCTGCCATTTCCATAGTTTTCATATACTATAATTTGTATTTTTTTTACAAATGGACAGGTGGCATCAATTATTTTAATTGACTCTTCTTTCATTTTATCATAAAAGTACTTAGGAAGTCCATGACTTCTTACTATAGCGGTTGAATTTTTTTTTATATTGCCAATTTCATCCTCTACGCTCAAACCTTTTTCGATGTATTTTTTCATTGCTTGGTTATTGTGGATCAGAGGTCCTAATGAATATACTGATTCTGCAGAGTCTTTTTTATCAAGTTCATCCCATGCTATATCCATGGCTCTCTTAACTCCAAAACAATAACCACTATATTTTGCTATTTTAATTTCCATTATTATATTTATCTACCTCTTCATATATTTTATGCATTATATCTTCTGAAATTTTTTCTGCGTTTTTATTATATTGCTCCTGTGCAGCTTTTAAATCATACATAGGAAGTATTGTTACTTTGATTTTTGAAAAAAGACTGTAGTTTCCGCTTATGGCAACTGGCAGTATATCTACGTTACCCCTTGAAGCTATCATTACGGCACCTGATTTTATCTTAGTATTTTC
>JBATTG010000262.1:0-4829 GCA_049670425.1 Proteocatella sp.
ATTATGGGAAGTAACAAATGGAATGCACCTGGAGCTTGTTTATTCTCAAAATAAGAATTTTACATATTGCAAATTTCTCAATTTGAGAATAAAAGCATTAAAAAAACAGCGATTACGACGAAAAACATTGAAAATACTGAATTTTCAAACTTGGCACGCTAATTGCAATTACTGTCAGCAGTAATCATGTTATATACAAATTGAAAATGTTTTAGGAGGAGCTATGGAGAAAAGAAAAGAAATGGTAGATGCTGGGAAGGGAAGGAAGTTTAAACTCAGGATGCCAGATACGGCGGCGTTATTGTTGATAATAATAACAGTGGTAGCAGTATTGACGTACATAATACCAGCGGGGGAATTTGCAAGGGTAATAGATGAAGAGACAGGGAGAACTCTTGTTAAGGCAGGAACGTATCAGTCTATAGCATCAAACCCGACAACTCTAAAAGGATACCTATCATCAGTGTTTAGAGGAATTCTGGAGGCATCAGAGATAATAGCATTCATATTTGTAACTGGTGGAGCATTTGGAATAGTAACTCGCACAGGAGCTATAACGACAGGGCTGGAAAATCTGGTTGTTAAATTCAAGGGCAAAGAAACAATCCTCGTAGGAGTAATTATGACAAGTTTCGCACTTTGCGGGGCAACATTTGGAATGGCGGAAGAGGCACTTCCTTTTATTGTGATACTTGTAGCGGTGGCGGCAAAACTTGGATTTGACCCTATAGTGGGAGTATCAATGGTTGTTGTTGGTATATACGCAGGATATGCGCCAGGGGTATTGAATCCCTTCAATACCGGAATAGCACAGGGGATAGCAGAACTTCCAATGTTTTCAGGTATGGGAATAAGAGCATTATTGATGGCAGGAGCGATACTCATAGCGGTTCAGCATACAATAAGTCACGGAAGAAGATACAAGGCAAGTAATGAGGGGCAATCAGGCATTAAAGATGGGGCAGCGTTTGATAAATTTGAGGCGAAGAAACTGAGTGCAACGGATAAGACAATACTTGCAATACTTGTTTTGACAATAGCAGGTCTGATGCTTGGAGTACTTAAGCAAGGCTGGTATCTTGAGGAAATATCCGCACTTTTCATAGCAATGGGCTTCGCCATAGGAATGATTTACTACAAAGGCAACTTTGAAAAATGTGTGAATTCGTTTATCGAAGGCGCAAGCGAGATGACAACGGCGGCACTTTTTGTAGGATTCTCAAGAGCGATACTTGTAATCATGCAAGATGGCCAGATAATGGATACTCTGGTTTACTGGATGTCCATACCGCTTTCAAGGATGAGCAGCATATTTGCAGCATGGGGCATCTATTTTTCTCAGGGCATAATTAACTTCTTCATTCCTTCTTCAACCGGTCAGGCTGTAGTAATAATGCCAATCATATCGCCTCTTAGCGATGTAATTGGGATAACTCGCCAGACGGCAGTGCTTGCATTTCAGGCAGGCGATGGATTCTGGAACATGATAACGCCAACTCACTCTGTGCTTATGGCATCGCTGGGTCTTGCTGGAGTATCATTCTCGTCATGGTTCAAGTTTGCATATAAACTGGTAATAAAGTGGTCAATATGGGTAATGATAGTACTTGCATTTGCAGTGACTATCAACTGGGGACCTTTCTAAATAGATGAAAATAGGAGGATATCATGAAAAAAATAAAATATGCAGTAATCGGTGCTGGAAACGGTGGACAGGCAACCGCTGGATATCTGGCGGCCAAGGGATATGAAGTTAGATTGTTTGACTTCCTTGAAGATAATGTTTCCAAATTAAAGAAGGTCGGTTCAATTGAACTTTCTGGAGCTCTTGAAATGACAGGAACGCCAAAGCTCATAAGTGGCAATATGCAGGAAGTGATAGAAGGGGTGGATATGGTAATTGTTGTAAATCCATCCACTTATCACGGGAAAATAGCGGCAGAATGCTCAAAATTTATAACTGAAAACCAGGTTGTGCTTCTACATCCGGCATCGACTTTTGGAGCATTTGCTTTTAAAAAAGCTCTTGAAGACAACGGGTGTCATAAAAAGATAACCATTGCAGAGACTAACACCCTCCTGTTTGCATGCAGGGCTACAGAAATGGGAAAAGTAATGGTAGGCGGAGTGAAGGACAGACTGATAGCAGCGGCATTTCCTGCAGATCAAAATGACAGAATATACGAGCTTATTGGTCACGCAATCCCAGAACTGGTAATGGGCGAAAATGTGTTTGTTACAAGCATGGACAATACGAATCCTCTCGTGCATCCAGGTCCTACTTTGATGAACTGCAACTGGGCGGAGTCTGGCTTTAAATTCAAGTACTACCATGATGGTATTGGAGAAACCATGGGAGCATTCATTGAAAAAATGGACAGGGAAAGAATTGCCATAGGGGAAAAAATGGGTCTTGAACTTGGAAAGAATATATATAGCATGTATATGCAATATGAGACTGAGTATGATACAGTCGGAGCAAATCTGTCGGAAGTGTTCAAAAAAGTCGATGCATATGATTCAATATATGCATCGAGCAATATAAGAAGCAGATACATTTATGAAGATGTCCCAACAGGTCTTATCCCTTTTGTAGAACTGGGAAGACTCGTAGGATGTAAAGTTGATTCAATGAATATGGTGGTTGAAATGTGCTGCCAGGTGCTGGATGAAGATTTTTGGAACAAGGAAGAAAGTCGAACCCTTGCAAAACTTGGGCTTGAAGGAATGAGCGCAGAGCAGATTTACGAATATGCAAAAACTGGGAAAAAATAGACAAAATGAAAATCAGCATGGGAAAGTAAAACCTATGCTGATTTTTTTGTAATGAGCCGTAGTGGTGGAAATTCTATTATTTGCGCAGAACATGTTATCTGATATAATTAAAAAAATACATATAGCCTAGATAAAGATAGATTAAAAAAATATTATAGTTTACGGCATTCTAATTTGATTTAAGGGAGGCTTCAGATGATAGAAATTGTGAGTATACAGGAATATGTCCAAAAAACGGCAAATATTATTTCTTCTGTTTTAGAAATGGAGATTCTGGTGTGCGATCAGAATATGAGATTACTTGCAGATTCGGAGGAAGAGGTTGAAGAATTTTCATATATAAACCCAGAATCAATTCTGACAAGCGCCATAGAACGAAAAGAAACTATAGTTGTCGAGAAAAGAGAAACTGACAGTGCGGGATGCCTTATATGCAAGAGTAATTTACACTGCCCGGTACTTTCGATAATAGCAATACCTATATTGAGAAATGAGAAAGTAATAGGAGCTATAGGCATTTACGCAAATTCCAGGGAATCAAAACAAAAATTGATATTAAAGCGTGAATTTTTCATCGGTTTTATAAGCAACATGTCGGAGCTTATAATAAGCAAACTTGAAGAAAAGGAGGAAAATATTGAGCTTAAAGCATTTCAGGAAAAATTTTCCATGATTGTGGAGTCTATTGATATTCCGATACTGGGGATAGATGAAAATAGAAAAATCATACACTGCAACAACAGATTTAAGAAGCTGTTTCGAATTTCAGAAAATTATTCCAGAGATCAGATACTCAAAATAATGAGCAATCCAGGATTCGCAGAATACATAAGCAATTGCAACCTTGGGGAAGAAATGGAATTCAACTTCAACATAAAGGGAAGTGAAATGGATATAATCGTGGCAACGGATATAATAAAAGTAAATGATGTTTTCAAAGGGGCGATATTCTATTTCAAGAAGAAGATGGATTTGTATGATGAAGTAAATAGGGTTACTAATAATTTTGTCCAGTTTTCGATGGATGAAATAATAGGGAATAGTTTTGGCGTAAGAAAACTTAAATCGGAGATAATAGAGTTTGCAAAAAGCAATTCTACGATACTCATACAAGGCGAGAGTGGAACGGGGAAAGGGCTCGTAGCGCGGGCGATACACTGTAACAGCATGAACAGCAAAGGTCCGTTTGTAGTTGTAAACTGTGCAGCCATACCTGAGAATCTTTTGGAAAGTGAACTGTTTGGACA
The DNA here is from genome assembly GCA_049670425.1 of Proteocatella sp. Lineage (GTDB taxonomy): Bacteria > Bacillota > Clostridia > Peptostreptococcales > Filifactoraceae > Proteocatella. The sequence continues at coordinate 4,023 of JBATTG010000262.1, forward strand.
TGAAGAGGGAGCCTTTACAGGATCAATGAAGGGTGGGAAAATAGGAAAATTTGAACTTGCAAACAAGGGTACACTTTTTCTGGATGAAGTTGGAGAGATACCGATACATCTACAGGCAAAGCTCTTGAGAGCAGTGCAGGAAAAAAAGATTGAAAGAGTTGGTTCAGGCAAGGAGATAAGTGTTGATATCCGGATAATAACCGCCACGAACAGAGATTTGGAAGAAATGATGAAGGTCGGTGAATTCAGGGAAGATCTTTTTTACAGGCTGAATGTGATTCCGATGCTTATAACACCACTCAGAGAGCGAAGCGAGGATATAAGACTTATGCTCAAATATTTTATTAATAAATATTCGGAGATACTGAATAAAAACATTGATGGAATGCAAAAGGAAGCTGAACAAAGATTATTGGCTTATCAGTGGCCTGGAAATATAAGAGAACTGCAGAATGTTGTTGAATATGCGGTCAATTTTACCCGAAACACCTGGATATCAGAAAATGACCTGCCTAAAAGGATTATAAATTCTGAAGTTATGAAATCTGTTACAACGATAATTCCTTTGAATGAAGTTGAAAAATTCTATATTAATGAAGCCATAAGGATATATGGTAATGACCTGATTGGAAAGGAAAGGGCGGCGAAGGAGCTTGGAATAAGCAGAGCCACATTGTATAGGAAGTTGAAATAATAGAGAAGCGATTTACTGAATTTAATTAAAGAAAGAAGAGGCTGTCATTTTTCCTATGCTAAATAATCGGCAAGAACCGGTGATACTATATTTGAGGTTCATCTGAATTCAGT
>JBATTG010000263.1:0-19230 GCA_049670425.1 Proteocatella sp.
GGTTACTATGTTCAGACAAAAAAACATAGGTTTCATATTCCAGTCATATAACCTGCTTCCTATGCTGACAACAATGGAAAACGTATCATACCCGCTTATCTTAAGGGGTATGGATAAAAAGGAAAGAATCCAAAGATCATTAAAAGCAATAGAAGAAGTTGGATTAAAGGGATATGAAAACAGGAAGCCAAGCCAGATGAGCGGAGGGCAGCAACAGAGAGTCGGAATAGCCAGAGCGCTCGTTGTTGAGCCTAAGATAATATTTGCTGACGAGCCGACAGGCAACCTTGATACCAAGACTACAGATGTAATAATGAAAATAATCCTGGACAAAGTCAAATCTCAAAATCAGACGCTTATAATAGTAACCCATGATGAAACCATAGCAGGATATGCAGATAAAATAGTCACTATAAAAGATGGGAACATATTAGAGGTAAAGCAAAATCAAAATCTTAGAATACCAGAAACACGAGAAGTGCTTGGAGATATAACAAAATTAGAAAAATAAAACAGACAAAAGTTGAAAGGAATTAAGTATGAGTAAAAGAATATTGTCAATAATGATATCCATAATATGCATATTAACGATGGGACTAGGTTCGACAGTTTATGCAGATACAAAAGTAAGCGTAAAACAAATAAAAGGCTCCGTAGCAGCGGAGGGAGATACTAAACTGACACTGATAGTAGAGGTTGAAAATACTACGGGAGAAGCGCTTAAAGGCGTAAAAGCAAAGATTGGAGTAGGAGATCTCACCTATTCACCATACAGCGATGAAGAAGTAGCTGTTGGTGATATCGATCCAGGAGTAAAGAAAACTGCACAGTGGAGCATGAACGTGACGGGACTGAAGCTGGAAAAAATGTATAAAATGCCAGTGACGGTAACTGACGAAAGTGGAGTTATCGGAAAAACAGAGGCTACACTGTATGTAGCTGCAATGAATGATGAATTTGAACCAGACCCAGACAAGACATATAATCCGCAACTGGCAATCACGGTAAAAACGCCAAATGGAACTATGGCAAGCGGAATGACAAATGATTTAAATCTTACCATAACAAATATAGGAAACTCGCAACTCTTAGATGTTGTGGCATCGATAGGACCTTTAGGAGAGAATATGAGTCTTAAGGATTCGCCGATTGAACTCAGACTGGGTTCTATATCCCTAAGCAAGGGAGAAAAATCTGCAAGCTTTCCTATATATATAGACAAGAAGCACGAGGGGGGAAATATACCTTTTACCGTTACTGTGAAAGGAAAAGACCCGAACGGCAAGGAAGCTATCTTTACAAAAACGGAGTATATAACCGTAGTAGGTGGATTGTCAGAGACTGACAATCTGGATATCGCAGGAGTAACATCCCCGGCGGAGATTGCACCAGGTAAAGACTTTAAAGTAGGCTTTAAGGTTATCAATTCAGGCTCAAGTGAACTGAAAAACATTAAAGTCACAGTCGAACCAACAACGCCGGTAGTCAACAAGACTAAAAACACCTTTGTTACAAATTTCAAGGCAGGGGAAAGCAAGAGTTTCAACGTGACAATGTTTTCTGCATCAAATACTGAAGCGAAAAACTATCCAATAAAGATAACTGTGGAAACTTCAGACAAAGAGCCAAAGAGCATAAGTCAATATGCGGGAGTATATGTAAAGGGAGATACCAGCTCAAAGACCGTTCCACAGCTTATGATAACAAACTACAGCTATGGAGGGAAGGTAGTGCAGGCAAATAAAGCTTTTGATCTTGCAGTGACGCTTACAAATACAAATACCAAACAAGCCATAAAAAATATAAAAGTATCTCTTAATGCGGAGGAGGGTATATTTATACCACAGAACTCAAGCAACTCTTTTTATATAGCAAGTATAGGGGCAGGCGCAACAGCTACGAAGACTATAACCCTTACGAGCAAGCCCGATGCTCCTCAAAAGACTGTACCAATAACGGTAGACATGACATATGAGGATAAAGATGGAAATCCAGTGACAGCGAAAGATACTATATCAATACCGCTTGTGCAGGACCTGAGACTCGTTATAGATGAGATAACTCCTCCTACAGAATTGTATGCAGGACAGCAGGCCTCTGTTTCACTTCAGTATTACAATATGGGAAAAACCCCGCTTACTAACCTTAGAGTAACAGCAGAGGGAAAAAATCTGGAATTTTCTCAATCACCAAGCGTGTACGTAGGAAATCTTGCAGCTGGAAAAAATGAGTATTATGACCTGAGCATAACGCCTGTAGAAGGCGGGCCAGTCGAAGGTAAAGTAATATTTTCTTTTGAAAATGCTGCAGGAGAAGAGAGTAATATAGAAAAAGAATTTAAATTTACAGCAGCAGAAATGCCTGTGCCAGAAATTCCAGAAGGCGAAGAAATTCCAGAAGAGGGAGCTTCGAAACCATATACCAAGTATATAATCGGAGGCCTGATATTAGCTGCAATAGCAGGATTTGCAGGCTATAAAAAACATAAAAAGAAAAAAATGGATGATAGCCTAAACATAGAAATATAAGGCGGGTGTAAATATGAATTTTATAGACCTGATGACAATGGGTGTAAAAAACCTGCTAAGAAGAAAAACCCGAAGCATACTTGCTATAATGGGTGTAATAATAGGAACCTGTGCAATAACGGTTATGGTTTCTCTAGGAATTGGCTTGAGCTCAAGTTTTGAGGATCAGATAAAAAGTTATGGAAATCTTCATACAATAGAAATATATTCAGGCGGAGGAATGTATGCAGAGCCTGGTGGAACCAAGAAAAAGGCCAAGCTCGATGACAAGACAATCGATGAAATAGGAAACATCAAAGAAGTAACGGCGATAACTCCCATAGAAACGGCAAACCTTAAATTGCTAATAGGAAGACATGTAGCAAGTGTTAATGTGACGGGAATAGAGCCGGAGGTATTTGAAAAATTCGGATACAAACTCAAAGAAGGAAGAAATCTGCTTGGAAATGACAAAAATGCAATCCTGTTTGGACGAAATGTGCCAAATTGGTTTTACAATCCATACAATCCATCGGAGCAAAGTGGAGGCTATGATGAGTCAGGCGAAATGGCAGAACCTTCAGTAAATGTAATATCAAAAAGAATAAAGATTTCGGCAGACCAGAATTACGGTGAACGAAACAAGACGGAAACCGAAACCTCGGATAAAAAAGTCGAGTACACCATATATGATGCCCAGGGTATTGGAATTTTGGAGAATGAAAATGATGATACGAGCTATACGGCATATATGAATATAGACACAGTAAAAAAAATAAATGAGGAAACATCCAAAGCTGAGGGAAATTCTCAGAACAGGAAAAAAGAATATACCAGCGCGAAGGTTTATGTGGAAAACATAGATGCAGTAAAAGACATATCTACAAAAATAAAGGATATGGGACTTCAAAGTTTCAGCCTCAATGACATGATGGATCAGATGAAAAAAACATCGGGAATGATTCAGGCTGTTCTTGGAGGAATAGGAGCAATATCCATGCTCGTTGCTGCTCTTGGAATATCAAATACCATGATAATGTCCATATATGAGAGGACAAAAGAAATCGGTATAATGAAGGTAATCGGAGCAAACATACGAGATATAAAGTACCTGTTTCTGTTTGAGGCTGCATTTATAGGTTTTGTAGGAGGAATCATCGGTTTAGGACTGAGCTATGGTCTTTCATCAATAATGAATCTCTTCCTGGGCTCTGCATTTGGAGCATCCATGGGAATGGAAGGAAGCACAATATCCATAATACCATGGTGGCTTTCGCTTTCAACCCTGGCGTTTTCGACTAGCGTAGGAGTAATTGCAGGATACATGCCGGCAAAACGGGCGATGAAACTGAGTGCACTTGAGAGTTTAAGAAACGAATAAAAATATGGGTAAAAGCAAAGAAATGGACATAAAATGTCCATTTCTTTTTTGTGGAAAAAAAGTCTAATGAGGCAGTTAAATTTGTTTTTTTTAATGTTTATAATAACTGTTTGTGTGGTATATTATAATTTAATATGGAATAAACAAAATATTCCGCATATTTAAAAAACTGCGTCAGTTGCAACGCGGTAAAATGTATCTATAATGATACATAAAAAAAAAAAGAAAGGAGCAAGTTAAAACTTGCAACAAAATAGAGCCATAATGTTTAGGTTTTATGAAGTTTTGACAAAATTATTCTTATGAAAAATGAGAAAAAGGTAAGAACCAAAAGACAGGCAACACTATTAGAGGCCTGCATACCTATCGTAGCACTTATAATCGTTCTTTATGTTGGTCTTGTTATTTTTGGAAGCGATCCTCACATTCCTCTGGTTCTGGCATCCCTTGTAGCAGTAACTGTTGCCGTGACTATGCTTGGATATACCTGGGGAGAGATTGAATCGGGAATTTTAAAAACAATCAATATGGGAATGCAGGCAATCATAATACTGATGATAATTGGTATGCTTATAGGAACCTGGATTCAAGGGGGAATAGTTCCATCAATAATTTACTATGGCCTTCAGATTCTTGCACCGAGCGTCTTCCTTGTAGCAACACTACTTATATGTTCTGTGGTTTCTCTTGCAACAGGATCTTCCTGGACAACTGCAGGCACCGTGGGAATAGCACTTATTGGTATTGCACAGGGCATAGGAATACCAGCTCCAGTTGCAGCGGGAGCTATAATCTCAGGAGCATATTTTGGCGACAAGATGTCTCCTCTTTCTGATACAACAAACCTTGCTCCGGCAATGGCAGGGGCAACGCTTTTTGACCATGTAAAACACATGATTTTTACAACCGGACCTTCATATATCATTGCCCTTGTAGTATTTGGGTTTATGGGAATGAAATATGCAGGACAGGAACTTGATTATGAACAGATAAATCAGCTTCTGGATGTAATAAAGGCTAATTTTACGGTAAGTCCAATAATGTTTATACCTCCAGTACTTGTAATCTTGATGGTGGTATTTAAAGTTCCTGCAATTCCGGGGCTTATAGGAGGCGTCATATTAGGAGCGATATTTGGCCTGGTATATCAGGGGGTTGATTTTGGAGCTATACTTGACGTATCCAACAATGGTTATACATTTGCTGTAGCAGAAGGAGCTTCAGATGCAGAGATGATGATTGGAGAACTGCTCTCCCGCGGTGGTATGCAGTCCATGATGTGGACTGTATCGCTTATAATATGCGCACTTACCTTTGGGGGAATACTCGAAGCCACAGGAATGCTTGCCATAGTGGCATCAACGCTTCTAAAATTTGCAAGAGGTACAGGTTCTCTTGTTGCTATAACAATATTTACCTCGATATTTGTAAACGTCATAGCTTCAGACCAGTATCTTTCAATAGTTATTCCAGGACGTATGTACAAGGATGCTTATGCTGAAAGAGGCCTTGCACCTAGAAATCTTTCCCGTACTCTGGAAGACGGAGGAACCATAACGTCACCACTGGTACCATGGAACACCTGCGGGGCTTTTATGTCAGGAGCGCTTGGAGTACCGACGGCAGAGTATCTTCCATATTGCATTTTAAACCTGGTGAACCCTATGATTTCGATTTTATGGGCTACTTTAGGATTTTTCCAGCTTAAGATGACGGAAGAAGAAGTCAAGGCTTATGAAGCTTCTAAAATATCAGTTTAAGTAGATATGCATCAGTTTTGATAACAAGTTTTGCTTTAAAAAAATATTTTAATAAAAAGAAAAAAACTCCGACATCAGATTAAAAAAATTTGATGTTGGAGTTTTTTTGGGGGTAAATCACCAATAAATTCGAAAAAATATTTACAAAATTTAGATTTAAGTGTATACTGTTTATAGTAATATGTCTTCGGGGCAGGGTGAGATTCCCTACCGGCGGTTATAGTCCGCGAGCCATCTTTTGGCCGAACTTGTGAGATTCAAGTACCGACAGTAAAGTCTGGATGAGAGAAGATTGTTAATAGCAACAGAATTAAAAATGTGGATTCAAGCTGCGCACTGTATAATAAGGTGCATAAGTTTTAGTCAAATAGTTTTAATTTTGTAAAAGCAAAGACAATTAGCCCCCAAGTGAATTTCACTTGGGTTTTTTAATACTCATTATTATGTATACCCTCGGACATTATTAAAATTGAATTTTAATAATTAAGGAGAGAATAAAATGGAAAGTAGATTAGAATTGAGACAAACAAAAAAAATAGGAACGAGAGCGCTTGTAAAAATTGGTATGCTATCAGCCATAGCATATATTATTATGTTCATTGAGTTTCCAATACCAATATTTCCAGCATTTCTGAAACTGGATTTTTCTGACATACCGGCACTTATAGGCGGATTCGCAATATCACCGATAGCGGGAGTATTGATACAGCTTGTAAAAAACTTGCTTCACTTTATAACGAAAACATCTACCGGCGGAGTTGGGGAACTTGGGAACTTTTTAGTAGGTGGCGTGTACGTTTTCGTGGCCAGCCATATATACAAGAATCACCATAACAAAAAAGGCGCTATACTTGGATGCATAGCAGGAACTCTTATTATGACAGTTGCCGGGGGCATATTCAACCTTTATGTCCTTATACCATTTTATGCAAATATAATGCCTGTTGAGGCTATAATTTCGATGGGAAGCGCAATAACGGCTCGTATCCATGATGTGCCGACACTTGTGCTTTACGGAATAGTTCCTTTCAATATAGTCAAGGGAATCGTAGTAAGCATGGTTACTATACTTGTATATAAAAGAGTATCGCCTTTATTGAAAAGAAAATAAAAAAGCATTCACGAACTTGGTTTTATTTCACCAAGGCTGATAAAATTTGCAAAAAAAGAAAGGTGGACATGATGTCCACCTTTCTTTTTTATACAGAAAAAAGCAGTTCGCTGTAAGTTGGGTAGGGCATCTTGCTTCTTGGAATAAAGGATTCAATCTCATCTGAAACCATTCGTATTTCATTCATCTTATTTACAACACAGCTACTGAAAAATACGGCAAGTTCCTGCGAACAGAGATAATCTTTTGATAAAAGCAGGAGATCGTCCAATTCTCTGGATTTGGAAAACATGCACCTGCCCAGTTTGGAAAGCTTTATTAAAAGCTCTTCTTCCATCGAAATATCGATAAGATCACTAAGCTTGCTGTTGTTTATTGCAGACGTAGAAAGGATGCTTGTATAATCCAAAAGAGCTGGCACCAAGTCTTTTTTCACCATATCGAGCATTGTAAGTGCTTCGATATTAATTATCTTGGAGTAATTTTGAAGCATAAGTTCGCAGCGCGACGCCACCTCTTCCCTGGTGAATATGGAGTGTCTGGCGAAGAGCGAGACATTCTTCTCTTTCTTAAAATAAGGGAGAGCATCGGCGGAGCACTTCAAATTAAGAAGACCTCTTTTTCTTGCTTCCTCAGCCCATTCGCAAGTATAGTTATTTCCATCAAATACCACTCTGGAGTGCTTCTTGAGAGTAGCGCTGAGAAGCTTCATAAGATCGGAGTCGAAATTTGCAGGACTAGAAGCGTGCATGGGCTCGAGAGTGTCTGCAAAATCTGAGAGTACATCTGCCATGGCAGTGTTGATAACGATATTTGGCCCTGCAAGGGAAAAACTTGAACCAGGCATTCTGAACTCGAATTTATTTCCAGTGAAGGCTATAGGCGAGGTACGGTTTCTGTCCGTAGTATCTTTTTTGAAATTAGGGACAGGGTTTGTTCCTGATTCCACAAAAGAGGATTCGACCTTGATATAAGGCAGATTGTTTTCTATGGAATAAAGAACGGCGGAAAGCTCGCTGCCCAAGAACATGGAGATTATGGCAGGAGGAGCTTCATGCCCTCCCAGGCGGTGGTCGTTGCCAGCGCTTGAAACAGAAATGCGCAGAAGGTCAGAGTATTCATCTACAGCTTTTATAAGGGCTACAAGCATTGTAAGGAAGATGAGGTTGTTTTCAGGTTCTGTTCCTGGATCAAACAGGTTGACTCCGGTGTCCGTAGAAACAGACCAGTTGTTGTGCTTTCCGCTTCCATTTATTCCAGCAAATGGTTTTTCATGAAGAAGGCATGCTAAACCATGCTTGTCTGCTATTTTTTTCATGAGGTCCATGGTTATCTGGTTATGGTCAACGGCGATATTTGCTGTTGTGAATATTGGCGCTAGCTCATGTTGCGATGGAGCGACTTCGTTATGCTTGGTCTTGGAAAGCACGCCAAGTTTCCATAATTCCTGATCGAGCTCTTGCATAAAATCAGCTACGCGGGGCCTTATTGAGCCGAAGTAATGATCCTCAAGTTCCTGGCCTTTAGGAGGCTTGGCTCCAAATAATGTCCGTCCGCAGAATATAAGATCTTTTCTCTGCTGAAAGAGTTTTTTATCGATAAGAAAATACTCCTGTTCGCCGCCGATTGTCACAGTTACCCTCTTTACATCAGAAAATCCCAATAATCCAAGTATCCTCATTGTCTGACGGTTGAGAGCGTCCATGGATCTTAAAAGTGGAGTTTTTTTATCCAGAACTTCGCCGCTGTAGGAGCAAAATGCCGTAGGGATATAAAGCGTAGAATCTCTTATGAATGCAGGGGAAGTAGGGTCCCATGAGGTATATCCCCGGGCTTCAAAGGTAGCCCTTAGACCACCGGAAGGGAAGCTGGAGGCATCAGGCTCGCCTTTTATAAGTTCTTTCCCCGAAAAATCCATTACTATTTCATTATTTCCGCATGAAGATATGAAACTGTCATGCTTTCCTGCAGTGATTCCTGTCATCGGCTGGAACCAGTGGTTAAAATGAGTAGCGCCTTTTTCCACAGCCCACTCCTTCATCGCATTGGCAACGTGATTGGCAATGTCGATGCTTAAGGGTTGGCTGTCTTCAACCGTCTCCATAAGGGCTTTATATACATCATGGGGCAATTTATTTTTCATTGCCTTATTATCAAATACCATACTTCCAAACATGTCTGAAACATTAAACATAAAAAACCTCCTGTTAAAAATGCATAAAGAAAGAGTTGATTCAAAGCAAGTCTGGGTTTACTTCAAATCAACATCATATATTGCAGTAATCTTAAGAATCAGGCTAAAGCAGGCATATTCCTGCGTTTTTGCAGGCAAGATGGGTGTCTTCATCCCATATGGAAGCCTGAACTTCTCCGATATGGATTTTTTCAAGAAGCAGCATTGATAACCTCGACTGGCCAATTCCACCACCGAGTGTAAGCGGCAGAGCACTCTCGAGCACCATCTTATGGAAAGGAAGTGATTTGCGCTCATCGCAGTTTTCTTTTGAAAGCTGATATTCCATGGCCTGAGAATCTACACGTATTCCCATGGAAGAAACCTCAAAGGCAGTATCAAGCACATCGTTCCAGAATAAAATATCGCCGTTTAAAGACCAGTCATCATAATCCGGAGCTCTTCCATCGTGCTTTTTGCCAGACTCAAGAACGTCGCCTATTTTCATGATGAAGGCAGTCTTGTTTTTTTTCAGGTATTCATGTTCTCTAGCCTTGGAAGTAAGCGATGGGTAAAGATCCTCCAGTTCCTGGGAAGTGATGAAACTTACATCTTTCGATAAGGTAGTCGTAATCTGGGGATGATATTTTTTCAATTCTTCAAGGGTGTCTACGATGGACGATACAATCGCATTCACGGTGATTTTCAAATAAGCTTCATTTCTGTTTTCGGGAGTTATGATTTTTTCCCAGTCCCATTGATCTACATATATGGAATGGATATTGTCCATATCCTCATCTCTTCTTATGGCATTCATGTCGGTATAAAGACCTTCGCCAGCGCTGAATCCATATCTGTGAAGCGCCATACGTTTCCATTTTGCAAGGGAATGAACCACCTCAGCAATACCTTTAGTTTCTTTTATATCAAATCTTACGGCTCTTTCTATACCGTTTAGATTGTCATTGAGTCCTGTTTCAGGATCGACAAAAAGTGGAGCAGATACTCGTTTTAAGTTAAGAGCATTTGAGAGTCTTGTCTCGAATTCTTTTTTTAATATTCCTATTGCTGTCTGTGTTTCATAAAGACCCAATGCCGGCTTGTAGCCAGGTTTTACATAAGTGTTGCTCATCATGATACTCCTTTCAAATTAAAAAATTTTCCTGAAAAAATAGAAAAAGACGCCGTAGGATTTTCCTACAGCGCCTTTGCTGATGTTATGATTATAGACGTCATTAAAAACATTGTCAACGTAAAATTTAAAAGATTTTTCTTAAAATTCTCAAAAATGTTGAATAAAATGTTTTCCTGTTGTTAATTTTTTTTATAAAAAATTTGCTGTACAAGATTGTTTCAATATGACTTGACATTGAACTGTTAAATATTATATAATTTTTAAAGGAACAAAGGCGTTCATCAAATGTGCAGATACATCAAAAGTGTCGGTAGATTTGGTGGACGCCTTTTTAAGAAGAAAGGATATATGATGAATACAACAATCAATGAAGTGCTTCAGTTTGTAGAAGAAAATGACATAAAATTCGTGCGTCTTGCATTTTGTGACATATTTGGAACAGAAAAGAATATATCCATAATGGCAGATGAGCTCCCGAGAGCTTTTAAATATGGAATATCATTTGATGCTTCAGCTGTAAAGGGTTTTATGAACGTAAATGAGTCGGATTTATTTCTGTTTCCTGATACATCTACTATATCAATACTTCCGTGGAGTCCTTCAGGGGGAAGGGCATTAAGGATGTATTGCAACATATGCTATCCTGATGGCACAGCATTTGAAGGAGACGGCCGAAAAATACTGAGGCTGGCAACTGAAAAGGCTCACGAGATGGGCTATATTGTAAAAATAGGGGCTGAGACTGAATTTTACCTTTTTAAATTGGACGATCAGGGAGATCCAACGGATCAGCCTCATGACAATGCAGGGTACATGGATATTGCCCCAAGAGACAAGGGCGAGCATGTGAGAAGAGAAATATGCCTTACTCTCGAGGAGTTTGAAATAAAACCTGTTTCAGCGCACCATGAGCAGGGACCAGGCCAAAATGAGATAGATTTCAAGTATGCGGATGCCCTGGAAACTGCTGACAACCTTATAACTTTTAAATCGGTTGTAGAAACTGTTGCTGGAAGAAATGGCCTTCATGCAAGCTTCATGCCCAAGCCATTGAAGAACGTGAGCGGAAGCGGTTTTCACATAAATATGTCGCTTTTCAAGGACAATGAGAATATATTCATATCGCACAGCCGGTACAAGAAGGATGCTGAAAGTTTTATAGCGGGCATATTGGAAAAAATCGAGGAAATAACAGCTTTTTTAAACCCGAGCCATAATTCATATGAGAGGTTCGGAGCATTTGAGGCACCGAAATATATAAGCTGGTCTCACCAGAACAGATCGCAGCTGATAAGGATACCGGCGCAGACAGGAGAATACTCCAGGATGGAGCTTCGTTCGCCGGACAGCACCTGCAACCCGTACATCGCATTCGCACTCCTTATTCATTCAGGGCTCCATGGGATAGAAAATCAAATGGATCTGCCCGAGCCGGTAGATGAAAATCTTTTTGAAAATTGTGAGGCCACAGAAACCTTAAGAACTCTTCCCCATAATCTTTACGAAGCCATAGAACTGATGAAGAAGAGTGATTTCGTCAAACAGATTTTACCCAAAAATACGATAGAAAAATTTTTAGATCATGCAATCAAGGGCAAGTAGACAGACAGGGGCATAGCTTTCATATATCGGATAAAAACAGTGGAGAGGTAATTAAATTGGAAAAAATTATGATAGTATCGAGTACATCAAGGGGCCATGAAATGCTTGCAGGCATCTTGAAAACGACCCCATATTCCAATATAATAACTGCAAACAGTGCTTCAGAGGCCAAAAGAAAAATGGCAGAGGATAACATAGCTATAATAGTAATAAACTGTCCGCTTTCAGATGAATTCGGGCTGGAACTTGCACAAGAGATAGCTGAAGAAACAAGCTGCGCAGTAGCGTTGATAGTAAAAAGTGAACTTTCTGACCAGGTGGAGCACAGAGCCGAAAAGTTCGGCGCTTTTGTAATTTCCAAGCCCCTCTCCAGACAGGTTTTTTGTCAATCCATGAAAATGCTTTCAGCCACGAGAAAGAGGATGCAGGGGCTTCAAAAAGAAAATATAAAACTCAAGGAAAAAATCGAAGAAATCAGACTCATAGACAGGGCGAAACATGCTCTCATACAGTATCTCAGCATGAGCGAGCCTGAGTCCCACAGGTATATAGAGAAGCAGGCCATGGACATGCGCATAAGCAGAAGAGAAGTAGCCCGGAGCATACTAAAAATTTATGAAATCTAAACTTATTATATCAATGTAGATAGGAGAATAAAGTGACAAAGTATATATTTGTAACAGGAGGAGTCGTTTCAGGGCTGGGGAAGGGAATCACCGCAGCCTCATTGGGAAGGCTTCTTAAATCAAGAGGAATCAAAGTTGCCGCTCAGAAGCTGGATCCTTACATAAACATAGACCCAGGAACCATGAGCCCATACCAGCATGGTGAGGTATTCGTAACTGAAGATGGGGCAGAAACTGATCTGGATTTAGGCCATTACGAAAGGTTTATAGATGAGGACCTTAACAAGTTTTCAAATCTCACGACTGGCAAAGTATACTGGAACGTACTAAACAGAGAGCGAAGAGGGGATTATCTGGGTGAAACCATACAGGTAATACCGCATATAACCAATGAAATAAAGGAATTCATATATAATGCGTCAAAGACAAAGAATGCAGATGTACTCATAACCGAAATTGGGGGGACGATAGGAGATATTGAGAGCCAGCCTTTTCTGGAAGCCATAAGACAGATAGCTCTGGAAGCCGGTAAGGATAACAGCCTGTTTATACATGTGACGCTGGTTCCATATCTTAAAGGTTCAAATGAGCATAAGTCAAAGCCTACCCAGCATTCGGTAAAGGAACTCAGATCGCTTGGAATAAGTCCCAATATAATCGTGACAAGAAGTGACGAGCCAATAGAGGAAGGTATAAAGCAAAAAATATCGCTTTTTTGCAATGTAAAGCCAGATTGTGTAATTGAGAACATTACAATACCAAATCTCTATGAAGCCCCGCTTATGCTTGAAAAACAAGGTTTTTCTGAGATAGTATGCAGGGAACTTGGAATAAATGCAGGGAATATGGATCTTGAAAACTGGATGGATATGTGCGAGCGTATAAAAAGGGCCAAAGATACGGTTACAATAGGTCTGATAGGAAAATATGTTAAGCTTCAAGATGCCTATCTTTCGGTGGCCGAGGCATTAAAGCATGCCGGATTTGAAAATGACGTAAACATAGATATAAGATGGATTGAAGCTGAGCAACTGGAAATGAGCGATGATGAAACAGAGGAAACTCAATCGGAGCTACTGGAAAGAGTTCTGGGTCATCTGGATGGGATTCTTGTACCGGGCGGTTTCGGAGACAGGGGCATTGAAGGAAAAATACTAGCCTGCAGATATGCAAGGGAAAATGATATACCCTACTTTGGAATCTGCCTTGGAATGCAGATAGCGGCAATAGAATATGCAAGAAATGTACTGGGTCTTGAAGATGCAAATTCCAGAGAATTTGACGAGGCATCAGAGCATACTATAATAGATTTCATGCCAGACCAAAGCGGGGAAATCCCAAAAGGCGGAACTATGAGACTGGGGTCATATCCATGCACCATAAAGCCAGAAACAATAATGCAAAGAGCATATGAATCGAATTCAATAAAAGAGAGACATCGTCACAGGTATGAATTCAACAACAATTACAGGCTGGATTTTGAAAAATCAGGAATGATATTTTCGGGAACGTCACCGGATGAGAATCTTGTAGAAGCTGTAGAAATACCAGAAAATAGATTCTTCATAGGAGTGCAGTATCATCCAGAATTTAAATCAAGACCGAACCGGGCTCATCCTATATTCAGGGAATTTATAAAGGCCAGCAAGAACAAATAATTTGGAAAAGAAAAAGGTGGACATCATGTCCACCTTTTATTATTAGCAATTAAATATTGAATCTGGAAGTCAAATCATGCAGTATGACTGACTGGCTGGACAGCTCCTCGCTTGCGGCAGAACTTTCTTCAGCAGTAGCCGAGTTTGCATGAACCACGGCGCTTATATTTTCCAAACCTTGGAGAGTCTGGGAAAGAGATTCAGCCTGGCTACTAGAAGCATCTGAGATTTCATCAATCAGTCCTACAGTCTTGGTAACTCCGGACAGAACCTCATTAAGAACTCTGCTGGTTTCAGTGGCAATCGAGGTTCCGTTTTCAACGGCACGGATGGAATCTTCTATAAGCAGAGTCGTGTTTTTAGCGGCCTCAGAAGACTTGTTGGCAAGGTTTCTAACCTCGTCTGCAACAACTGCAAATCCCTTTCCTGCACTTCCAGCTCTTGCGGCTTCGACTGCTGCATTAAGAGCAAGGATATTAGTCTGGAAGGCTATATCTTCTATGGTCTTTATGATCTTGCCAATTTCAGACGATTTTGTATTTATTTCCGTGATAGCTTTCATCATTTGATTCATTTTATCATTGCTGCTGCTTGCAGCGTCACCAACAGTCTTTACATACTTGGATGCATTGACTGAATTTTCAGCATTTTTGCTGACGTGGCTGGAAATGTTGTTGATGGTAGATGATAATTCTTCAATCGAACTTGCCTGTTCGGTGGTTCCCTGAGCAAGCAGCTGAGACCCACTAGCAACCTGTTCAGAGCCGCTTGCAACTTGTGATGAAATCTGGGCAATTTCACCTAAGGTAGATTTGAATACAAAGGAAGTGTTTAACAAAGATTTCTTTATTGAGGCGAATTCTCCGTCATAATCATGCTGCAGGTTTATATCGAGATTTCCATTTGAAAAATCATCCAAAGTCGAGGAAATTTCAGAAATGTAGTCGATGTAGTTTACAAGCCTTGAGGTAAGAGCTTTCATGGAACTGGCCAGACGGCCGACCTCGTCATTGGATACGATATCAATCTTTGTATCAAGATTTCCGTTAGCAAGCTCATCGGTTATATCAGTAAGCCTTTTTAAAGGTGCTGTGATGCT
Organism: Proteocatella sp.; assembly: GCA_049670425.1. Lineage (GTDB taxonomy): Bacteria > Bacillota > Clostridia > Peptostreptococcales > Filifactoraceae > Proteocatella. Next base: position 15,053 of record JBATTG010000263.1, read on the forward strand.
TTTTGCTGTGAGAAGCAGCGTTGCAAAAATTACGATAAGAGACAATGTATAAAACAGGGTTATTGAATTTCTGGTAGAAGTCACGACCTTAGTGAATTCTTTTTCCGGGATTATCGATAATATTTTCCAGCCGGTGTATTCCTCTTCGCCGACAACTCCGTATGACTTAACTTTATTATCATCAAATTTTACGGCCTTATTTTCAGGGTCATCTATGTTTTGCACCATATTATCGCTGTAGCCTATATCGCTTACAGGGAGCAGTACTTTGGTATTGTCCTTGTGGGCAAGTACAGAGCCCTGCGCTGAGACCAGAACCTGATATCCGGTTTTGTAGTTGCTTTCGGCGAGGGTTACCATGTCGTTTACAACCGAAATCTGTATGTCGACTGCAGCTATTCCCACTATTTTTGAGCCGTTTTTATCATATACCGGAGCCGAAACTGTAAGTACCATAGATCCTGTGTCAACATCCTGGTAAGGTTCGGTTATTATGTACCCTTTTGCAATATCTTCCTGATTTTTGAACCAGTAGGACTTGCCGCTGAGATCAAAATCCTGATCGCCTACCCAGTCTCCGCCATCAATGGCAAGATTGGTGCCTGCGTTGGACAGGAACAGGGAAAGTATGTTATCGGGGTCGGAAGCCATTGAATTGGCAAGCATCCTGTATGTACCTGGATAGGAGGGGGATTTCTCATAGTTGATTCTATTGGCATCAGATGACAGGAAGGCTACTACATTCTCATCTCTGGCTACCTGCTGTACCATGGAAATATACTGGGTAAAATAATTATTGACATCTCCGACAATATTTTTTGTCGAAGCCGTTGCTATATATTCTTCATCGTTCATGATTACAGAGTTTACCTTGTTTACAACAAATATTCCTGTAACAGCCATGGCAATAATTATAATTCCTCCAATTATTGCTAAAATCTTAGTTCTGATACTCTTCACTTTTGCAACCTCCAGTTTTAATGTAAATAAAAAGCTTAATTAAATTTTTTGAATATTAGTACTATTATATATCAACTACTGGATAATTTCAAATAAATTCGAAAATAATCAAGATATATTTTAAAAAAGAGCGGTAGCAGTTCAACAAGCCAAAGCAAAGGCTTTTGGGTAAAATAATACTGCTAATAAAAAATAAGCAAACTCTCAATTCAGAAAGATCTGAACCGAGAGTTTGCCTGCAAATACAAAGGCGGACATCATGACCACTTTTGTGTTATTTTAAATTAAATATTAAATCTTGACGTAAGATCATGAAGTATAACGGACTGGCTTGAAAGTTCCTCGCTTGCTGCAGAACTTTCTTCAGCGGTAGCCGAGTTTGTCTGAACTACGGCGCTTATATTTTCCAGACCCTGAAGCGTCTGAGAAAGATATACGGCCTGATTGCTGGAGGCAGAAGAGATTTCATCTATGAGATTTACAGTTTTGGTAACGCCTTCAAGGACTTCATTGAGTACCTTGCTGGTTTCGGCTGCAATCGAAGTTCCGTTTGCAACTGCGCGGATGGAATCTTCTATCAAAAGAGTCGTATTTTTAGCAGCCTCCGAAGACTTGGTTGCAAGATTTCTAACCTCATCGGCTACAACGGCAAATCCCTTTCCTGCAGTTCCAGCTCTTGCAGCTTCAACTGCAGCATTAAGCGCAAGGATGTTGGTCTGAAAGGCTATGTCTTCTATGGTTTTTATTATCTTGCCTATTTCGGATGACTTGGTATCTATCTCCGTTATAGCTGTAATCATATGATTCATCTTGTCGTTGCTGCTGAGTGCAGCCTTGCCGACAGTCTGAACATACTTTGAAGCGTTGGCTGAATTTTCAGCATTTTCATTGACATGACTTGAAATATCATTAATCGTAGCGGATAATTCTTCTATTGAACTGGCCTGTTCGGTAGTTCCCTGAGCAAGCAGCTGGGCTCCGTTTGCAACCTGTTCAGAGCCACTTGCAACCTGAGATGAAATTTGGGCAATCTCCCCGAGGGTAGCTTTGAAGACCGAGGAGGTGTTAAGCAGCGATTTTTTTATTGAGGCAAATTCTCCGTCATAATCATGCTGCAAGTTTATATCGAGATTTCCATTGGAAAAATCATCCAGAGTAGATGAAATTTCAGTAATATAGTCGATATAGTTTACAAGTCTTGAAGTAAGGGCCTTCATGGAGGTGGCAAGATGGCCGACCTCGTCATTGGATACGATATCAATATCTATATCAAGATTTCCGGAAGCAAGCTCATCGGTAAGGTCTGTAAGTCGCTTAAGCGGAGCAACGATGCTTCTTGCTGTAAGAACAAGAGCTGCAAAAATAATGATAAGGGCAAGTGCGTAGAATATAATTATTGAATTTCGGGTAGAATGTATGACTTTAGTAAACTCTTTTTCTGGAACAATAGACAGTATTTTCCAGCCAGTGTATTCTTCTTTGCCAACAATTCCGTAGGACTTAACTTTATTATCATCAAATTGTATGACATTAGCTTCAGGGTTGGCTATGTTACCAAGCATGTTTTCGCTGTATCCGATATCTCCTACAGGAAGTAGCAGATTGGTATTGTCCTTGTGGGCAAGCACCGTACCCTGCGCCGAGACAAGAACCTGGTAACCGCTTTCATATTTACTTTCAGCAAGGGTAACCATGTCGTTTACAACTGAAATTGTGATGTCAACTCCGGCTATCCCCACAATTTTTGATCCACTCGTGTCATATACCGGAGCAGAAATGGTAAGCACCATGGAGCCTGTAGCCACATCTTGATAAGGCTCGGTTATTATGTAGCCTTTTGCGATATCTTCGGGATTTTTGAACCAGTAAGATTTGCCGCTGAGATTAAAATTTTGATCTCCAACCCAGTCATCGCCGCCCATGGCCAGATTCGAGCCTACGCTGGACACATACATGGCCATGATGTTAGCCGAATCAGATTTTAATGAACTTGCCAACATACGATGAGTGCTGGAATAGTAGGGAGATTTTGCATAGTTGTTTCTGTCAGCCCCAGAGGACAGCAGGGCGATTACATTCTCATCTCTGGCTACCTGCTGGACTGTGGATATATACTTGGTAAAATAATTATTAACATCTCCAACAATATTTTTTGTCGAAGCCATGGCTATGTATTCCTCATTGTTCATAATTACGGAATCAATCTTATTTACAACGAACATTCCCGTAACTGCCATCGAAATAAGTATAATTCCCCCAATTATTGCTAAAATCTTAGTTCTGATACTCTTCACTTTTGCAACCTCCGATCAATATGCATATTTATAAATTAAATAAAATTTCGCAATATTCAATAAAGTTTTTGAATATTATTACTATTATATATCAAATGCCATGCTAATACAATAAATTAATATACACAATAAGTATATTTGATATATATCGCCAATTGAGGTTTAATAAATTAAAACTCAGGCTTTTGGGTAAAATAATATTAGAAACATGAAACATGAAAAATGTAACAAGTAAGGTTTTCGAGGAAATATGAAAATCTAAAAAAACAAAGTAAAACAGAAAAAGGAGAAAGGAAAAATGAACAGGATTGAAATAAATGCAAGGTCCGGTGTATCGGAGATATATTTAAATAATGGTATTTTTAAAAATGCTGCCGAAATATGTATTGAAAAATTCAATATGAATAAAATCCACATAATAACTGATGATAATATAGAGAATATATATCTCGATGGGCTGATTTCTGATTTTGCACAACTGGTATATTCTGATTTAGACCCGGAGGATGCACAGGCGGATTTTGATTTTGAGATAAGCTACTCGATAATACCTGCAGGCGAAGACAGCAAGAACCTTGGAACTGTTGCGGATATATATGAGAGTCTAGCAGATGCGGAAATTTCAAGAAATGATCTTATAATAGCGCTCGGAGGAGGCGTGGTAGGCGATATTGCAGGATTTGCAGCAGCCACCTATTTAAGAGGTGTTAAACTCTGTCAGATTCCGACTACGCTGCTATCACAGGTGGATTCATCGGTGGGTGGAAAATGTGGAATAAATCTTCCTCAGGGAAAAAATATGGTAGGCAGTTTTTATCAGCCAAGCCTTGTAATAATAGATCCGCAGCTGCTTAGCACCTTGAGCGAAGAGGCGTTTTCTGACGGAATGGCAGAAGTTATTAAATATGGATTTATAAACAAACC
>JBATTG010000264.1:0-4568 GCA_049670425.1 Proteocatella sp.
CGCATTTAGAATAGATTCTTTGGAAGATGGCTTCAATATAATTGGCTCCCATACGGATTCACCCTCAATTTCAATAAAGAGCAATCCCATAATAAAAGAAAATAACTATATAAAGTTGAATACCGAGATATATGGCGGCCCAATATTAAGTACCTGGTTTGACAGGCCTCTTTCTATTGCAGGCTGCGTTCAGGTGAATGGGGACGATGCACTTGAGCCGAGGCAAGTACTGATAGATTTTGAGGATGATGTTTGCATCATACCAAACCTTGCTATCCATATGAACCGTGAAGCCAACAATGGGGTTGCCATAAATAAGCAAAATCATATGCTTCCGATATTTGCGCTCGATGGAAAAGAATTTGATGAAAAATACTTGATAAAGACGATTGCTGAACGATTTTCAATAGACGAAAACAGCATATTATCATATGATTTAAATCTTTATGATACCCAAAAAGCCTGCTATGTAGGGCTGAACAAAGAGATGATTTCTTCAAAAAAAATAGATAACGTAGCAATGCTTCAGGCATCACTAAAAGCATTGGTCGAAAGCAAGCGTGGCAAAGGAATCAAACTTGTAGCCGGATTTGATGCGGAAGAAATTGGGAGCGCAACTCAAAATGGGGCAGACTCAAATATTCTTAGCAATATTGCCGAAAGAATAATGCTTTCATTTGAAAAAAATAGAGAAGAATTTTTATGCGCCCTGGAAAAATCATTTATAATTTCTGCTGATATGGCTCATGCAATACATCCGAATTTCAAAGAAAAAAGCGACATCACCAATAAACCTGAAATGAACAAAGGTGTAACTATCAAGCAAAGCACGAATAAAAGATATACATCGGACTCAAAAGGGACAGGTGTAGCAGTATCACTTTGTAGAACGGCAGGGATAGAGTGTCAAATATTTGTCAACCGCTCAGATGAAACAGGAGGATCGACTCTAGGGCCGATTTCATCGACCCACCTTCCTATAGACTCAGTCGATATCGGAAATCCAATGCTTTCCATGCATTCAATAAGAGAACTTGCTGGAGCAAAAGATCATCAAGATATCACAAGGTTGTTTTTTGCCATGTTTGAGATGTAATGTTCGGTATATGTCGAAATATAAATTAATATTATGAAAAAACATAAAAAGGTATTTTATTTTGAAAGCATTTGTAGTATAATGTTTTAAAGGTTAACTTTGGAGGAAAAATGGAGAACGTTTTCACCGATTATTTAAAAAATAGTTTTGGTATTAAAGAGGAAGTCATAAAGGAAATTGACAATGTAGAAAAAGATCTTGGTGTTTATTTTTCAGAAATAGATAAAATCAAAGAAATAAATAGCATGAAAGTCCTGGATGCCATGCGAAGAGCAAGACTCAGTGACAGCCATTTTGGATGGAATACAGGATATGGCTACAATGATGTTGGCAGAGAAAAGACGGAAGAAATTTTTTCTTATATATTCAAATCGCAAGATTCAATTGTAAGGCCTACCATAGTTAATGGAACTCACGCTCTTACACTCTGTCTCCAGGGTATATTGAAAATGGGCCATGAGCTAATATCAATATCATCAAAACCTTATGATACTCTTGATAAGGTGATTGGAATATCAGAATCCTATCATTCGCTAAAAGGAATTGGCGTTGTATATACGCAGATTGAACTTTTGGAAAACGGGGAATTTGATTATCCTGAAATAGAAAACGCAATAAAATCAAGCAAAAACAAAAAAATGATTTATATTCAAAGATCTAAGGGCTATAGCAGACGAAAATCATTGATGATTGAAGATATAGAGAGAGTTGTAGCATTTGTTAAAAATATCGATCCTGAACTTATTGTTATGGTAGATAATTGCTATGGCGAATTTATAGAAACAAAAGAACCTATTGAAGTTGGGGCAGACATCATTGCAGGTTCGCTTATAAAAAATCCAGGTGGAGGCCTTGCTGTTTCAGGAGGATATATCTGTGGTAAAAGTGATTTAGTAGAGCTCATAGCACAAAGAATGACATCACCAGGAATTGGAAAAGAATGTGGATTAACATTTGGAACCACAAGGACGCTTTTGCAAGGTTTATTTCTTGCACCAATGATTGTGTCAAATGCAAAAAAAGGCGCAATATTTTGTGCTAAACTTTTTGAAAAATTCGGATTTGACACTTTCCCTAAATATTCAGATCCAAGAAGCGATATAATACAGTCAATTGGATTAAGCAGTAAAGAACAAATCGTTAAATTCTGTAAAGGAATACAAAAAGCAGCACCAGTTGATTCCTTCGTTTCCCCAGAGCCATGGGCCATGCCGGGATACGATTCAGAGGTTATAATGGCAGCAGGAGCCTTCATACAAGGTTCGTCAATAGAATTGAGTGCCGATGCGCCTATAAAAGAGCCCTATACGGTTTATTTTCAAGGTGGACTTACCTACGAGCATTCGAAGATAGGAGCTCTGCTGGCCTTAAGTGAAATATTGTGATGTGTTAGTTGATAATAATGAAATTGAACATGGAAAGGGTTAATTTATGAAGTTGGAAAATGTGAATTTAAGCGAACTTGTATTTAAAATTGAAAAAAAAGGCAGAAATATCGATTCAGTAACAAAAATATTAAAACAGCATCCCGAAATTCAATTTATATCATATGTAGGAGTTGATTTTGGTGGAAATGGAACAGACGAAAGAATCCCGGTAAGTGTTTTTGTAGAAGATATGGAAAAACAATTGAAACTAGGGGTTCAAACTGACGGCTCCAGTGTTGTACTGCATGGAATTGCCACTCTTGATAATGCAAAAGTAATAATATTGCCAGACAGAGATGTTGACTGGTATGTAGATTATAATTACGATAGCTTACATTTCAACGGAAGATTTGTAGGAACCCTTGTAATACCATCATTTCTGGTTCATGATAACAAGATGGTGTGTTCAAGATCATTACTTGAAAAAGCGGCTGGAAGATTTAAACGCGAAGCAATAAAATACGTTGAAAATAAGCCAGGATTCAAAGCCGAAGTTGGAATAAAAGATTCTGAAAAAATAGAAGAACTGATTCTGACTTCAGCAACTGAGCTTGAATTCTGGGTTAAAACTCCAGAAGATAAGGCCGACGAAGAGAAGTTGTCTGTATCACAGATGCTGAAAGAACAGTACTGGAAAAGAACGGATGGAAGCGTAAGAAGCGCACTTGAAAAAACCCTTGAAATAATGGAGCATTATGGTTTTGAACCGGAAATGGGCCATAAAGAGGTAGGCGGAATAAAGTCTAAAATAAGTGTAAATGGAAAACGGAATCATGTAATGGAGCAGCTTGAAATTGACTGGAAATACAATACGGAAATGCATGCAGCGGACGTAGAAGTAATAGTGAGACATCTTATTAAGGACATATTCCATAAATTTGGTCTGGAAGTGACTTTCAGAGCGAAACCTATAGAAGGCGTTGCAGGAAGTGGAAAGCATACACATATCGGAGTTGCGGCAAAACTTGACTCAGGAAGAAGAATAAACCTGTTCACGCATGCCGACCATAAAGGGAATTACGCAAGCAGCTTTGCAATTGCAAGTTTGATGGGAATACTGAAAAACTATGAGGTAATAAATCCATTTGTAGCAAATAGCATAGATGCCTTAAACAGACTTAAACCTCATTTTGAAGCTCCAATATGCATAGTGTCTTCATTAGGAAAATCCGTGGAGATACCATCAAGAAACAGATCGATATTAATTGGACTTATAAAAGATATCGAAGCCCCTCTGGCAACAAGATTTGAGCTTAGAGCTCCAAATCCGCATTCAAACGTCTACCTTATACTTTCAGCATGCTACCAGGCTATGACTGACGGTTTAAACAATGCAGGCATGAAAATGAGCGCACAAGAGCTAGTTCAGGAGTTCTCGAAAGATTATGGCGTTGAAGGCAAGTATCTTGAAAAAGACAGACAGTACAGAAGTGAAGAAAACGTGTTTGACTATTATACTCAAGAAGAAAGAAATCAAAGGTTTGGAACACCACCAAGAACAGTATATGACAATATAAAATCATTGCAAATATGCAAAGAAAAGTTAGATGTATTGAAGGCTGAAAATATATTCTCTGATGACATATTGAATTCTTACAGAATGTTTGTTGAGGAAAAATGGTTGAATCAGCTTAACTACAGGATAATAGAAGACAATATGGAAATAGTAAGAGACAGCTCGAAACTTCATACTGAAAATGGAATCTCCGACCTTGATATAGTAAACTGGACAAAAGTGAATTCACTTAGATGGGAATTGATGAAAGACAGTGTTGAAAAAACATCGATATTCACAAGAATAAAAGAGGCAATAGATAACAAAAATTTTGAAGTCATTTCTGAATTGCAACTTGAAATGAACGAGAAAGTATCTGAATTGAAGCACTTGTATAATAAATATAAAAAGAATTTGTTTTAAACGCTTGATTTTTACTGAAAGTTGTGTTAGAATATCTAAGTAGCAAAGAGATATTCCAACACGCCGATGTGGCGGAATGGCAGACGCAACGGACTCAAAATCCGTCGCCCTAAAAAGCGTGTGGGTT
>JBATTG010000265.1:0-5472 GCA_049670425.1 Proteocatella sp.
AAAAGTAATTGGTTGAAGGTGATACAACGACTGGTGTGTGAATGAATAATTAATTTTGTGAAAAATTAAAAAAGTGTAGGAAAAATGTAAAAAGTAAATTAAACTATATACAAAGAATAGACTTTATTATATTATATGATATAAAGTAATTGGCTACATGATATAAATTAACCTTATATGAAAAAATACAGGTATAATTTAAGCAGGGCTGTAGTTACTAGTTTGCCAATGTGGTAAATTTAAATAAAAAGTTAACAAATTAATAATAATTGAAAGAAGAGGTTAAAAATGAAAGCCGATATAAAAAGAGAAGAAATGCTAGATGCATTCATGCAAGCGTTTATTGAATTTGGGTTAGACAAATCATCAACAAAAAAACTTACATCAAAAGCAGGTGTAAACGAAGCGCTTCTGTATTACTATTTTGCAGACAAAAATGAAGCGATTGTAGCTTGTGTAAATAGACAGTATGAGAAAAACAGGATGGGGAGTTTGGAAATAATTAAAAAGACCATAAATGATCCAGAAAAACTTATGGATAAACTTTTCAATTACACAAAGAAAACTTCTGCAGAACAAAGATTTATGATGGAGGTAATAGCACATCCAGTTTACTCAAAAAATATACTTCCAGTAGTAAAAGAAATGAATAAAAAACTGGAAACAGAATTAATCGAATATGCTGAACAAAATGGAAAAAATGCATCAGAATTTGTAACCATAATTCAATTAGCATATAGTGCATTAAATGATTACTGCCTTACAAAAAATGAGGAAACATTAATGGCTTCAAAGCAATTTATCGTAAAGCAATTACAAAGGGTTCTAGCGTAACTTGGATTTGTTTATAGACTGAGCAGTTTATTATAAAGATATAAGAAAAACCCTGTGAAAATAGTAACATAAAAAACTATTTAGCAGGGTTTTGTGGTATAATAAATAAGATATTCAGTATGAAATTGACAAAAAAATTAAGTTTAAAATCAAAAAAACGTTGTCCTGAAAATCATATGGATTTGTAAAAAATCTTTAGTAGTGGAGGAATGATAAATGAAGTGTTTTGCAGGTATAGACCTGGGGGGAACAAATATAAAAGGTGGATTGGTAAATTCAGACAATGAGATATTATACACCAAGTCTATAAAGACAATGCCAGAAAGAGGATTTGAAGCAGTTGCGCAAGATATTGCCAACCTTCTTATTGATATGACACTAGAATCTGGAATAAAAATGCAAGATGTAGAATATATAGGTATAGGATCTCCGGGAGCAATAGACTCCAAACGTGGAGTCGTATATTTCGCTGGAAATCTCGGATGGGAAAATGCGCATCTTGGAGAATATATAGCGCAAAAACTCAATAAGCAAGTATACGTAGGAAATGACGCAAACTGTGCGGCATTAGGCGAATATCTTACCGGTGCTCAAAATAAGTATGAATCCATGGCTATGATAACAATCGGTACAGGCGTGGGATTTGGACTGATTCTTAACAACAAGGTATACAGCGGAGCAACCTACGGCGGAGGTGAGTTTGGACATACGACACTGATATTGGACGGAGAAAACTGTACTTGTGGAAAAAAAGGTTGCCTCGAGGCCTATGCATCTTTTTCAGCACTCTTGAGAGATACAGGGCGATTCATAAAGGAAAATCCTCATAGCCTGCTTGCAAAAATAGAGCAGGAAAAAGGTGAGATAGAAGGAAAAGATATATTCGAAGCAGCCATAAATGGAAATTCGGATGCTATAAATATTACTGATAGATTTTTGAAATATATCGGGGCTGGGGTAGTAAACATAATAAATATATTAGATCCCGCAGTTATAGTCATTGGAGGAGGAATATCAAAATCAGCAGATTATTTTCTTCCTAAAATCAAGAAATATGCTGAGAATAATGCTTTTTGCAAGCAAGTCCCGTTGCCAGAGATTATAGTGGCGTCATCAGGAAATGATGTGGGAATAATAGGAGCCGCAAGGCTGGGTGAATACAAATAAGCAGTTATTAAATAAAATATAAAACATTTAAATCGTATTGAATTCAAAGGAGAAAAATCATGAACAAAAAAATCAAATTGGATCTTACTCAAAGCCAGGTCAGTGAAGAAATGATGATGAAGTATCAGGAAAAAGTAGATGAAATTCATGAAAAACTGCACTCTGGTAAAGAGGAATATACAGGCTGGGTTGAATATGGAATGGATTTAAGTGAAGAGCTGATATCTGACATAGAGAAAACCGCTAAAAAAGTAAGAGAAAATACTACGGCATTTGTTATTCTTGGAATCGGAGGTTCTTACCTTGGAACAAGATCTTGTCTTGACATGCTGAGCAATACCTTCCACAATCAGCTACCAGGAGAAAATCCAAAGATATACTATGCGGGTCACAACATGAGCAGCGCATACTATTTGGATTTACTAAGAGTGCTTGAGGGCGAAGAGGTCAGCGTATGCGTGATTTCAAAATCAGGTACAACTATAGAGACAAGCGTGGCCTTCAGCATATTCAAGGAATTTTTGAAAGAAAAATATAAAGGCGATTATGCAAAACGAATAATAGCGGTAACGGACAAAGAAAAAGGGATATTAAGACCCGAAGCAATCCAGGAAGGTTACAAGACTTTCGAGGTTCCAGATACTGTAGGGGGAAGATATTCTGTCATAACGCCTGTTGGCTTGTTGCCAATAGCAGTAGCAGGAATAGATATAAGAGAGCTTATTAAGGGCAATAAAGACGCGTATAAGGCATATGAAAATGCAAGTCTTCAAAGCAATGATGCGTACCGATATGGCGTGGCAAGATATCTGCTAAACAAAGAACTTGGAAAAGATGTTGAGTGCTACGAATTCTATGAAACTAAGCTCAAAAATTTTACTGAATGGATGAAGCAGCTGTTTGGCGAAAGTGAAGGAAAAGAAGGTCAGGGCCTGTTTCCGGTAACTGTGGAGATGACGACCGAACTTCATTCGATGGGGCAGTACCTTCAAGATGGAAAGCAAATTTTTGCAGAAACTGTGCTTAATATAGAAGATACGGGGGCAGAGCTTCCGATACCATCAGATCTTGGATATGACAGTTCATGGACTATGGAAAAACTCAACAAGATAGTAATGGAGGGTGTAATCCAGGCTCACACAGAGGATAATGGCACACCTACGATTCAAATTGGCATAGCTGATCTTACGGCGCATACATTTGGATTTATGGTATACTTCTTTGAAAAGGCATGTGGAATGTGTTGCTACCTTAGAGAGGTAAACCCATTTGATCAACCAGGAGTTGAAAAATACAAAGCGAGTGTAAGAAGCATAATACAAAAAGGATAGTACAAATATAGAAATACAGACGAAGCGAGGCTGCATAAATAATATGCTCCCCTTAAAGTAGACCTCCAAGGTAACCTGGCGGTTTATCATGAGGGGAGCTTTATTTACATATATAGAAGTTTCTGGTTTTATGTATTTGGAGGGTGTCCGTCTGTCCAGAATATTGCAAATAATATTTGTTTTTATTGTTATCAAAAATTGAAATAAGTGATATAATAATATTGCAGTAAAATATAACATTCTGGGGAGGATGTAAAATGATAAAAATCATAAACAAAAATTTAAATGTAATAGAATCTATGCTTTATTTTTGGCAGGCAACTAAGGAAAAAGAAAAAGTAGGCGAAAGTTATTTAGTTACACTTAGTGAATATGATGAAATGAAATTACTTTACAGTGAAGAATTTAACGCAGAATCGGTAAGAAAATCATTAAGTGCAATCTCCAACAGGGAGATGCTCAATGGCGCAACGCAAAAAGAAAGACAGTTTTGGAACAACAATATGTGGATGATGGAGGATATGGGCTACTTGAAAATGATGGTAGATCCGTTGAAAAAATTAAACCTGGATTCACTCGTTGAGAAAATTAACAGTAAAAAAGAAATATCTCAGGAAGAAATTGAAGTGGTGTTTATACCTGCTAACAAGGAAGAATACTTTGTTAAGGGCAATAAGCTTATCATAAACTTCTTCAAAGTTACTCCGGATATGATGGATGAAGAAATCACAACAATTGATGGCAAAAACCTTATGGAATATATAGAAGAGAAAATTATAGATAATTTTTAAGACTTTTAGCTTTTAAATGCTGAAAATATATTTTACTGGAATTGCCTTCAAAAACAGGAGGAAAAAGTGGAAAAATTAATAATAACAGCAGCGATATGTGGAGCAGAAGTAACAAAAGAGCAAAATCCGGCAGTACCATATACTATAGACGAAATAGTAAGAGAAGCAAAATCGGCATCCGATGCAGGTGCTGCAGTTATCCATCTTCATGTAAGAGATGATGATGGAACGCCAACGCAGAGCAAGGATCGATATGAAGTGGCAATAAAAGCAATCAGAGAAGTATTGCCAGAGATAATAATCCTGCCTAGTACAGGTGGAGCTGTAGGCATGAGCGCAAAGGAAAGATTGCAGCCAGTATTTTTAAAACCAGAAATAGCTACCCTTGATTGTGGAACATGTAATTTCGGTGGAGATGATGTATTCACAAATACGGTAAATATGGTAAAAGAATTTGCAACAACTATGAAAGAATACAACGTTAAACCGGAGTGTGAAGTTTTTGAAAAAGGCATGATAGATACTGCTATTGCCGTTGCAAACAAAGGGCTAATAGACTATCCTATGCATTTCAATTTTGTACTTGGAGTAAACGGAGCCATGACGGCGACAGCAAGAGACCTTGTATTCATGGTAGGATCAATCCCTCCAGGTTCAACATGGGTTGCAACTGGAATCGGAAGAAGCGAATTCACACTTGCAGCTGTGGCAATAGGCATGGGAGGAAACGTAAGAGTTGGATTTGAAGATAACCTTTACGTGGAAAAAGGAATTCTTGCAAAAAACAATGGTGAGCTGGTTGCGAAAGTAGTTAGAATAGCCAAAGAATTAGGCCGTGAAATAGCAACACCGCAGGAAGCCAGAGTAATAATGGGGCTTAATAAGTAAAAAAATAAGTAAACCTGCAAAAATAGAATCAGATTCAACAGTAATCAAGGAAACAGCATGGCATAAATTACATTTAGTAATATGCAGTGCTGTTTTTTTGACGCCATTAGCATTGAGCCAAAAATAAACCATATTTTACAGAGATTTTTTATGCAAAACAAGCAAAATTTCTGATATAATGTATTAAAGCAAAACACAATATCAAAGGAGAAAGGCTTTAGCTGTTAAAAATGTTGATAAATGTGTTTAAGTGTGATTAAATATACTTAAAGGAGTTGATAATCATATGAAACATATTACAAACTACAAACCTAAAGATTTTGCTGAACTGCTTAATGTATCGGTTAAAACGCTTCAAAGATGGGATAGAGACGGTATATTAATAGCTAAAAGAACACCTACAGATAGACGTTATTACACTTACGACCAATATCTTGAATTTAAAGGAATTAAGAATGACA
>JBATTG010000266.1:0-13078 GCA_049670425.1 Proteocatella sp.
TGACCTTAGTATTATACCATGGTTTATAATATATATATCAAGTAGAAAGGCAGCGTTAGCAAGTTTTGTTAGAAAAATAAAGGCTCTTAATCTAAGAAGGTGAAAAATGGAAACTAAGAAATACGAAAAAGTTCCTCTTGTGGAAGCTATTTCAAAAGACGATGCGAAAACAAAAATTAAAATTTTCCTGAATTATGTAATTCCATCGATTGTGGCCATGTGGGTTTTTTCAATATATACAATGGTGGATGGCATATTTGTTGCAAATTTTGTAGGGCCTACGGCGCTGGCATCAGTTAATATTGCAATGCCTACGATAAACCTTATATTTGCATTATCACTGCTCTTGTCTACAGGAGCATCTACTATAATCGCAATTAACTTCGGAAAAGGAAATATTAAGGAAGCAAGTGAAATATTCACAATAAATACTGCGGTGCTTATTATAATTTCAATTTGTATAACTGTAATGGGATTGCTCAATTTAAATGCTCTCAGCCTGTTTTTGGGAGCAACTCCAAGCACAGCAGGCATGATAAAGGATTATTTAGAGATAATTTTATGGTTTGCCATATTTTTTATAGTATCATATCAATTTGAAGTTTTGGTAAAGACAGATGGCTCTCCGAGACTGGCAACTATTGGAGTAATAATTAGTGCTCTTACTAATGTAATACTCGACTATATATTTATAGCTGTTTGGGGATGGGGGATTCAAGGGGCAGCCCTGGCGACAGGAATTTCACAAGTGGCATCTACAATCATATTTTCTGCATATTTTTTAAGTAAAAAATCTAAGCTTAGTTTTATGAAAATAAAATTTGAGCATTTCAAAATAGCGATATATCGGAGAATAATAGCATTGGGAATATCCGACAGTTTGACAGAACTTTCAGCTGGGATAATTGTATTTATATTCAACCAGACAATATTAAAAATTATAGGAGAGCAGGGGATTGTGACATATACAATAATATCATATGCCAATTTGCTTGTACTGATGACTATGATTGGAATCGCCCAAGGAATGCAACCTCTTGTGAGTTACTATTTTGGAAAGGGCGACTCTAAAACATATAATTATTTTTTCAAGTTGTCAATCGCAATGGTGGCTATGTGCGCACTGCTTATAATGTATATGAGTTTTTTCAAAACAGAAAACATTGTCAACGCATTTATCGGACAGGGGGACATGGAATTGTTCAATTATTCGGTAGCCGCATTTAGGATGTTCTCTACATCATTTATAATAGTCGGTTTTAACATAGTTATTTCTGGATTTTTTGTTGCTGTTGAAAAACCATTTCAGGCGATTTTAATATCACTTTCAAGAGGGTTATTTGTACTGGCAATCTCCTTAGGCACAATGATTATGTTAATGGGAGAGCGCGGAATATGGATATCACCATGTATATCAGAAGCCGTAGTCTTGATAATATCTGTTGTATTTTATATGAATTATAAAAAAACGAACAGTGAATTTGATCAACCCAGGCTTCAAGTAAAATAACATATTAAATATGAACTGTAATCATACCCAGATTGAAATCATGAATTTACATTAATATAGCAAAAAAACGGAATATCTCCTAAAAAAGGATACTCTGTTTTTTTATTTGTAATTTATATATGCATACTTATGGCTCAAATAGACAAATAGAGCATCACAATACCGTAATATTAAGAGTTTTTGCAAAATTACTTCTGTGGGGATATTGATTTATATTGAAAGCTATTGTATTATTAAATGAAAGAAGAATAGGAGGAATATATGCAAAATAAGAAGTTTTATGTAACAACACCAATTTATTACCCTAGTGGGAAATTACACATTGGACACACCTATTGTACTGTAGCAGCCGATGCTATAGCAAGATATAAAAGATTTTTAGGTTATGATGTCATGTTCTTGACTGGAACAGATGAACATGGTGAAAAAATTCAAAAAAAAGCTCAAGAACTTGGTATGGAGCCTAAAGTATACTTAGATGGTATGATTGATGACATAAAAAAATTATGGGAGACTATGGAGATATCTTATGATGGTTTTATAAGAACTACCGATGAAGACCACGAGAAACAAGTAGCTGAAATTTTCACAAAACTTTATGAAAAGGGAGATATTTACCTTGGGTCTTACGAAGGTAACTATTGTATTCCCTGTGAGGCATTTTGGACAGATGCACAACTTAATGATGGAAAGTGTCCGGACTGTGGAAGAGCTGTCGAACAAAGAAGCGAAGAGTCATATTTCTTCAAGCTTTCAAAATACCAAGACAGATTAATTGAATACTATAAGGATCATCCTGATTTTTGTTTTCCAGAGAGCAGAAAGAACGAGATGATGAATAACTTCATATTAAAAGGTCTTGATGATCTTTCGGTTTCAAGAACAACTTTTGACTGGGGCGTAAAGGTTCCTTTTGATAAAAAACATGTAATCTATGTTTGGATAGATGCTCTATGTAACTATATTACAGCACTTGGTTATACGGATAATACAGAGCAGTTTAAGAAATATTGGCCGGCTGATCTTCATTTGGTAGGAAAAGAGATAGTAAGATTTCACACTATAATATGGCCAGCATTGCTTATGGCATTAGATCTTCCGTTGCCAGATAAGGTATTTGGGCATGGATGGATAATGTTCTCAGAAGATAAAATGAGCAAATCAAAAGGCAATATTGTATATCCAGAGCCTCTGATAGAAAGATATGGCACAGATGCCCTTAAATATTTTCTTCTTCGAGAATTTGTTTTTGGACAAGATGGAAACTATACTAACCGTAATCTTATAACCAGAATAAATTCTGATTTAGTTAATGATTTAGGGAACTTATTGTCACGTACAGTTTCTATGGTCGAAAAATATAACGACTCAAAAGTACCGACTTCAAAGAAAGCTACCGAATTCGATGCAAGTTTAATTGAAATAGCTGGTAATTTATATAAAAAAGTAGATAAAGCAATGAACGAGGTTCAATTCAGTGAGGCTTTTGAAGAAATTTGGAAATTAGTAAGACGTTGCAATAAATATATCGACGAAACTACACCTTGGATTTTAGCTAAAGATGAGTCGAAAAAAGACGAACTGGATACAGTTTTGTATAATTTAGTGGAATCACTTCGAATAGTAGCCGTAATGATAAGTCCTATGCTTCATGTTACAGCAAGAAAAATATTCAATCAACTCAATACACCCGAAGAGTTAAAAACTTATGAATCTGTATTTGAATTTGGAAAAACTGTTTCTGGAACGACCTTAATAAAAGGGGAGCTGTTATTCCCAAGACTTGACGTTGAAAAAGAAACCCTATTTCTGGAAGAGTTATTCAGTCCGACAACAAATACCGAAAAAGATGAAGACATAGATAAAAAAGAAGAAGTCCCTCAAGTAAAACCTGTTACAGAACCACAGGAGATAAAACATAAAGAAGAGATTGTTTATGATGATTTTGATAAGGTGGAACTCAAAGTAGCGGAAGTCTTAGAATGCATAAAGCATCCAAAGGCCGACAAATTACTGATTTTCAAATTAAAAGTTGGAACTGAAGAAAGACAAATAGTTTCAGGTATTGCCGGGTTTTATAAGCCTGAAGAGTTAGTTGGAAAAAAAGTTGTGATTGTAGCAAATTTAAAGCCAGTAAAACTCAGAGGCGAGATTTCTCAGGGAATGATACTTTCAGCAGCTACAGCTGACGATTCAATGCTTGAAGTGGTTGAAATTAAAAACATAGAATCTGGATCCGAGGTACAATAATGAAATTATTTGATACACATGTGCACCTTGATGATGAACAGTTTGATGATGACAGGTCAGATATTATTCAGAAAATAATGGAAAGCGATGTAGATCTGGTAGTTAATGTAGGCGCAAATATAGAAACGTCCAGAAATTCTATTGAATTGGCTCATAAATATGATTTTATTTATGCAGCCGTAGGAATACATCCTCATGATGTATCCAAATGTAATGATGCCGACTTGGAAATCCTTAGAAAAATCTCGAAGGAAGATAAAGTTGTAGCAATAGGAGAGATTGGACTCGATTATTTTTACAACTATTCATCAGTAGAAGATCAAAAGCGATGGTTTGCAATGCAGATAGAACTTGCGGAGGAATTGAAACTTCCTTTTATCGTTCATGCGAGAGATGCATCTGAAGATACCTATAATATAATAAAAATGCATAAGAAAGATTCAAGATTTGTTTTGCATTGCTTCAGTCAAAGTTCTGAAATGGCAAAAAAATATATAGACTTAGGGGGATATATATCTTTTGCTGGACCGGTAACTTATAAAAAATCCAACAAATTAAGAGAAGTAATAAAAAATGTCCCAATTGACAGGATATTGATAGAGACTGATTGCCCATATTTATCGCCAGAACCATTTAGAGGTAAAAGAAATAATCCTACCAATGTTAAATATATTGCACAAAAAATAGCTGATGAACTTCAGCTAAGCCTTGAGGAATTAACTGATACAGTATATAACAATGGAAGAAGGTTCTTTGGTATTTAAAATCTAAAATTAGGGGGAAGATAATTTTATTTTTTAATAAAATTATTACGTAGTTTATGCCGATAGAAAAATTAAACAAGAGTCTAGATTCTATAATAGAAATTCTGAATATAAGTACACAGGAAAAGAGTATCATGGCAGTAAAAGACAAGATACTTCCGACTATGGTAGAAATATTGAATCTTAGAAGAATTTCTATTGGGATAATTGGTATTGAAGATGCAGATATGATGCGTATGATATACACCGATATCAAAACTGAGTTTCATAAAAAATATGGAATTGAAACCGAGTATCTCAAGGAAATCAATTCATTTGACATTCCACTCGGTGTATATCCTGAGTCTGTCAAAAATGTCATAAACAAGATGCAGTACATTTATTTCGAAAATTTAGATGTTAATAATCCTGAACAAGCTGAATTGAAAAGTTTGATTGGAGATGAATATCAGGGATTAGCTGTATTTCCCATAGTATTGAACAATAAGGGAATTGGCCTGATTTCGTGTTACCTGACTCCAGAACGATATCTTACCGAAGATAAGATAGACATAATCGGGCAGATTACAAAAGTACTGGCGCTCATGATAGAAATTTACAGAAAAAATGAGATAATTTCAACAATAGAGAAAAAAAACAAAGAATTTGCAGAAGCATTAAATATGCAAAGGTCTCTAATGAGCATAAACAACATTTCATTTTTAAGTGGCGCAAGGATCAGTTTCAATTATCAAATTGGTAATGACTCATATGATGCGGAAAGACTAAAAAGTCGTTTAGGTGGCGACTACTACGAAGCTATCAAGATAAGCGATTCAAAAGCACTGTTGTTTTTTGCAGATGTCATGGGGCATGGGGTGATGTCAAACTATTTCGTTCCACTGCTCAAAGGCATGTTCAAGATGGTAGTGAAAGAAGATAACATAAGTCCAGCCGAGATATTAACAGATGTAAGTAAATTGATATTTTCTGATTTAGACTCTGTCGGCATGTTTATTACTTGCAGAGTAATGTTGGTTGATTTTGCCTCTAATAAAATATGTTCGGCAAATGCAGGTCATACAATTCCCCTGTTATATAGCTTTGATAAGGATGAAATATCCTATTTAGAAAAAGACGGGGGAAAACCACTTGGGATTGATCCAGAATATTTATATGAAGATGAAACCTATGATATGGACAAAGAATCAATTTTGTTTATGTACACAGATGGAATATATGAAAATACAAATATAAATGGGCAAACCTACAAAGAATCAAATATAGTAGAAATAATGAAAGCAAATAAGTACAGTGACAGTGAGGATATCTGCAACGATATTTTTGAAGGTATAAAAACTTTTATAGTAAATCGTGATGATGATGAACTAGATGACATGATGATAGTGCTTATTAAAAATTTTTAGTCATTGCGGCTTGGAATGATAACATCTTGGCAAAAAAATTCAACTTTTCAAAAATATGTAAGTGATATTTTTTCTGATTTGTATGTGAAAATAACAATATAATGTTTGAATAGTTAATGCAAAGTGTGTAATCATCTTAAATTTAAATGAAAATAAAAAAATAAATTTGATATTCTCATTTTAAAGTTGTATAATATATGTGTTAGTTATATTATATTTTAAAGGAGAGTAATTGATGAAAGTAAATGTCGGGTTATCAAACAGACATCTTCATGTAACCCAGGAAGATTTAGAAACCTTATTTGGTGAGGGATACCATTTGACACATAAAAAAGATTTATCCCAACCAGGTCAATTCGCCGCAGAAGAAGTTGTTGATATTGAAGGTCCAAAAGGAACTCTTAAAAAAGTCAGAATTTTAGGACCAGTAAGAAGTCATACTCAGGTAGAAGTTTCTTTAGTAGACTCTAGAACACTGGGTGTAAACGCAGTACTGAGAGATTCAGGTAAGCTTGATGGCACACCTGGTTGTAGATTGATTGGACCAGTAGGTACAGTTGAAATACCAGAAGGTGTTATAGTTGCATCTAGACACATTCATATGCACACTGATGATGCAGTAGCATTTGGACTTGAGGATAAAGACATTGTAAACGTAGAGACATCAGGTCCTAGGGGCGTAATATTCAAAAACGTATTAGTACGTGTTCATCCGAAATTCGCGTTAGAAATGCATATTGACATTGAAGAAGGAAATGCTTCAGGCTTGAAAAATGGAGATCTTGTAGAGTTAATCAAGATAACAAAATAATCAAGGCAAAACAATCAGGACAAGAAAATAACCAAGCAACAGAATAATCAAGACAATAGAATAATCGAAATAACAAAATAATCATTTGAATTATTAGGAGGAAATAATATGTCTAAAGTTATGAAAACTATGGATGGTAACACGGCCGCGGCTTATGTATCATATGCATTCACCGATTTGGCTGCTATCTATCCAATCACTCCATCGTCAACAATGGCAGAGCTAGTTGATGAGTGGGCGTCAGTAAATAAGAAAAATATTTTCGGACAAGAAGTTCAAGTTACAGAGATGCAATCAGAAGCAGGAGCAGCAGGAGCAGTACACGGTTCGTTATCTGCAGGAGCCCTTACTACAACGTATACAGCTTCTCAGGGATTATTATTAATGATTCCAAACATGTATAAAATTGCTGGGGAACTTCTTCCTTGCGTATTCCATGTTACTGCTAGAGCATTAGCTGGACATGCACTGTCTATATTTGGAGATCATTCAGACGTAATGGCAGCTAGACAAACTGGATTTGCATTCCTTGCAACTGGTTCAGTTCAAGAAGTAATGGATTTAGGTGGAGTTGCTCACCTTGCATCTATAAAATCTAAAGTACCTTTTGTTCACTTCTTTGATGGATTCAGAACTTCACATGAAATTCAAAAAATAGAAACAATAGATTATGATGTTTTTGATCGTTTAGTAGACAAAGAAGCTATAAAAGACTTCAGAAGCAGAGCCCTAAACCCAGAAAATCCATATACTAAAGGAACTGCTCAAAATCCAGATATATTCTTCCAAGCAAAAGAAGCTTCAAATAACTTCTATACAGCTATTCCTGGAATAGTAGCGGATTACATGAAAGAAATATCAGCAGTAACAGGAAGAGACTACAAGCCTTTCAATTACTACGGAGCTCCAGATGCAGAACAAATAGTTATTGCAATGGGATCAGTTACTGAATCTTTAGAAGAAACAGTAGACTACTTAAATGCAAACGGACATAAAACAGGTATCATCAAAGTTCACCTTTATAGACCTTTTTCAGAAAAATACTTCTTTGATGTATTACCAAAGACTGTAAAATCAATTGCAGTACTTGATAGATGTAAAGAGCCCGGAGCTGTTGGAGAGCCTTTATACCTAGATGTTAGATCTTTATTCTACAGAAAAGAAAATGCGCCACTTATAGTAGGCGGAAGATACGGCTTAGGATCAAAAGATACTACTCCTACTCATCTTTTAACTGTATTTAAAAACCTAATGATTGCAGAGCCAAAAGACGGATTTACTATATCTATAGTAGATGATGTTACAGGACTTTCTCTTCCAATAGAAGAAAAATTAAGTATAGCAGCTCCAGGAACAACTAGATGTAAATTCTGGGGACTTGGATCAGACGGTACAGTTGGAGCAAATAAATCAGCAATCAAAATAATCGGAGACCATACTGATATGTATGCTCAAGGATATTTCGCATATGACTCTAAAAAATCTGGTGGTATCACAGTATCTCACTTAAGATTCGGAAGCACACCAATAAGATCAACATACCTTATAGACGAAGCGGATTTTATCGCATGTCACAATCAGTCATATGTTAATCAGTACGATGTACTTGAAGGTCTTAAAAAAGGCGGAACATTCCTGTTAAACTGTAAATGGGATGCTAAAGATCTTGAGACTTACCTTCCATCAGGAATCAAAAAATTCATCGCAGACAATGAAATAAACTTCTATACAATAGATGGAACAAAAATTGGTGTTGAAATTGGTCTTGGAAACAGAATAAACATGATCATGCAAAGTGCGTTCTTCAAATTAACTGAAGTTATTCCTTTTGAAGAAGCAGCTAAATACCTTAAAGAGTCAATAGTTAAATCTTATGGTAAAAAAGGTCAAAAGATACTTGATATGAACTTTGCAGCAGTTGACAAAGGCGAAAATGGTTTTGTTAAGGTTGAAGTTCCAGCTTCATGGAAAGATGCAGTTGAAACAGAAATCGCAACAGGAGTGAAAGTTCCTGAATTTATCAAAAACATCATGAATCCAATGAACGCTCAACAAGGAGATAAGCTTCCTGTATCAGCATTTGTAGGAATAGAAGACGGCGCATTCCCTCATGGAACAGCGGCTTACGAAAAACGTGGAATAGCAGTAAATGTTCCTCAGTGGAATCCAGAAAACTGTATCCAATGTAACCAGTGTGCATACGTTTGTCCTCACGCTGTAATAAGACCTTTCCTAATGACTGAAGATGAGAAAACATCAGTAGGAAACATCGATACTATTCCAGCTATGGGAAAAGGATTAGAAGGATTACAATATAAAATTCAAATAACTCCACTTGATTGTACTGGATGCGGAAACTGTGCAGACATATGCCCAGGTAAAAAAGGAGCAAAAGCTCTTGATATGATGCCTCTAGATACTCAAATGAAAGAGCAGGAAGTATATGCTGCTTTAAATGAAAAAGTTGGATACAAAGATACACTTATGGATAACAAATCTGTAAAAGGTAGCCAATTTGTTCAACCACTTCTTGAATTCTCAGGTGCGTGTGCAGGATGTGGAGAGACTCCATATGCTAAGCTTATAACTCAATTATTCGGAGATAGAATGGTTATAGCAAATGCTACTGGATGTTCTTCAATATGGGGTGGATCAGCTCCAGCAACTCCATATACAAAAAATGCAAAAGGAAAAGGTCCAGCTTGGGCTAACTCACTATTTGAGGACAATGCAGAGTATGGATACGGAATGGCTGTAGCGATAAAAGCTATGAGATTAAGAATCCAAACAATTGCAGGTAAAATGATAGATATGAACGTTTCTGACGAAGTTAAAGCTTCACTTACTGAATGGTTAGCATCTATGAACGATGCAGATGCAAGTACAGTAGCATCAGAAAAACTTGTAGAATTATTACCAGCAGTTGATGGCGAAGCAAAAGAATTTGCTCAGGAAATCCTTGATAAAAAAGATTACCTAATTAAGAAATCAGTATGGATCTTCGGTGGAGACGGTTGGGCATATGACATCGGATACGGTGGACTTGACCATGTAATAGCTTCTGGCGAAAATGTAAACATATTTGTATTTGATACAGAAGTTTACTCTAATACTGGAGGACAATCTTCGAAATCTACTCCAACAGGAGCAGTTGCAAAATTTGCTGCATCTGGAAAGAAAGTTAAGAAGAAAGACCTTGGAATGATAGCAACAACTTATGGTTATGTGTATGTTGCACAAGTAGGTATGGGATCTGATAAAAATCAGTTACAAAAAGCTCTAATCGAAGCTGAAAAATATGACGGACCATCTCTAATCATAGCATATGCACCATGTATAAACCACGGATTAAAAGAAGGTATGGGAAGAACTCAAGCCAATACTAAGCAAGCTGTTGAGGCTGGATACTGGCATTTATACAGATTCAACCCAGAGCTTAAAGCACAGGGTAAGAATCCGTTCACTCTAGACTCAAAAGAGCCTACAGCAAGCTTTAGAGAATTCCTTGACAAGCAAGTAAGATATACTTCATTAAAATCTGGATTCCCAGAAATAGCAGAAGAACTGTTTGCAAAAGCAGAAGAAGCAGCAAATGAAAGATATGCAACTTATAAAGCTATGGCAGGAAAATAAATATTATTTGAGATTTTAGAGAAAGTCTTATCCGGAAAGATTACTTTAAAATACTGAAATAATTATATGAACAAAAATAGAAGGGTACTTTGTATTCCTTCTATTTTTGTTGCAAATATTAAAATCATACATATGAGTTAAATCAAGGCAAAAGCAAACACTTTTTTTGAAACGTAGAATTTGAATTAAAAAATCAGATTTAGATATAAGCTTGTGATATAATGAAATTGTATACTACTGATTATTACATATTTTGGAGGATTACATGAAAAATAAAGGCATAGGCAGAATATCGTTATTATTCGTGCTCACAGAAAACTACGAGGAAATGAAAGAAAAATATGAGAAAAAGGGATATAAAATTGTAAGAGGAAATGCCGGTTCAATGGATGCAAAAAAAATACTGGCAGCAATTGAGGTGGCAGCCTCAAGAGAAGGTGTGATAGAGGATAATTACCATGATGAACATGCCTTGTATCATGCAACAATCGAAGCACTTCAGGGATACTGCCGCGGCCAGGTAGCCCTTGGCGAGATATTGAGGACAACTGGACTTACATATGCTATAGTGAGAGGGCCCTTAATAGAAGGCGACAGTTCCAGTGGAACCTGGATTTCAATAGTGCTTTTTGGAGAAATAGGTTCTCCAAGAAAGGGTTTTGAGCATGAAGCCATAGGTATGGGTATACAGCCTATCTAAGTAGCTTATTTGGCGTAAATAGCGTGTAGCTGATACTTGTGAACAGCAAAAATATGATGTCACTTTTTAATGAAAATCCCATTAAAGTAAACGAATTTTATTCTTCGTTATGCCTACTTTAATGGGATTTTTTAATACCTAAGTTGATAAGTTTTCAATCACATCCGACTTTTTGAATATATATGTGTTAAATCTTAAATCTTAAATTTTTCGACTAAATCTGTTAATAGTTCAGCCTGGTTGGAAAGTTCCTTGCTTGAAGCAGCACTTTCCTCAGCTGTCGCTGCATTAGTATGAACTACGGAGGCTATTTGCTCTAACCCTTGATTTATCTGTGAAATAGCTAAAGCCTGTTCTTGTGAAGAAGTTGAAATGTCGGAGATGGCAGTTGTTATTTCCGCTGTACTGTCATATAAAGACTGAAGATTTATGGCAGCTTTGTCAGCCAGCAGGCTTCCTTCTCCAACTGCTTTGATAGAACGCTCTATCAAGATTGCAGAATTTTTTGCAGCTTCAGAACTTTTTGCAGCAAGGTTTCTCACTTCGTCAGCTACAACAGCAAAACCCTTTCCAGCAGCTCCAGATCTTGCCGCTTCAACGGCTGCATTTAATGCCAGTATATTCGTTTGGAAGGCTATGTCATCAATAGCCTTTATGATGGTGTTAATCTCGCTTGAACGCTGATTTATGTCATCCATAGCAATTAACATGTCCTTCATCTGTTTGTTGCTCTCACTGATTTTGTTACCGGATAAAACCATACTTTCATTGGCTTTCAAGGTATGCTTTGCATTTTCGTCAATCTTAGAAGAAACTTCACTTATTGTTGAAGAGAGTTCTTCTATCGAGCTTGCCTGTTCTGTGGTTCCCTGAGCCAACATCTGTGACCCGGTGGATAGTTGCATGGAATTTCCGCTCACCTGGTTTGCTACTTCCTTTATTTCAGAGATGGTATCGCTAAGAGTCTCTCTTATTTCAAACAATGCGTCCTTTATTTTTGAGAATTCACCAACATAATCATGCTTAAGTTCGAAATATAAAGCTCCACTTGAAATTTGATTTAGAACGTAAGTTATTTCCTCAATGTAATCTACATAAGATTTTAATCGTTGAACTGTATTGTTCATTGCATCAGAGACCTCACCAATTTCATCATTAGAATCGACATTTATTTCGATGTCAAGATTTCCTTCGGCTATTTCTTGAGCAGCAAATGAAAGT
Source organism: Proteocatella sp. (assembly GCA_049670425.1). Lineage (GTDB taxonomy): Bacteria > Bacillota > Clostridia > Peptostreptococcales > Filifactoraceae > Proteocatella. The sequence goes on from JBATTG010000266.1 coordinate 12,296, forward strand.
TTGTTTATGGATTTTGTAATGCTTTTTGAGATGTAAATTATAGAAGCTATTATAAATAGTATACCTATACCAAATACAGCTATAATGATGTTTTTTATTGTCCTGTTAGCTTGGAAAGCTTCACGTTCACTTATTCCAGTAACAATAACCCACCCTGAACCTTCAACCTGATTTACATCGCCTAAATAACTCTTATTATCCATCGAATACTCTACAGGACTGAATGTTTTTTGCTGAATTGAAGCTTTTACATTTTCTGAAATATCAATTTCTGAAACATCTTTTTGAATATAGTCTTCATTTGGATGGTATATTATTTTGTTATTTTCATCAACTAATAAAATGAATCCACTTTCACCTAATTTGTAGTTGCTTAGAACTTTGGATAATTGCTGAATTTGAATATCATATCCAAACGTACCAATAACTTTATTTGTCTTACTATCCATGACCGGTGACAGTACAGTTATAACTTGAGAACCCAAAACGGTATCTACATATGGAGGAGTGATCAGAGTTTTAGCTGTATCTTTTACAGCATACCACGGGCGGGAGGCAACGTCGAAAGTCTCATCTGTAACTACGTCATCGGATGTAATGACCTGATTTGAATCAAAATCCGAAATCCAGCATCTAAGTATGTTTTCACTGTCGACATTTGTGTAGCTTATTAGGCTCGCTCTGATTTTATCCCATTCAGGTTTATCAGCAAATTTCTGCCCTGGTTTTGTGCTTTTAATATAATCAAGAATTTCTGTACTTCCAGCACCGGTTTGAGAAGTG
>JBATTG010000267.1:0-6575 GCA_049670425.1 Proteocatella sp.
AGGGCAAGAGCACTCCTATAATAGCACTTACAGCTAAGGCTATGAGTGATGACAGGGATAAGTGTATAAATGCAGGGGCAAATGACTACCTGATGAAGCCTGTTGAGGCAAACAAGTTGTTTTCAATGATAAAGGTGTGGTTGTCATGATGAAAGAATTTGAATATAGTGATGAGGATATTCAAATTTCACTTTTTATTGAGGCAATTAAAATGAAATATGGTTATGATTTCAAGGATTACTCACGCGCACATATTAAGCGAAGAATAAGAAATCGGCTGGAAAAAAGTGATTTTAAGAATATTATGGAGCTGACACACCAAGTGATAATAAGTGATGTTTTTTTTAGAGAAGTATTGCTGGATTTTTCAATAAATGTAACAGCTATGTTTCGAGACCCAGATTTTTTCAAATATCTGAGGATAAATGTCATCCCAATGCTCGAATCTTACCCGCTGATTAAAATTTGGCATGCGGGATGTTCTTCAGGAGAAGAAGTCTATTCGATGGCTATTTTTCTGAAAGAATGCGGCCTTTATGACCGGTGTCAGATTTATGCAACTGACTTTAACAGCAATATAATAGACAAGGCGAAAGCCGGGATATATTCCTTGGAGGCTATAAAGGAATATACAAAAAACTACAATTTGGCAGGTGGAAATCAATCTTTTTCAGACTATTATGTAGCTAAATATGATAATGCTATTTTGCAAGTTGACTTGAAGAGAAAGATTGTATTTGCCGAACATAATCTGGTTACTGATGGCTCTTTTGGGGAGATGAATTTAATAATTTGCAGAAATGTCATGATTTATTTCGAGAAAACACTGCAAAATAGAGTCAACAGATTATTTATGAACAGCTTGGTTAAAGGCGGATATCTTTGTCTTGGTTCTAAAGAAACTCTTGCATTCAGCGACGTTGCTGAAAATTTTGAAACGCTCAGTGAAGAATTTAAGGTGTACCGTAAGTTTATGAATGTAATGGAGACAGAATAAATAGAAAATGGAGAAAATTGATGGCGGACAGGGTGAAAATATTGATAGTGGACGACTTAAAAGAAAATCATTTAGTCATGGAGAGTGTTTTGTCAGATTCGGAACTGGATATTATAAAGGCGATGTCTGGGGAAGAAGCCTTATCTTTGTGCATTGAACATGAATTTGCAGTGATATTTATGGATGTACAGATGCCGGGAATGGATGGCTTTGAGACTGCAGAAATTTTGAGGAGCATTGAGAAAACAAAAAATATTCCCATTATATTTGTAACAGCAATAAATAAAGAGCAGAAGTCGATTTTTAAGGGATATGAAGTCGGTGCGGTAGATTATCTGCCCAAGCCTATTGATCCTATAATTTTAAGAAGCAAGGCCAGAATTTTTAAGGAAATGTATTTGCAGCGAAAAACTATTGAGAGGCAAGTTGTAGAACTTGAAGAACGATTGGATGAGCTGGTAAAGATTCAACATGAAAATGACTTGCTTGAAAGTCAAAGCTTGCAGGATAAGCTTACAAATATCTACAATCGTCGAGGACTTGATAAATTCTTTAATATACACTGGAAAAATTGCCTGAGATACAAACTGCCATTTTCAGTAATGATGATTGATATCGATGAGTTTAAGAGTTACAATGATAACTACGGACACATTAAGGGCGATGAGGTAATTAGGTTAGTTGCAAACGTAATAGACAAATCATTATTCAGATCAGAGGATTTTGTTGGAAGATACGGCGGAGAAGAGTTTTTGGTGGTAATGCCAAATGTCGACAATAATGGAGCTCAGGTGGTTGCAAAACGCATTATAGAAGAAATCTGGAATCTGGAAGTCAAACATGAATTTGCCAGTGAAAGAGGACGCATAACGGTCAGTATTGGTACAGCGACATTGATTCCAGAGACGGGCATGGACACACAGACTGTTATCAATATTGCGGATCAAAAAATGTATGATGCAAAGAGAAACGGCCGAAATCAACTGGTTAGCTGAAAAAACAAAAAGCAATATAATAAAAGAAAAAATGACTCCTGCAAATAATGCCAGGAGTCATTTTTTTAGCTAGATATAATAATCATAACCAAACTTAAAGGCGCTCAGATTTAGATTTAGTAATTTTTCGGGAATGTTTTTTTCGATTGATTTAAGCATGGCATCATGAAACTTCAGGGAATCTAAGGCATATAGCTCAGCATTATTAAAATCAGGGGTAGCATTTTCTGCTATCTCAAAATTCTTATCCAGAGATTTTGCCAGTATGCCAATTAAAACGGTATTAGACATTTTTGGGTTGCCAAGAATGCGGGATTCATTTGTAGCATCCAGCGAAATAACATTTCCTTTTTTACTGAATTCCAAATCTATATTTTCAGGGTAGGGCATTCTTTCCATAGTAACCATGGTGGGATATACCCGGGAAGTGTTTATTATAGCCGTTCCTTCAGGTTTGAGAAGATGAATCCACCTGTAGGCCTCCAGAGGCTCTAGTCCAATCAAATAATCGGCAGTCGATGGCAATATGTTTGGGGAATAAACTTTTTCTCCAAATTTTATAGTGCCCCAAATTTTTCCGCCTCTTTGAGAAAGTCCTACGACATCATTTGTCTTAACATCAAATCCGAGTGAGTGAACAGCTTCTGAAATTATTTTTGTCATGAGAACAAGTCCCTGCCCTCCGACTCCTCCAATAAAAATATTTAAATTATTCATTAATAACCTCCATAGGATTTTTTAAAATGCATCAATCCTGATCTTTAGAATTTTTAATAGCGCCAACAGGACATACTTGGGAACATATACTGCATCCGACACACATATCAGGGTCAATATAAGATTTCAGTTTTTCGATGCCCTCATAGGATTTCATCCTGATTGGAGGACAATTTGTTTTTACGCAGGTACGGCATCCTATACATATATCTGGATCAACATAGAAATAAGGTTGCTTGATTTTGAATTTAAGTGCACAGGGTCTGGTGGCGATTATTATGGAAAGACCTGTTTTTTTTATTTCATCGTCAATAATTTGTTTTGCATCCTTATATTTAAACTGGTCAATGACTATTGGCTGGTAGCCAAATACATTTAGCAGTTTTTCTATGGAAATATTGACTTCATTGCTGCGGGATTTTATAAAGCCAGCGTTGTCCTGGCCTCCAGTCATGGCAGTTGTAGAATTGTCGAGTATGAGAATGGTAACATTATCATTTTCATCAAGCTGATTCTTGAGATTTGCAAAGCCAGTCATCCCTGAATGGAAAAAGGTTCCATCGCCGATTACTGCTACAAGTGCTTCTTTCTCTCCAGCCATATTCATCGATTTACGCATTCCTTTTATCATTCCAACGCAGGCGCCCATGCTTATAACCGTTTTGGCGACTTCAAAGGGGTAATACATTGCCATTGAGTAACATCCGATATCACCAAGGACTATGCTCTTATTCTTCTTTAATATGTCAAAAACAGGTCTGTGGGGACAACCACTGCAGAATAAAGGGCCACGAGGCACGCACTCAGACGGTTCTGTATTTGGATTGCTGTCCATGTCTTTGGAATTAACAAAACGGCTAAGTCCTGATACTCCCAATTTGTTCAATCCAATTGCAATATCTTCTGAAAAAAGTTCTCCTGTAAAACTGAAAAATTCTTTTCCTACGCAGGATATGCCATTTGACTTAATCTCATTTTCAATAAAACCAGTAAGTTCTTCAATAACGACTATTTTATATTTTTTCGAAAGTTCTCGAATTTTATCCATCGGAAGCGGATTTAATATACCAAGTTTGAAAATATTTACATTTGAATCCAATTCTTTAAGGTTTTGATAGGATATTCCAGAAGTTATAACCATAATATCTGAATAGCTGTTTTCTTCAAGAATATTTATGTTGTAGCTTTCTAAATCGTGAGCCAGAGCTTTCAGCGAATCCTGCATCTTGAATTGAGCGGGAAAGGTATATGGCGGAATCATGGCATTGTCCGAAATTTTGTTTGAAAATCCTTTTATAGGAAGCTCAGTTCTTTCAAACAGTTCAACCGTGCCTCTACTGTGGCATAAGCGGCTGGTTATACGCATCATGGAAGCCATATGGTACTTTTCGCTTATTTCCAGTGCCAGCTTTACAAAATCTTTAGCTTCTTGAGCATTTGAAGGATCAAAGATTGCCATATTTGCAAATTTACCAAGAATTCGGTTATCCTGTTCATTTTGAGAACTTGCCATTCCTGGGTCGTCACCGGTAACTAGAAGAAATCCTCCATTTATATTTGTTTGAACAAAAGTCATGAGAGGATCCATTGCAACGTTGACTCCAACGTGTTTCATTGACGTCATAGATCTAGAACCATTCATGGAAGAACCAATAGCCACTTCTACGGCGACTTTTTCATTTATAGAAAATTCGCTGTAAATTTGTGGATACTGTTTTATACTCTCCAAAATTTCGACAGTTGGGGAACCTGGGTAGCTCGTAGCAATTTGACCGCCAGCTTCATAAAATCCCCGAGCTATGGCCTGATTACCAGTTAAAATAGTTTTTGACACACAAACACCTCCTAAAATTAATATCTTACATAAAAACTATATACCCTAATTAAAATTCTTGAATAAAAAAATTAAGATTGAAATAAATGAACAAAATAAAGCCTCCGCTTTGTAAAAAGGGAGGCTTTGCTTTGTTATATTTTATTAAGCGTAAACTAAAATTTCTGTACCTATTTTTAAAGATTGCGCAACGACTATGGAACATACCATCGAAGCCGCATTTATTGCATAATTTATGTCTTTTTCGAATGAATTCTCTTCAGCATGGTATTTTGCGATGTAAACATCAAAAATACCAATTAAATCATCGCTGGTAAACTCTGAAGTTTCATATTTCTCTATAGTTTCATTACTGTAATTCTTAACTTCTTTGTGTAAATTTTTTTCATAAAGCAGGTGCTCTGGAAGATGAGCTTCATAGTACTCTCTGTCATGATGAGGAAGGCAGAAATAGTCACATACATAGTGAGCTATGACGCCAAGTCTATATGAATAAAGAGCATGGGTGCTTGTACTTTCGGTTGGGTCGATTAAAGACAGGTCATTTATCATTTCTACTATATAGCTGAAGTTCTGGTGTTTATAATGTTTCAAATGACGATGATAGATTGGTAAATCAGGACTCATGTTACCAGTTTTAAATACAAATTTGTTTAGGGAAAAACTGGTTTGACTTTCTATGTTAGAATAAATAAATTCTGACATTTTTTTATGAGAATGAATGAACATTTATTATCCTCCTTGTTTATATAACAATTTTAATTTTACTACAATAAAAAATAAATTGCAATATATTTCGTATATAATAAGGAAATAACTACAGAAAAAATACATTTAGGATATTAATAAAAACAAATTTGCGGTATAAGTTGAAAAAAACTTCAAATTGTGATATTATAGCTAAGTGAGTATACCGAATAGTCGCATGGTAACCCCATGAGGAAAGTCCGAGCTCCGTAGGGCAAGGGTGCTAGGTAACACCTAGTGGAGGCGACTCTAAGGACAGTGCAACAGAGATAAACCGCCTGTTAATTCAGGTAAGGGTGGAAAGGTGAGGTAAGAGCTTACCAGCAATTGGGTGATCAATTGGCTATGTAAACCCCATCCGGAGCAAGACCAAGTAGGATTGAGAAAAGGGGGCGGCCCGTCCCTATCCGTTGGTAGGTCGCTTGAGCCTATTGGTGACAATAGGCCTAGATAGATGACTATTCAAGACAGAACTCGGCTTACAGGTATACTCACACTAATCACCAATGCATATGCGTTGGTTTTTTTATAAGTTAGATTTGGAGATAAAGTTGATTAGAGAAGTGATTGTAGTTGAAGGAAAAGATGATATCTCAGCTGTCAAAAAAGCAGTTGATGCAGAAATGATAGCAACTAACGGATTTGGATTCCCACGTCATGTAAAAGAAAGAATAGTAAAAGCCAGCAAGGCAAGGGGCATAATAATACTGACAGATCCAGATTACGCAGGAGAAAAAATCAGAAAAGAAATAGCAGCTTTAGTTGGGGATTGTAAACATGCATATATCCCAAGAGATTTGGCAACAAAGGGAGATGACATAGGAGTAGAAAATGCGAAACCAGAAGCCATAATTGAGGCTCTGAACAAGGCGAGATGTCAAACGACAACGAAAAGAGAAGAATTTACCAATAGAGATTTAATTGAAAATGATTTGCTTATGGGTGAAAATTCAAGCTACAGAAGAGATTTGGTAGGCCAGGAACTTGGCATAGGCTATGCTAATGGCAAACAGTTTTTATCTAGATTGAATAACTATGGGATAACAAAAGAGGAATTTATTAACGCTTTAGATTCAATAAACAGGGAGAAATATGAGTAATTTAGCAACTCACAAGACCACGAAAGCAATTGTGGAAAAATACGGATTTAATTTCACAAAATCATTAGGACAAAATTTCCTTGTGGATGTAAATGTCTTGAATAAAATAGTAGATGGCGCAGACATACATGAGGATGATATAGTATTTGAAATAGGAACCGGTATAGGTACCTTAACCTATGAAC
>JBATTG010000268.1:0-7175 GCA_049670425.1 Proteocatella sp.
ACCCAAATATGACAATTAAATACAGCGCCAGAACCCTTAATGGGTTGACGAGGAAAAGAGTCATCGAATATTCGGCGGATGCTCTTAGGGCTTCACAGTCCAAGAAATACACAAAATTCTTGAGTAATTGAGATGACAAAAATATTTCATGTGATATAGCAATGCTATAACTACGTCTACTATTTGGGAATAAAAAACGAGGAGGCACAAAATATGTGCGGAATAGTAGGTTATATTGGTAATAAGCAGGCTCAGGATATAATAATCGGGGGGCTTGAAAAGTTGGTATATAGGGGATATGATTCCTCAGGAATCTCTATATTCAATGAAGATGTTTTAACCACATCAAAATTTAAAGGAAGACTTTCAGTACTGGACAACTATACTAAAGAAAATCCAATAACGGGAAATGTGGGTATAGGTCACACTAGATGGGCGACTCATGGAGCTCCATCAGACGTTAATTCTCATCCACATCTTAATAATAAAGCTACGATAGCGGTTGTGCACAACGGAATAATCGAAAACTATCTAACTCTTAAGGAAGAACTTATAAGCAATGGGTACAGGTTTGTATCGGAAACTGATACGGAAGTAGTAGCGCATCTTGTAGATTGTTATTATAAGGGAGACTTATTAGATGCTGTTTTTAAAGCTATACAAAAATTAAATGGGTCATTTGCTCTTGGCGTAATAGCAAGGGACAGCCCAAATGAAATGATTGCAGTAAGAAAAGAGTCTCCGCTTATAGTTGGATTAGGAGAAGATGGAAATTATATAGCTTCTGATGTACCAGCAATCCTTAACCATACAAGAAAAGTATACTTTTTAGACAACGGAGAAGTAGTACGTTTGACAGCTGACAATGTTGAAGTATTCGATTTTGAAAGAAACAAGGTTGAAAAAGAAGTTCATACGGTTGAATGGTCAGTAGATGCGGCAACTAAAGGCGGCTATGACCACTTTATGTTAAAAGAGGTTTATGAACAGCCACATGGTATAAAAGAAACCCTTACAAGAAGAATAGATGAAGACGGCTATATAAAACTGGATGATATAAAACTTTCAGCAGAAGATTTGAATAAAATTAATAAAATATATATTGTAGCCTGTGGAACGGCATACCATGCAGGGCGAATTGGAAAACTGGCCATCGAAAAACTTGCAAAAATACCGGTACAGACGGATATTGCATCGGAGTTCAGATATTCAGACCCTTTTGTGGACGAGAATACCCTTTTGATACTTGTAAGTCAGTCAGGTGAAACTGCAGATACGCTTGCAGCGCTTAGAGAAGCGAAGCGTAAAGGAGCGAGAGTTCTTTCTATTACAAATGTAGTAGGTTCATCTATAGCAAGGGAGTCAGACGACGTGTTTTATACATGGGCAGGTCCTGAAATAGCGGTTGCCAGCACGAAGGCTTATACAACTCAGCTTATAGCATTCTACATGGTTGCGCTTAACATGGCAATAAAAAAAGGCACTATAACAAAACAGAAATATTTTGAAATAATAGATGAAATGAATACGCTTTCAGAAAAAGTAAAATCACTGCTGGAGGATACAGAGCCAGAAAGATTGATTGCGGAAAAAATCAAAGATAAGAATTCTCTGTTTTATTTAGGAAGAGGAGCAGATTATCAGACGGCACTCGAAGGTTCGCTGAAACTAAAAGAAATATCATATATATTTACAGAGGCTTTTGCAGCCGGAGAACTTAAGCATGGTACGATAGCGCTTATAGAAGAGGGTACGCCTGTAGTTGCTATAGCTACTCAGAGTGATTTAGTAGAAAAAATGATATCGAATATAAAAGAAGTCAAGGCAAGAGGGGCTTATGTATATGCAATAGCAACAGAAGGTGAAACAGAAATAGCAAAAGTAGCCGATGAGGTAATCTATATACCAGATACACTTGATATATTAAAACCAGTGCTATCAGTTATACCTACTCAGCTTATAGCTTACTATACATCACTTGCAAAAGGCATAGATGTGGATAAGCCAAGAAATCTTGCAAAATCAGTTACCGTTGAATAAATAGAAAATTCAATAAAAAATCATAGATAAGTAAAAACTGCTGAATGCCATTGGTGATTCAGCAGTTTTTTTTTAAAAATCAAACGCATAGGTTACAAATTGCAAAACAACAATTCAAAATTTCCTTTACCGTCATTAGCGAAACCCTCTTTTTTAAAGGCTTTCAAAGAAGGCAGGTTAGTGCTTCTGGCTAAAGCGCTTATAAACTCGGTATCGGGTCTGTTATCAGAAATATAATCTTTGACGTATGAAATCATAAAAGCGGCCATTCCTTTTCCTTGTTCTTCGGGGCATACTGCTATTAAATCAATCCATGCACCGTTGTAATGAGGAGTATTTACATACATAATTCCGATAAATCCGACCGGGGAATTATTCGAGTACTTTACGAAAATCTCATAGGAATCATTAGCTGACATCCTTAGAGACAGTTGATCTGGTGCCAGTGTGATGTCTTTAAAAGTTGAGGCATCAATTTTTATTATGTCTGCAGACATTTGATTGGTGTAATCGTATTTTTTCATAGGGATTCCTTTCGGTATCAGGTTAGTCCACCTTGAAATAAGAGTTAACCTGTAAGAAAATGTTTTTTAAAACATCAGGCTGTTGTGATTATGTATGTGCGTGCCTGACTTGAATCCATCTGACAAATCAAGTGTACATCTAAGAAGTTAAAAATACAATATTATATTTACAAATACCCTTGTTAAAAGTCCTGGAAATGATGTAAAATAGTAAAATACATAATTAGAATTTTATACTAAACAACCTCGGATACAGACCAATATAATAATGATGAAGAGGTTATATCTTGGAAATAGCCAGCAGTTGAAACGGAGGAAGATATGAAAAGATACCCATGTTTGACAATTGATACAAATAAATTGGCACATAATGCAAAATCGGTAGTTGATTTGTGCAAGAAAAAAAATATAAAAGCGATGGCAGTAACAAAGTTATTTCAGGGAAGTCCTAAAATAGCTCAGATTATGGTGGATGCAGGGGTTGAATGTATAGGGGATGCGAGAATTCAAAATTTGATGAAATTGAAAGACATACAGGCAGAAAAAGTTCTTATAAGAATCCCAATGCTAAATGAAATCGATCAGCTTGTGGAGTATTCAGATATAAGTCTTAATTCGGAGCTGGAAACGGTAAGAGCAATCTCGGACTACTGTATAAAGTTTGACAAGAAGCATAAGGTTGTACTCATGGTAGATATGGGAGACCGAAGAGAAGGTGTGAATGAGGAAGATGTAGTTTACACGGCCGGAGAAATTGCAAAGTGCGAGGGCGTGGAACTGATTGGACTGGGAGTTAATTTTGGATGCTTTGGAGGTGTCATACCAAGCAAAGAATCCATGAGCGAATTCATGGATCATGTCAAACAAATCGAAGAGAAATTAAAAATAAAGCTTACTCATATAAGCGGGGGGAGTTCGCTGCACCTTCATATGATATGGGAGGATACGCTTCCAGAAGGAATAACCCATTTGAGAATAGGTCAATCTATAAATCTCGGTGTCGAAGACAAGTACGGAGAGATTATACAGGGGCTTTATGGAGATGTGTACAAGCTTCATGCTCAGGTAATAGAGAAGAAGACCAAGCCATCAGTTCCCAAAGGAGAAATTGGCATAGACGCCTTTGGAAAAGTCCCTGTATTTGAGGAGCGGGGAAATCTGGACAGACTTATACTTGGAATAGGAAGACAAGATGTGTTATTGGACGGACTAAGTCCTGAAGACAGCGAAATAGAAATAATGGGAGGGAGCAGCGACCATATGATATTGAACGTTACAAACTGCTCAAAAGAGTACAACATAGGAGATATAATAACGTTTGATATGAACTATGGTTCTTTGCTCAGCGTATTTAATTCAGAATATGTCTACAAAAAATTCATCGAATAGTGTATAATATTGCTATAATAAATTTTAGTAAACCGAAATGGAAAGAAGAGGAAAAATAATGAACGTAGTACGTTTTGCACCATCACCAACAGGATTTGTACACATCGGAAGTCTGCGGACTGCTTTATATAACTATCTGTATGCAAAAAAAACCGGAGGAAGATATCTTTTAAGAGTAGAGGATACCGATCAGACAAGACTGGTAGACGGAGCCTTGGAAGGAATGCTTAATGCTATGGCCTGGGCCGGAATCAATCATACAGAAGGTGTGATGATTGATGAAAATCAAAAAGTATATGAAAAGGGAGAAAATGGACCATACATTCAATCTCATAGATTAGAAATATATCAAGACTATATAAAACAACTGCTGGAGTCAGGTCATGCATACTACTGCTTCTGCAGCAGGGAGAGACTCGACAATCTAAGAGAGACTCAAAGAGCACAGGGCCATACTGCAAAGTATGATGGACACTGCAGGTCGCTTACACAAGAAGAAATAGACGCAAACTTGAAAAATAATGTACCATATGTAATAAGACTAAAACTGCCAGAAAACTATGACATAACATTCAAGGACATAGTTAGAGGTCAGGTAACGGTAAATACAAATGACATAGATGACCAGGTACTTATGAAGACCGATGGTTTTCCGACATATCACATGGCTGTAATCGTAGATGACCACCTTATGGAGGTGACACACGTCATAAGAGGCGAAGAATGGCTTCCGTCAACTCCGAAACATGTATATCTTTATGAAGCTTTCGGGTGGGAAGCGCCAACTTTTGTTCATCTTCCAAACATATTAAACCAGGATAGAAAAAAATTGTCAAAACGTCAAGGTGATGTTGCGGTAGAAGACTTCAGAAAAAAAGGTTACTTGAAGGAAGCGCTGATAAATTATGTAGCTTTATTAGGCTGGGCACCAGATGATAATCAGGAAATATTCTCTATGGAAGAGCTTGAAAAAGCATTCAATCTGGAAAAAGTTTCGAAAAGCGGAGGAGTGTTTGACGTTGCGAAACTGAACTGGATGAACAACCAATATATAAAATCGCATGATTTGGATGAACTTACGGATCTATGCATACCGCTTGTTGTGGATGCCGGGCTTATGACTAAAGACGAAGCAACTGAAAAAAGGGATTGGATAAAACTTGCAGTCGAAACAGTAAGAGAATCAATGGACTATCTTTTAGTTTTCCCAGAAAAAATCCAGCTGCTGTTAAATGATGAAATCGGAGAAATTGAGCCAGATGCGCAGGAATTCATGAAACTTGACCACATGAAAGAACTTTCAGAATTACTTGAAGCAAAGATCGAAGCTGTATCAGAGATAAGTGAAGAATTTGTAGGAGCAATGTTCAAAGAAATTCAAAAAGAAAATGGTATAAAAGGAAAAAATCTGTTCATGGGTACCAGAGTACTTCTTACAGGACAGATGCACGGACCAGACATTAAAAAATTACTGACATTGCTAGGAAAAGAGAAATTAATATTAAGAATTGAAGAATCAAGAAAATATCTTTAATTCAAGAAACATCTAAAACTAATAAAAAGTCCCCACTGAAACACGGTGGGGACCTTAAAATTTCACCTGAAAATCTAAATAGTCAAAAAAGGAGCAAAATGTTTGATTTAGGAAAAATACTGATGTATAAGGCAGTTATACACACCTTTAATAAAGAAAGTGAGTATCCAGTATGCTCAACCTTTGAAATAGATCATGATGAAGAACTTACTTTTGAAATGTTAAAAACTAATATAGAGAAAATACATGGCTCCAATGAAATGAAATGGGCAGGCTTTGGCGAGGCATCGCCAGTAGAAAAGATGATGGAAGCGCTGGATAGTGATTTGAACCTTTTTATGGAAGTGACCAGAGACCTCGGTTATATGATCCAAAAGAAGATTTTTGACAACAGGGAAGCTCTTCCTTCTTGTGACATAGCCTTCATGCTGTTTGAAATGGAAGGCGTTATGTATTTTGGCTGTATAAAACTTAACCACAAAGACCTGCTGATAAGAAAGCTTGAATCAACCAGAGATGGTGCCATAGCCATGATTAGAAAGAGTAATGACCTCTATCTGAGTCCGAAGTCTAAAGTAGAAGAAGCGTTCCTGATACATTTGAAATATATGGATATAGCGCTTTTAGATAAAATATACACTGTAAAAGGTGAAAAAGTAAGTTTCTTTGGAGACCTTGTACTTGACTTAAACAGGGGACTGTCTGAAAAAGAAAAGCTTAAATCTTTCAATCAGATAAACAAAAGAGTGCAGGATAAATTCATCGGAGAAGACTTAGAACAAAAAGCACAAATAAAAAAAGCAATATCGGATACCATTGTAGAAGAAGGCATTCTGGATGTTAACAAAGTTCTCGATAGAGCATTTGAAGATGGGCAGGAAGTGAAAGCCATATATAAAGAAGCCTTTAAGAAAGTAAATCTTGACAAAGAAGGAATCAAAGTCGGAGAAAGCATGGCCCGAAAATTTGATAAACAAAAAATTATAACCGGAAATGGCATTGAAATATTGATACCAGTCGAATATTACCAAGATAGCAGTAAAGTTGAAATAATTTCAAATAGTGATGGAACCATAACAATCGTAATAAAAAATATAGATGAATATAAATCTTTATAATGAAAAAATAGCTCAAAACTGTTTATCTGCCTGTCTTGAAAGACAGCTACAAGAGTTTTAAATTAGCGATTTAGTAGAATTATTGCTATAATTACATTGAATTCAGGCAGTAAACCAGGGATTTTTCAAAAAAAACCCAAAAATACTCAAAAACTATTGACGAAACATAAACGAAATGGTATATTAATATACGTCCTAAAGATACATCCGCAAGAACATTAAAAACATCCCATCGTCGAATGAGGAAAAACATAAATTAGCGTGGAAAAGGACTTGACAAAATTAAGAAAAAAAGGTATTATATAAAAGTCGCCAAAACACGGCAAGCGAGTGATAACAGCGAATAACAAAAAAAAAAAGTTTTGAAAAAAACTTGACAAAAACAGCTTGATGAAGTATAATAATAAAAGTCGCAACAAGATAACAACGGCGGCAAACACAGCAAGAACAACAACATAAGCAAGATAAAATATGAACCTTGAAAACTAAACAGTAGAATATACAAACCATTTATTAATGATGAGTCGCAAGACGAGTCATGATAAGTAAAAAAACCAGTTAATTTCATTT
>JBATTG010000269.1:0-7077 GCA_049670425.1 Proteocatella sp.
GTATTTGCATCTGTAATAAGTATGTTTATTATAGTAATTATCGTCGCGCTTGTATCATTAAATTCATTAAATTCAGAAATGAAACATTTCTACGATGTATCATATCAAAATATGACTAAACAAATGGAAGTCCGCAAGAATATGCAGATAGTGGGCAAAAGAGTTCTGTGGTCAATTACTACCGTTGACCTTAACGAAGTTAAGGAACATTTGGACACCGCAACTACCTATGCCGGATTGGTTGGTGATGGAGTTGAATTCTTAAACCAAAATTTTGACAATCCACAATTACTTGATTCACTTAATAAAAATCTTACATCAGTGAAGAATTCAAGACTGGTTCTAATGGATTTAGCAAGACAAAATGAAAATGAAGAGGCCATCGCTTACTATAATTCTACATATACCACAGCAATAGATAATTTGGAAAATACCCTTGTCGAAATTGGAAATGTTGCCGAAAACGAAGCAGTATCAAGCTATACAGAAGCTAATAATAAAAAGATTTTTGTAACTATACTTATGATAGTTATTTCTATTGCAAGTATTGTAATATCATTTATTCTAAGCCTGATTATAACAAAGAGTATCGTGAATCCTATAAATGAAATAGTTGATGTCGCCAACAAGATGGAAAAAGGTGATTTAAACATTGAAATTACAGCAAATTCAAAAGATGAAATTGGTGTTCTTGCTAAAGCTTTTAAAAGAATGCTAGAAAACCAAAAAATAATTATCAATGATACTGTATACCTGCTTACTGAAATGGCAGATGGAAATTTTTGTGTAAATACAGAATTTGAAGAAAAATATGTTGGTGATTATAAGGGCATTATAATGGCAGTGCGTGGAATCAATCGTAGATTGAGCAGTACACTTTCTCAAATACATGTAGCTTGTGCCCAAGTTGCAAACGGTTCAGACCAAGTTGCAGGCGGGGCCCAAGAACTTTCACAAGGCGCTACAGAGCAGGCGTCATCTGTTGAAGAACTTTCTGCAGCCCTTGAGACGATTTCAAATCAAGTAAAGCTAACCGCAGAAAAAGCTAAAGATGCAAATGAAATTTCAAGTGAAGCTGGTGATGATATTAAGGAAAGTAACAAGCGGATGCAAGCATTGATTATTGCTATGGGTGAAATTTCCGAAAAATCTAATGAAATTGGAAAGATTATCAAAACCATTGATGATATTGCCTTTCAAACCAATATTCTTGCACTTAATGCGGCTGTTGAAGCGGCTCGTGCAGGTTCAGCGGGCAAAGGCTTTGCAGTTGTTGCTGACGAGGTTCGCAACCTTGCACAAAAGAGTGCTGAAGCAGCAAAGAATACGACTGCACTTATTGAAGGAGCAGTCAAAGCTGTAGATAATGGTACAAACATAGCTGATGAAACTGCAAAATCCCTTGAATCTGTTGTAGAAAAATCAGGCAAGTCGGTAGAAAAAATCACAGAAATCGCGGTGGCTGCAGAGCAACAGGCAGATTCCATCAAGCAGGTAACAATAGGTATTGAACAAATATCCAGCGTTGTTCAGACAAACTCGGCAACAGCTGAGGAAAGTGCGGCAGCTTCCGAGGAACTTAGCGGACAAGCACAGATGATGAGATCGTTAACTTCCCAGTTTAAACTTCGTGATGACATGGATAACAGTTCGCTGGAAGCTGCTAAATAGGAAAGCACAACTATATTGACAAAAATCGAACGTATAGTATAATTACAACTACAGTTTTAATTTAGTTGGAGGGATATTAATATGGCAAAAAAAAGAAAAGAACAGTTAATCCAGTTTAATAAAAGTAACATTTTAGATGCAGCAAAGAAGCTATTTTCTGAAAAAGGAATTTTGCAGACCACAATGGATGACATTGCGAAAGAAGCTGATTATAGCAAATCTACTATTTATGTATATTTTTCTAGCAAGGAGGAAATCTATAACCATATTATATTTGAAAGTATGCTTTTACTTAAAGAAACTTTAAGTGACATCGTTGATTCTGAAGATGGATTTGAGAATTGTTATTATAAAATATGTAATACTTTAGTTCATATTCAGAAGGAATATCCCATATATTTTGAAAGTATCATTGGGGAAATCAGTGTAAATCAAGATGATTTTGAAATGCACCCTGTGCTTTTAGAGATATTCAATGTAGGTGAAGAAATTAATCAGAATATCTCTACGCTGATACAGCGTGGAATATCTGACAACTACATTCGTGCCGATATTGAAACGCTCCCTGCGGTATTTATGATTTGGGCAAGTATATCTGGCATTATTTCAATGGCAAGCCAAAAGGAAGAATATTTACAGGAAAAGCTGAATATAAAAAAAGAGGAGTATCTTAATTACAGTTTTAAAATGTTACTTCGTTCATTGTCAAAAGAAAGTAAGTAAACTATTTGATTAAATCTTTTAAGGAGGTTATTTCAACACGAAGTTTGGTCGAATACTAGAATTATTCAAAAGAACCGTGGGGTAGGCTTAAAAAAGTCGCAGATATTCTGAATAGAGAATATCTGCGCATATAAGATGTCTATAAGTTTTGCATTTTAATTTATATACGACTTACAATTAAGCAATACCCATTAAAAAAATTATGGAAGAAATAGTGAAAATAAAATTTGATTCTGTTATGGCATTAGTATTTTCAAGTTACGAGGTGAAGATCGAAGAATACCAAAATATAGAAATAATCAATAGGAATGTCAGGAATTTGCTGCATAAAGGTAATATGGAGCATGGAAAAATAATGAGAAGTCAAAAGATAGAAAATGTGCTTAGTCGCATTAATTTTAAATATAAAAATGAGCAAGTACATATGGAGAGGGTTGGGGAGTACTGTAGTTTAATTGGAAAAGCCATGAATTTAAGTACGGTAGAGGTTGAGAATATAAGGCAAGCAGGAAAGATTCATGATATTGGTAAAATTGTCATCTCCCCCGAACTATTAAACAAAAAGGAAAGCTTAACTGATGATGAGTTTGAACTTATAAAAAAACATTCAGAAATAGGCTATCATATTTTAAAAAGTACGGATGAGTATGCAGGCTTAGCTGAGATTGTAAGGTATCATCACGAGAGGTTTGATGGAAATGGTTATCCTGATCGATTAAGGGCCGATGGAATACCTTTAGAATCGCGAATCGTAGCATTAGCGGATTCTTATGAGGCCATGACAAGTAATCGATCTTATCAAAAATCCAAAAGTAAAAAGGAAGCATTGTTAGAAATAAAAAGATGTTCTGGAACGCAATTTGATCCTAAAATAGTTGAAGTCTTTTTGAAACTCATCAAGGAAGAATAAACTTCTAGGGGGAATGGTACAGTTAGAACTATGCAGGTGTCCAATTAAAAACATTAGCAAAATCACAAATAAACGGAAGAAATTGGATAATCTACAGTTGGATTTTTCATGCACAATATACAATCCTTAATTATTGTAAATCCCTTTTACCCGTGTCATTCGCTATTTTTCTCAGTTCATTGACTTGTTGATTGTTTCCTAAAACAAGGATCATATCACCTGCGTTAAGTACCAAATTTGATTTTGGATTGAGGATCATATTTATCTGACCTGCTTTTTTTGAAGCAATGACAACAAGTCCAAAACGGTCAGGTATTTTCAAATATCTCAATTCTTTCCCCACCATTTCTGAATTGATTCCGACTATCACATCTTGAAGGTCTAGCTGTTCACCATTTATACTAGTAACAACCTCCAAAAATGACACAACAGAAGGTCTCAACATTTGAGCAGCCATTCTTCTGCCACCAATTTCATTTGCTGAAATTGTTTTGTTTGCACCTGCTCTTTTGAGCTTATCCGGTGCATGTTTATCGAAAGCTTGTGAGATTATGTATAAGTCTCGATTCATAGTACGTGCTGTAAGGACTACAAAAACATTGTCCACATCCGTAGGCAGTGTACTGATAATCCCTTTGGCACATTTGATATTCGCCTTTTGTAAAGTAGTTTCTTCGGTTGCATCGCCGTGAATAATTTTTAATCCTTGAGATAAATAAAACTGATATCGGTTACTGTCTTTCTCAATGATGACAAAATCATTTTTGTTTTTTATAAATTCGTTGATGACAACTTCACCAGTTTCACCGGCACCACACAAAATATAATGATTGTTCATTTTATTAATGTTAGTTTCCATATTCCTTTTCCTCCAAAAGTAGTTCATATCCCCTTCAATTATAAATAAGAGTAAATTTGTAAGCGCATATCCTAAAGTACCAACACCGAAAAATATGATGAAAATCGAAAATATTTTAGCAATATCTGTCATTGGGGCGACTTCTTTATAACCTACAGATGAAATGGTAATAACCGTCATATAAAGACCATCCAACAAACTGACATTAAGAAGTTTTGAGTAGCCGATGGTGCCAATTATTACAAGTGATACTAGTATGATTAAAAGGATATTCAGTTTTTTCTTTTCATTCATTATCTACCTCACAACATCTGATTAATAAAATAAAACTCATATATCTCAATTATACACAATATATCTTAATTATACATAAAGAGATTTCAAAAAACGAATTAAATATTAGATAGACTCTAATTAACTGTACAATTCCGATAAATCCTTGGATAGGTTGCAGTACATGAGAATCGTGTTGAAGTTACATCTTTTGGAATGCTTTATGGAGGCCTTACTATAGAGCCGTTAAAAAAATATTAACGATTTAACAGACAAAGGGATTTTGACAAGAGAAGGTTCTGCAAGAAAAAGTATTATCAATTTCGTATTTTTGTGTTATTATTTTCATAGCATGAACCTCCGTTTTGATTTATTGTTTCTGGTAATTCAATTATACTGAAAATAGGGTCTTTATGTTTTTTATTTGTCAAATATTATTGGATTTTCAAGGTGGATATATCAATGTTAAAATATGCAAGGGAGGATCAACAAAATGTTTCCCATTCAAAATAATCAAAAAATAATGATGGACATAAACGCTAGTACTACACGAAAAAGCACATCAAAACCTGTAGGTTTTTCAGATATACTTTCTGAAAAAATAAGTACTTCAACATCTATGGATTCTATTTTCCAAAAAGCATCAGAACAATATAATGTTCCTGCTAATTTACTACAAGCTGTTGCAAAATCAGAATCTAATTTCAACCCAAACGCAGTTTCCCATTCTGGTGCCATAGGGGTGATGCAGCTCATGCCAAAAACAGCAGAATATCTAGGGGTGAGAGACTCATTTGATGCCGAGCAAAATATTATGGGCGGAGCAAAATACCTGAGCGGATTGATAGAAAAATATGATGGAAACACAACACTTGCCTTGGCAGCCTATAATGCAGGAAGTGGAAATGTTGCAAAGTACGGTGGGGTGCCACCTTTTAAAGAAACAAAAAATTACATCGAAAAAGTAATGGCGTATACTAAAGAAAGTATGGACACGTCTGTTTTTTCTGCTACAAAAAGTACTTCGGGCACTGTAAAAAAAATTGCAGAAGATATTTACAATTTTTCTGCCTTTTCCAATGAGGATTATTTACTTTTTATTGAGCGTTTAAAACTCCAAATGAACAATTCATTACATCAAGATTATTCGAATGAATTACTTAGGAATAACATCCAAGTGCTTTATTAGCAATAGGAATAACATAACTATACCGAATTTTAACAATACTAGCATAAATATACACAAACTCCCTAACTCTAGAATTTTTTTCTAAAGCTAGGGAGTTTGTTATTCCCCTGATATCCAAAGCTTCAACACCGATAACCTGTATCCGGTAAACCATGAGTACTGTTAATTCCTTATAGCCATCAATAAATGAATCATCATAAATTCCCATCTTCTGTTATCATATTCTCCCAGGTAGCAACTTCAAACAAATCGGTTTTTAACCTGGATATTTCCAAGATTGGTTTCTTGAAATATTTTTTTCGTTTTATCACGTCTCCATTTATATTAATCTTGATGTTTACTTTTATAAATTACATATCAAGATTAATAACAGTTCGTCCTTTTAGTTTTCCACTAAGGATTTGATTTATTTTTTTATCTAATTCATTCAAGTTTATTTCTTCAACATTTTCGTGTAGATTGTCAGGCTTCCATGCTTCCGAAAGCTTATCCCATATTTGTATTCTTAAATCCATGGGGCATTGAACAGAATCCACACCAGACAAAGAAACCCCCCGAAGAATAAACGGATATACCGTGGTGGAGAGTTCATGAGAAGCTACGTTGCCACAGCAGGTCACACAACCGCCGTATTGTGTCGATTTTAATGCCGTTGCTAATATATTTCCTCCTACTGTATCGATTACTCCTGCCCATCTTCCTTTCAACAGTGATTTGTCTGACTTATCATCAAGTTCATCCCTGAGAATTATATCTTTGGCTCCCAATTTTAGCAGCATGTCCTTAGACTGAGGTTTTCCTGTAGCCGCAATAATTTGATATCCAAGTTTATTGAGAATAGAAACAGCTACGCTTCCAACTCCACCAGTTGCGCCGGTTACAAGTATATCTCCATCATTGGGGCTAATTCCGCAGTTTATAAGCTTGCTTACAGAGAGCGCCGCTGTAAAACCTGCTGTCCCGAATATCATGCTTTCTTTTAATGAAAGGCCCTTAGGTAATTTTACAATCCATTCTCCTGGTACACGGATGTACTGGCTGAAACCGCCGGATGTGTTCATGCCCAAATCATACCCGGTTACGAAAACTTGGTCGCCTGCACGAAATTTCACATTAGTACTTTCTATTACAATTCCTGCGGCATCTATACCCGGAGTATGAGGATATTTTTTTGTTACGCCTCTATTACCTGTAGCTGAAAGCGCATCCTTATAGTTTAAGGACGAATATTTTACATTAATTAGAACCTCACCTGAAGGCAGGGAAGATATATATCTAGTTACAATATCTCTGGAAAATTCTCCCTTATCCGTTTCACTGACTATCATCGCTTTATAATTTGCTGTCAAATTCAATCACCCTTTCTTATTATTAAGTTTAGTTTGGTACCAAACTAATCATATCACAATAATAATTTTGCGTCAAACTATCTTGCAATTTACGGTACACAGA
>JBATTG010000270.1:0-14835 GCA_049670425.1 Proteocatella sp.
TGCTATAGGTTCACTTGCAGCAGGTCCGCTTTACGCAGCATTTCCAGTCGCAGCCATCCTTATTAAGAAAAAAGCAAGGCTTGCCTATGTAATCTTCTTCTTAGGAGTATGGTCAAGTACGAAGCTTCCCCTGCTGATGTATGAGATTACTTCTTTTGGTGCAACTTTCACAGCAATTCACGTTGCAACAAATCTTAGTGTGTTCCTCATCGGTTCATTTGCAATTGAAAAAATGCTGTCAATAAAAGAACATGAAGATATTTATGAGAATGCTGCAGTTATGGAAAAATAATGTATATAATTGAAGCTCCCATCGTTAATTTCAACTTTGGGAGCTTCATCTTTATGGCCTGATTAATCACGATTTTTTCTTACCTGATGCCCCCAGCACTCAGTTATGAACCTTTGAGCCGCGTATACAGACGACAACGATGCATCCAGTTTTGGAGCTACTTCCACTACGTCAAAACCAATGATTGGAAGATCAAACAAACCTCTTAAAAGATCCAGCAGCTGTCTTGAGGTAAGTCCCCCAAACTTAGGAGTCCCGGTACCCGCTGCATATGCAGGGTCCAGGCAGTCAATATCTACTGTCAAATAAATGCTCTTAAATTTCGCCATTTTTTCCTTTACATTCTGTATAACAGTTTGCGTTCCTAAGCTTTCATACTCAGCGGCACTGATTACATTTACCTTGTTTTTTTTCATAAACTCTAATTCATCTAATTCAGCCGAGCGAATAGCTATGAAGAACAGGCTTTCGCTGCTGGCTATGTTGTCCAGTTCAACGGCTCTTCTTTCTGTGCAGCCGTGAGACAGCTTGCTTCCACAAAGCTCGTCACATAAATCAAAATGTGCATCGATATGAATAATACCGAATTCATGATCAATTACCTTGTCAATTCCTCTAAGTACTGGGATAGTTACAGAATGATCGCCACCAATCATTGTAAAAAATTTCTGATGTTTCACAAGTTCAGCTACTTTTTGTTCCACCTCACTAAATAAAGTTTCACACTCCTGACTGCCAAAATCGCCAAGATCAACTACTCTGGTTCCCGTTAAATCCTCAAAATACTCTGTTGTAGGTGCTATTGGTGCTGTCGTTTCACGAATTGCACGTGGACCATCTTTGGCACCATCTCTGTAGCTCACATTTCCATCATAAGGGATTCCAAAAACAATAATATCTGCATCCTTTTCCTTTTCATCCGTGCTTATTCCATCACATAAACCACCCCATAAACCGCCAGCTCTGATCATTTCGTCCGTTGTTTTCATAATAACCTCCACATCATTTGAGCGCATAAAAATAACGCGTTATTTTTTGCATAATATAACACGTTATCTTTTGTTGTGTCAACTCAATTCCCCATTCCATAAATCAAATATTTCTCTAAAAACAATGAGTAGCATTTTCCTGGTTGCCTTTTCTATGTCATAATTACCCTGCTTGATCAGCCAGTCCAGTATAACTCCGCGGTCAACCTTAAGGATGATATCATCGATTTCAGTCCAGCTGTATTTTGTACTGTACTTTTTGGCCAGTTTTTCGAGTAGCGATTGATCGTATGCGCTGTATTTCTCCGAATCCAAGGCTTTCCAAAGTGACCCTTGATTTCCCGTGTCCCACTGCGCCGAACAGTAGATTTTCAATAGTTCTAACCCAAAGGTTTCAGAGAGCCCCCTGTTCATTTCAGCAACCATACCCGCATAATCATCCGGGGTAAAATCTTCCTTAAGTGCATAAAATTTTTCCCATTGACGAGTAAAACCCTCATTGAAAATGGCCACCAGAATTTCATCTTTAGAACTGTAATATTTATAAAAAGCCCCAGTCGTAACATCGGCTTTAGCCGCAATTTCTCTCAAGGTTGTATTGGTATATCCCTTTTTGACAAACAAAGATTCAGCAATACGCGTAATCTTTGCTTTTGTTTCCAGCGCTTTATTTGAAATCATCTTACTCCTCTATATCAACCTCATTCTCAATTTATTCTACATTAACAGCTTCTTGCTCTAACTTACAATCATTCTCCAGCATATAACTGATTACGCATTTACACTCCCTTGATTGTAAAATAAGTTAGTGCGTGGACTCGACATTACGATGAACCCATCAGTTTGCGTTCTTATTCTCCTGCCATAGACCGAATGTATTGCCTTCAGTGTCAACGCAGATAATCATATAGCCCCATCCAGGTACCGCTATTTTAGGACGGACTATTCTTCCTCCAAATTCCTCGACCATCTTGCTGTACTCATCAATATCATCCACACCGATGTACGCAGTAATTCTTTGAGACGGATCCCCTCTCATTCCAAGACCTCCGCCAACGCCCTTGCTGCCATGCAGGTCTTCTGTTTCAATCAAATAATAGTCCGGCATTCCCGGAGGACCCTCCATGCTCCATCCGAATAATGATTCATAGAATTTTTTTGCTCTTTCAGGGTTATCTGAAGCAATGTCAAAATGAACAATTGTTGGCACAATGATACCTCCCATTTTTCATAAATAGCGACTCGTGTCGTAATCACGGAGCAATCGAAAATTCCGCTCAGCCCGTTATTTCTCGCCAGCCACTGATAATATTACCTACAGTTAATTTGTACCCATTAATTTATTTAGCAATAACGATTTTCAATCCCAATTCTGCAAATATAACTCCATAAAAGAATTTTCAGAGACTTCCAGCATCTTCTCAAGCATCGAGATTAATGCGGCCATAATAATCATCTGTGAATCATCATCTGCTTCAAAAATACCTTTGTCGGTTAAAGTTAATGACGCTGCCAGAAAAACCTGCATATACTGCAGTGGATATCTGCAACTCCAAACATTCTTTTCAATTCCTTCTTCAATAACCTTTACCAAAATAGGAGCCATAGATCCAATCATCTGATTCAAGTTTTTCTGATGTAATAATGCATTTTCAGGTTTATGTAGATCATCAAGCATATTATTGCCAAACTTATCATCAATTCGCATTGCTAAAAATGCATTCATCAGCTTTTCTACCGGATTAAAATCATCTCTCTTAATTATTTCCTCAGCTCTAATGACTACAATCTCAATATTTCTAGATATAATCGCGTCCATAGCTTCTTCTTTTGATTTGAAATAATGATAAAAAGTACCCTTTGCAATGTCTACCTCTTTAAGTATGTCATTTACAGTACACCGTTCAAATCCTTTCGAATAAAATAGCCGTTCGGCAGCATCAAGTATCTCATCTCTTCTTTCATCATACTTTTTAATAATTCTCATAGTTCTACTCCATTCACTTTTTATACTTTAATCCGATTTGTTTCGAAATAACATTTACTATTTTTTTGTACATCTAGTTATCTATATCTTATATCCGTTGGGTTCCTGAATCGTTATGTTTTCAACTTTCAAATAAAATATTAGAAAACATGCAGCGATTATTGCATATACAATTGAAAGAATCACATAAAACCAAATATCTACTTCCAAAAAACCGTATAGAAAATTGAAACAAAAGTGTATCCAAATTGCGTAAAACAAATTATCGCTTCTTTTCAGGACCACATTCATAATAATAACCAGAGACGTCATTACTACTACATTAGAAATAATATAAGGAATCAGGCTCAATCCAGCAAAATCCGAATCTACGAACCAAAGTACAGTATGCCAGAATGCCCATACAACCCCTAGCACCAGCGAACCCTTTACAAATCCATAGCGGTTCTCTAATTCATAGCGAAGGTATCCCCTCCAACCAGATTCTTCTCCAGTTGGTCCAGATAAAAAAGACAGCAAAAAGTATAATGGCATAGAATACGTTCCAAGATTAAAAAAAGAAGCAAAGCTTTTTTCTTCTGCAATCGATAAAATCCATATAGACAACAAAGTGCCGCCAATAACTGAACCGGCAGTTAAAATCAATAAATTCATCTTTATCTTTCCACTAAATGCCCTTCGATAAAAATCTTTCAATGACATATCGGGTTTCAATTTTTTAAACATAATTAGTAATGCAAAAGTTGGTGACCATGCACATAAATTTGCTAACCAGCGCATTGTTAAACTGGATGCATGAAACACCATAGAAGCTGTGCCACATATACCAAGCACCATTACCCCGAATAACAGATATGCAAAAATAACATACATCCACATAATATCTAGTTTTTTAGTTTTTGCTTTCAGCACCTTTTCCTCCTTATTTCACATTATTATAATTGAATTCGAAATTCCTGAATTTCCCCAAAATAGACCGACCGTCAGTTTATTAAAAGAATAACATTTATTATTTTATCCGTCAACATTTTTTCAAAGTAAGTTAGTGCCTGTCGCTGTAGCTACATTATAATAAACCGACCATATAAAAAACATAAATTAGGGTGAAATGATTGTATATATTGCTAAAAAGTGGTATCATGTTAACAGTAAACAAAAAAAGAATGTCTTAACTAAATAATATTCAATTGCAGTATTGTGATTGGTAAGATTATATTGGAGGAGCTTATTTATATAGGCTCTTTTTAAATGAAAAAGAAAGGTAATATATGATAAAAGTTTATAACTTGTCGTACTCATATCCTCAAAAAGACTTATATAATAAGATTTCATTTGTACTCGAAGATGGTCAGCATTGTGCATTTATAGGGTCCAGCGGCAGTGGAAAAAGCACACTGGTAGATATAATTATGGATCCGGAAGAATATATGTTCGATGGTGATTTAGAGATTAATTTCAATCACAAAATCGGCCACGTAACTCAATTCTTTCAATTAGACAAAACCAAAGAAACCACGGTATTTGAGTTTGTTGGTGAAGAATTTATAAGATTGCAAAAAGAGATGGTTTCTATTTGCGATAAAATGGAAACAGCTTCGGAGATAGAGCTTGAAGTGTTAATGCAAGCGTACCAGAAGGCATTAGATGCATTTGATGCAATCGGCGGAGATGATTTTGAAACTAACATTAATAATAAACTGAATCTTGCGGACCTTGGCAATCGCAAGGATTTAAATGTAATGGAACTTAGCGGTGGGGAAGTTAAAATCATTCAAGTTATTAAAGAAATGCTTACTGCTCCAAATTTAATAATCATGGATGAGCCAGATGTATTTTTGGATTTTGAAAATCTCAATTCTTTAAGAAAACTGATTAACGCTTACAAAGGAACGCTGCTAATAATAACTCATAACAGATATTTGCTGGATCATTGCTTTAACAAAATTATCCATCTTGAGAATATGGAAATACAGGAGTTTGACGGAAGTTATGTTGATTATAACTTCTCACTGCTTCAAAGCAAAATCGAACGACAGGAACTGTCCCTTGCCGATGATGAGGAAATTTCCAGAAATGATACCTTAATCAATAAATTAAGGCTTATTTCAACTGAAAACTCTAATCCATCAAGGGGAAGAGCTCTCAAAGCCAGAATGAAAGTTCAGGAGAGATTAGAAAGTAACAGAATCAAAGCTCCTTTTGTAGATATTAAGCAACCAGAGATCAGTTTTGATGTGAAAAATAAAATTGAAGATACAATTGCTATAGAAGTTGAAAATTATAATCTTTCATTTGAAGACACGCTTTTAGAAGCTGTAAGTTTCGAAATCAGGTCCACTGATAAAGTTGCACTGATCGGTCCAAACGGCACCGGAAAAACCACTTTATTAAAAGATCTATTTAAAAATGGTAGCGAAGGAGTCAGACTTAATTCAGATATTGAATTGGCCTATCTATCTCAAAATCAAGGCGATATACTTGATGAATCAAAGACAATAGTAAATGAGTTTTTTGATTTAGGTTTTAATTCTTTAAATGAAATCAGCTCATATCTTTCATGTTATGGTTTTGAAGAAGAAGGTATCCACCAAAAAATAGGATCTCTGTCGGGTGGAGAAAAAAACATACTACAATTAGCTAAGATTGCACACAGTAAGGCAAACATGTTGCTTCTAGACGAACCTACCAGTCATTTAGATACCTATGCCCAAATAGCGCTTGAAAATGCCCTGCGAGAATATAAGGGTGCAGTCCTCATGATTTCTCATGATTACTATTCAATTGTAAACTGCATGGATTATGTTTTGATAATTGAAGATAAGAACATTAGAAGAATGAGCATGAAAAAATTCAGAAAGATGATCTATTCGAGTCATTTTGATAAAGATTATTTAGAATTAGAACAAAAGAAGAAAGCCGTTGAAACTAAAATAGGAAGTGCCTTACAAGACAATGATGTAGAACTTGCAAAAGCGCTCTCAGAACAACTTGAAGAGTTGATTGCATTAATGTAGGTAAATGCTAAACAGATGTTTTTACAACAAGAAAGGGATATGTGATATTAATTCACTGGATATCATAAGGGTACTACTATGGGAAATAAAAACAACACAGACAGTAAGAAATATGATATGGCAGAGCTTAAGGTTACTGCGATAGATATGCTAAAGCGAAGGGGTGTTGAGCTTATTGATATTGCGGAGATTGTTCAGCTAATACAAATAGATTATCATCCTGATCTATCGATTGAAAAGTGTCTGTATAATGTCGATGCAGATTTAAGCAAAAGAGAAGTTATTCATTGTATTCTGACTGGGATTGCGATTGATGAACTGGCAGAAAAAAAACTTCTACCCGAACCTTTGCAAAGTATCATAGATTCCGATGAAAGTCTCTACGGCCTGGATGAAATATTGCCCCTATCTATTGTAAATATATACGGCACAATAGGCTTAACTAATTTTGGATATTTGGATAAAGAGAAGATTGGCATTATAAAAAAACTGGATACACAAAAGGACGGCCAATGTAATACCTTTTTAGATGACATTGTAGCAGGCATAGCCGCAGCCGCTGCGAGCCGAATTGCTCATGCACAGTAATGAATATATGAAATCCACTGATTATATGTCAGTGGATTTTTTTGGATATAAACAAAGTTGAGATTATTTATTTAATTATTGTTTTGATTCATCGGTGAATGTTTTATATTAAACTGTTAAACGAACCAGTTTTCATAAATAAGACCTGTGAAAGCAAAAAAATTAGTTATAATATGAGCTACTGTTACAACTTTAATAGATTTTGTTTTGTATGCAACCCATCCCCATAATAATCCCATAAAAAACGAACCCCAAACTAATGCAACAAATCCGCCCTGATATTCGATTCCTTTTGCAAAATATAATGCTATATGCCAAATACCAAAAAAAACACTCGGATATATATATGCTAAAAATATATTGTTATTGAAAACTTTATTAAAAACTCCTCGCCAAAACATTTCTTCAAAAGTACCATTTATCAGTGCATATAATAAAGCTAAAGCCAAAACTTGTAATCCTGCTATTGGAGCAAACTCCTTAAATACAACAAATAAAGTAGCTAAACAGGGCGTAAATGCAATTATATTCCATATATTTCTCTTTGCTGTCTTAATATTGGATTTTTGATAATAGATTGCTTTTAGTTCACTAAAGCTATTGCAACTATATAAAGAAACTGGAATGCAAAATAAAATCCAATAAATACAAAACCCTGCAATATATCCTGCGGTTTTTCCAATTTTATTGGTTAAGAGTGGTATTAGTAATAACATTGAAATGCAAAGAATTGGAGTCACATAAAGCAAAACAAGTTGTTTTTTATTAAATTTTTTCATTAAATAATCTCCCTATGATTGTTTACCACTTAATTATTACGTTAATGTATTGATATCATTGAAAAGGCACCTTGATTTTTCATCCAGATGCCTTTTTATTTCAAATTTTAAAAACTAAATAAATTAGATACCTAAAGTATTATTCTGCAAATTATTTGTTACTTCATCTATTAATTTCTTTTTATCTTTCGGCAAGGTACCCTTAATTTTGATTATATTTGTCGGATGCGTTGTGTCAAATATCATAGCTTTTTGTGGATTAAGATTTTCTAAAAGCGTTCTTATTTCAAGCATTCTCTCGCTTCGGTCTGCAAGTATGAACTCCCCGCTTCTAATCATTTCATTAAGTTTTGTTCCTTCAAATACAGTCAGATTCATAGTTATTACCCGATTTGTATTAAACTTATTTATCATATTAGCAGTTTCAACTGCATTATCCACTGATCTTCCTTTGCCTGCAATACCATACATTATAATTGAATTAAACGGTATTTTTGCTTCATTGAGCCTCTTTGCCTGAATAACTGCCTGATCCACAGTATGGCTTTTTTTCATAAGTTTCAGTATGTCATCACTTCCGGTTTCAAACCCAATATACAAAAGCCTGAGACCAGCATCATGAAGAATGGACAGTTCCTCAACTGAATATCCGGAAATGTTATTTATGGACGCATACGAAGCAACGCAAGCACAGTATGGGTAATAATGATGAATCATATCTAGTAATAGCTTCATTTTATCAAAGCCGATAGAAACAGGGTCTCCTCCTGTCAGAAATACTTTTTCAGTATAAACATATCCATTCATAAGATTCGTTTCTATCTCTGAAAATGGAACTTCCCTGTATTCAACATCCTTGTACATGGAACAAAATGCACACTTGTTATACGAGCAACCCGATGTCACTGGTAGCAAAACCGTAGCAATTTCATCATGAGGATAATAAACCATATCATTCTTATCCATAATTATCTCCCCTGCTTTTTCATACGTAAATCATTTACCATATTATTTATATTTGATTTTGTCACAGAACTCAGCAGTTTGCATTCTTATTATCCTGCCAGAGACCAGACGTATTGCCACTAGTAATATTACCTACTTCATTTGTACCCAATAATTTATTTAGTAATAAGAATTTTAATTAAAAAAACACCTGCCAGCAATAGCCTACAGGTGATTCAAAATCAATAAGTCATTAAGTTAAGGTCAGGCGCTGTAGCTTTATAGCGGATAACAGCTTCTTTGACAGTGCGAATAAATTCTCGTCAAACACAACCAAATAAACCGTCATATCGTTGTTTAAGAGAAATTCACCAATTACGGAAATGGCGATTTTCAATGCTTTATCTTTTGGATATCCAAAAGCACCTGATGATATCAAAGGAAAAGCAATGCTCTCAAGCTTATAGGCTTTAGCTAATGCAAGTGAGTTCTTATAGCAACCTGCCAAAAAAAATTCTTCATTGTCTTTACCACCGTGCCAGACAGGTCCAACGGTATGAATTATATATTTTGCAGGTAGCCTGTAGCCTTTTGTAATTTTTGCTTGTCCAGTTTCACAGCCACCAAGAGTACGACACTTTGCAAGCAGCTCCGGTCCTGCAGCCCTATGAATTGCTCCGTCAACCCCTCCACCCCCAAGCAGAGATGAGTTTGCTGCATTAACAATTGCATCAGCATGAATTTTCGTTATATCATTTTGTATTATTTCAAGTGGCATAAAAACCTCCTTTAATATCTATCACATTTATAATAAGTTAGTGATTTTACGATAATTCATAAATAGTAATGAGTACTTCTAATTGTATTTTATTCTTAAGTTAACTGATTTAGCAAGATAAACAATATTTTGATAAAGCAAAATACAATTTCAAATCACCTGCCAGCAAAAGCCAACAGGTGATTCAAAATCAATAAGTTGTTAAGTTGAAAGCTGTCACCTTAGTTTCGATGGTAGAATGGCCATCTTTTAAAGCAATTTTCTCAGCTGCTATATTTATCTTTATCAAGCCTTAATATAATAACCATTGCCACAAAGCAAATCAGCATTATGATTGAACCGTAAGCCATCGAAAGCCCTATATCAAATTCCTGCATAGCGCTTACCATGGCAATTGAAACAGGACGATTGTGTACGCCATACAAAAGTGCTGACATGGTATATTCTCCCAGGGTTTTTATGAAAACGAGGGTTGCACCTGAAATTATTGCTGGCATGATGATAGGAGCCGTTATCTTTATAAAAGTCCTCCTGCTCCCTGCACCCAGACTCCTGGATGCATATTCAAAATTAATATTGAAACTTTCCATTGCAATTATATTAAGTCTCAAAAAAATAGGCAACGCTATAATTATATATGCCAGGGGAAGTATCCAGTAAGTCCCAATTAGAATTTTATTAAATGAAAACAAACTTTTTCTGTTAAAAGTATTTATAAGATTAATGGCAACCGTACTCGCAGGCATAACCAAAGGAAGCATAATCAAAATTTCTGCAGCCCTGTTTAAAATATTTTTCTTTTTGGTTGTAAGATAAGCCACCGGCAGCGCAATTCCTAGTCCGATAAAACATGTCTCTAAAGACATTATGATGCTATTCAAAAAAGGTTTCAAAACCCTTTTCTTCTCAATTATTTTGCTGTAATTCCAGAGTCCAAAATCTTTTGGAAATATATCCATCATCATCGAACTCGAACTTGCAAAAGACAGAATCAAAATACTCAGCACTGGTAGAGTTATCATTATTAATAAAAATGACATACACCCTTTAAAGGTTATCCTTATCCAGTTGTTTTCAATTTCAAGCTTTGGTATCTCACTTCCGCGCACAGACGACTCTTGCGAATATTTCCCCTCAAAATGTCTCATCAGAAATAATATGGACAAGCCCATTGCCATAAGAACAACCACCTGCATTGAAGCCATATCCATGTGATTATTTGCCTTTGAAAGCATAATCTGAGTACTCAGCACTTTATATCTGCCTCCAAGAAGATTTGGCGCCGAAAAAGAGCTTATTCCCGCAATAAACGTAACCATAGCTGAAGATATCAGCGCAGGCGCAATAAAAGGAAGAAGCACTGTTCTAAAAACATGTAGCTTAGATGCCCCAAGACTTCGCGCAGCTTCTACAGTTGAATAATCTAAGTATTTAAGCGAAATTGATATGTTGAGATAAAAATATACATATTGCGTATAAGTATGTATGAATAAAATTCCCCCAAAACCATTAAATACATAGGGCAAATTATTCATTCCAAGGATGCCTTGTATAGATTTTGTAATGAGTCCGCTTTCGCCATAAAGCTGTATAAACGAAATTACAATTATGACTCCTGGAACCATCATTGGACTCAGAAGCAATATATGAACAAGCTTCCTGTTTCTTATATTTATAAATCCCATATAAAACGCTAATGAAGTCCCTACCAGTCCACACGTTATAACTGTAAATATGCCAAGTCTCAAAGTATTGGACAATACTTTAAAATTATTTGAAACAGCAAAGTACTCAATATAGTTTTTAATTATTGAGCCTGTCTGCGTATCAAAACTCCTGAATACCGTATTCATAATAGGAGCAATTATAAAACCTGTTATTCCAAAAAATAAAATCAAATACAATATGATGAACCCCAATTTTTGATGCCATTTCAAGCTGCTGTCAAAAATTTTCATTATTATAATCTCCTCTGAGTCCTATATAAACTCGGCTGCCTGGCTTTTTACATAATTTCCCATCATTGAGCTCAACTAATTTGATGTTTTTACCACCAACCAGCACATGATATTCTATAGTACTTCCGTTAAATGCCGTTCGATCTATAAATCCGCAGACAGAGTATCTCCATCTGTTTTGGCTGTTGATTTCTAAGGCCTCTGGTCTTAAAAAACGAGCCGTACCAAAATTTGAAAATTCAGGTATATTTTCAAAATCCCTGGAATCAATCAAATTTGATTCTCCGACAAAATTTGCTACAAACTCATTAGCCGGATTTCCATAGACTTCAAACGGAGTCCCCTGCTGAATGCAGTTTCCACCATTCATTACAGCAACCTTATCTGAAATGGAAAGTGCTTCCTTTTGATCGTGAGTTATAAACAAAGTCGTTATTTTAAGTTTTTGCTGCAGAGCCCTTATCTCATCTCTCATTCTGTCACGCAAGGCTGCATCCAAATTTGACATGGGCTCATCAAGCAGAAGAATTTTGGGTTCAATTGCCAGTGATCTTGCTACTGCAACTCTCTGCTGCTGCCCTCCTGAAAGTTCAGATATCTTCTTTTCCCTGTAGTCATACATTCCTACAAGATCCAAATAGCTTTTCAATCTATCATCCAGATCCTTTCTGCTAAGTCCCTTCAGTTCAAGACCATATCTTACATTTTCAGATACATTCAGGTGGGGGAATAATGCATAGTTTTGAAATACAGTTCCAATATTTCTTTTTTCCGGCGGAAGACCTGTTATATCCGTTCCTCCAAGCAGCACCCTTCCTTTCGTAGGTTTTAAAAATCCGGCTATTATCCTTAAAATAGTCGTTTTTCCACAACCCGATGGTCCTAACAGCGTGAAAAACTCACCATCTTGAATTTCCATGTTTATATCATCTAAAACTACATTATCCCCAAAGCAGTGCCCTAAATTCTGTAATGTAACCTTCATATTCATCTCCTATTTGCCTATAAACAAAAAGACTGTGCATTACTTTTCCAAGTACCTGCATAGCCTTTTGTTTTATATTTAATTCCTACTCGCTTTTCAAATCTTTACTGGAATCCCTTATTTCAGTATCCCACTTTTGAAGCCACTCCCCTTGTTTTTTAGATATTACGCCCCAATCTACGTCCATAGCTTTATATTCTGTTTGCATCCACTTTGGACAATCTGCCAAAGACGAAGTTAGAGTCGGTATGCGATTGAATTCATTAGCAATTTTCGCCTGCATTTCAGGACTTCCGGCAAACTCGACAAAAGCTTTTGCTGCATTTGGATGTGGAGCATTTTTTATCGCTGCGATACCATCAGTTATAACAACGTTTCCACTTTCAGCATCCACTATTTCCAGCGGCATATCGTTATTCTTGATATTGTCTATTATGGAACTTTGTACTGCAAAGCTTATTGCTGCCTCTTTTTTTCCCACAGCCTGGAATAGCATAGTCTCGCTGTTATAATAGTTTTTCATGTTAGCATCAAGCGCAGAGGTGTAACTCCAGGCTTCATCCATATTTCCGGCTTTGTCATATTGATAAATCAAGCTCATAAGCGTAGCACGTATGGAAGATGAAACAGAATCTCTTGATACAATCATTCCCTTGTACTCATCCTTTGCCAGATCTGACCAATCCTTTGGTGCCTGCTCTGGTGTAATCATTTCTTTGTTATAAAACATCATTACCGGTGTTTTTATGGTTCCATACCAGCTTGCATCTTCTGACTTGTACATGGAATCCAAATCTCCTGCCCATGACGGTGAAGTAGGTTCAAATATTCCTTCCCCGGCCATTTCTATAAATAAAGACGATGCTCCCCCGAACATTATATCCGCCTGTGGATTCTCTTTTTCTGCTCTTACTCTATCCGCAAGCTCTCCTTTGAGGTTTATAAATTCAACTGAAACCCCAGTTTTTTCTGTAAAAGCATCCGCTGTAAACTCTAATAAGTCCTCTCCGTGCGTAGAATATATAACCAGTTTATCTTCCAGCTCCGCACCCCTGGCGCCTTCACTTTTTTCCGAATTTGCACATGCTGATAAACCGAATATCATCACGGTAGCCATTATCAATGACAGAAATTTTTTCATTATTTTCTCCTCCATATTTTATATTTCAACACCCCCATTATTAAGGTTGTGATTAAATAATATCAATAAAATCGAAAATATTCAAATCGCATTTTCTTATCATATCTATAAATTTTTCATATGGATACAGCTTGAATCTAAAATCACCTGCCAGCAAGAGCCAACAGGTGATCCAAAGTCAATAAGTTGATAAGCTGGTGCCTGGCACCTTGGTATCTTATCTATATAAATTTTACTAATTCTTAAACAGTTTTCTTGCAAACTTGTTTCCTATAATACCACCCACGACCATTGCCGCGAGGAAGAACCATCCAGATAGAGAAAAGTTTGCTATTGGTGTATATAAAGCACCTACATTACATCCATTTGAAAGTCTTGTTCCAAATCCCATGCTTAGACCACCAAGAGCATAAAGCATAAGCTCTCTGAAAGATACGTTTATTTCTTCGAAGAAAGTCTTCTTGAAAATTCCCGCAGTCAATAAATATATGCTTGTTCCAACTATTATTCCAAAGTTTTGCACTGAAATTGCATGTTCGAAAAACGGAAGAATAAATCCATCTGGCTTCATTTTAGCAAATGTTGCCAGGGAATCAGGCGAAACGCCAACCATCATCAATGCTTTTCCAAACCATAGACCGTATGGAGTTGATGCTCCCCAGCCTGCTTTTGTAACTCCCATCAATATGGCAAATAAAATTGTTATTACAACAACACCTTGCTTCATTGACCATGGTTTTATAAAGGCCCTGTCATATGACCGTTCGCTTGACATTGCGTAATCATCTTTTACTGTTACGTCTAATTGCTCCTGAACTTTTTCCATAGGAGTTCCTATGAACATATTGTTCTTTTTGCGGCTGTTTTCATATGCATATGACGCAGCAACAACAATTCCGCAAAGTAGTGCCGTGAAAACTAAAGCTCCTAAATAACCTTCTAAACCGTCCCATTTGAACAAGTCCGGCAAAAATACACCGCCTGTCATTTGTTCTCCAACAGGAGAAGTGAACCATGATTTTGTAACCCAGTCTGCAGAATTTTGAACAGGGAATCCTAAAAATACTCCCATTCCAAAAAAGACTAATGTAGTTAATGCTCTAGGTAATCCTGTTATTAAATCTGTAAGAACGCCTGATGCACAACATGATGAAAATGACATACCAAATCCAAACAGAATTCCTCCCAGTATTAAACCAAGGTTTATAGGGTTTATCCAAAGATCATAAACACTTACGTCCTGCTTAAAGAAAAATGCTACAGATACCAGACACGTTATAAAGAACATGAACATCAAAGTTCTCATCAATTTAGTTGAACCTGTCTTGTAAGCTCTGTTTACGCTGCCGGCAAATCCCATATAAGACCTTGTCAATGCG
>JBATTG010000271.1:0-26788 GCA_049670425.1 Proteocatella sp.
GTGGAAAATTGAATACTCAAAACATTGTAGATCAGATTACACAATTAGTACTGGCAGAAATAAGGAATATGCAATTTCAGGAAAAAGTTGTACCTGTAGGCATTTCGGCAAGACACGTCCACCTGTCTCAAAAAGACGTGGAAACCTTGTTCGGCAAGGGACATCAGCTTACCTTCTTCAAGGCTTTAAGTCAGCAGGGTCAGTTTGCTTCAAAAGAAATGGTAGAGCTCGTAGGACCAAAGGGAACTATCGAAAAAGTCAGGATATTAGGACCGGTTCGCCCGGAAATACAAGTGGAGGTTTCGCTCTCAGATGCAAGGATTCTGGGAATAAAGCCGCCTGTTAGAAACTCAGGAAATCTACAAGGCAGCCCAGGAATACTCCTGAGAGGCCCAGAAGGAGATTTACGCTCATCTCGTGGGGTCATAGTACCAGAAAGACACGTACACATGTCTACCCAGGAGGCTCTGAATTTTGGGCTTTCAAACGAAGATTACATCAGAGTATTTGTAGAAGGACAAAGTGGAGGAGTCATAGAGCATATAAGCGTGAGAGTCAAGGACACCTACGTGCTGGATCTTCACATAGATACCGACAATGCCAATGCATTTGGACTTTCTCAGGGACAGAAATTAAGGTTTGAAAAAATAGAAAAATAAAGGCAGAAGGAGTGATAAATATGATTTTAGGAAAAGTAGTTGGGACGGTTGTATCGACGAGAAAATGTCAGGAGCTGGTAGGCTATAAATTATTGACCATTGCGCCTCTTTTTGGAAATAAAGAAGCGGTATTTGTTGCAGCAGACAAGCTGGGAGCAGGAATTGGCGAGTGCGTACTCATTACAACTGACAACACGACTCAGCATGCTTTAGATAAATCAGCTCCTATAGATGCCCTTGTAGTAGGGATAGTAGATTCCATACCACAGATTGAAAATTAAACAGATCGGGGGTATAAAATGCAGCGATTAAAAGTTTTGGCGGTACAAGACCCGGCAGTAAGCGTCTATGTAGACCCGGCCCATGACATACTGGGAAAATTTCCTGAAGATATCGAAGTGGAATTCAACATAGTGTCGTGGGATGACTATTTCAAGACGATGATAGAATCATTTGAAGGAAAAGCGGACTATGACATAGTCATGATAGCCGGACATTTATGGCTCAGAGATTTTGTCGACAAGGGTTACCTTGCAGCTATAAATTATGATTTTGAGGATATCCTCCCAGTAATCGCCAAAGAAATGCAGTGCGACGGCAGAACCTATCTGTCACCATCATTTTGCGATGGGCACATGGTAGTTTACAGGAAAAGCATGCTGAGCAAGGTGCTGGATAAACTGCCAGAGGAAGTTATCAGTACAGATGAATTCATAGATATAGCCCAAAAATTACATATGGCAGGACATGATGCTCCAATCGCACTCAAGGCGAATGCATCGGAAATACTTCTGGATGCAGTTCCTTTTTTAAGAAGCCAGGGCAAAGATGTATATGCCCAAAGTGGCTCAGAAACGACATGCAACATAGGAAAAATGGAAAGTGAAGTTGAAAAATATATATCCCTGCGCTCACTTTCGCCAGAGGATACCAATACTTATGGAAATGATGAAATAAGAGACCTGCTTGCAGGCAGAAAAGTTGCAATGGCAACAACCTGGAGCGGTCAGCTGGGAGCTGTCATGAAAGACTGCCTGGAAAAAGAAGACCTGGGTTTTACGACATTTGACACTTCGTGGAATGTGACGTGGTCGTTTGCGATTACAAACATGAGCAGGAATAAGGATAAGGCAGAAAAATTGCTGAAATACCTCAGGTCTTCGGAGATAGACGCCCTAGCAGGAGAATGCTCAGGCGCACCTGTTAGAAAAGTAAACTATATAGAGGGAATCGAAAAATATCCATGGTACAAAGTGCAGCTCAGGATGATAGAAGAATTTGCAAAGCCATTTGTTCCTGTCATGAAGGCAGGCGATAAAAACGGAGTTCTTTATGAAGCCATCTACAGCGCATTTATAAATGAAAAAAGCATAAAGACTGCTTTGAAGGAAGCTCAAATCAAAGTAGATTCCATTTAGGAAAGGAGCGCGTTGTGAAAGTAGTAGTAATCGGCGGGGTGGCAGCAGGAATGTCGGCCGCATCAAAAATTAAAAGAATAGATGAGAGTGCAGAAGTGATTGTATATGAAAAAGGCGGATTCCTCTCTTATGGAGCCTGTGGACTGCCGTATTATGTAGGTGGTTTCAATGATGATCACACCAAGATGATTGCAAGAACCAGAGAGCAATTTGAAAAAACTGGAATAAAGACACGCCTTTATCACGAGATTTTGAAAGTAGTTCCGCAGGAAAAACAGATTCTGGTAAGGAATCATGAAACCGGAGACGTATTCATAGACAATTATGACAAGCTGATGATTGCTACCGGAGCAGCAGCACTTAAACCTCCACTCGAAGGTATAGACAAAAAAGGAGTGTATCAGCTCAAAACCATGGAAGACGGACTGAGGCTGAAAGAGCTTGCAAACAATCCTGATATAAAGAAGGTAGTCATAGTAGGCGGCGGATACATAGGAATAGAATCCGTAGATGCCTTCCTGCATCTTGGAAAACAGGTTACGTGCATTGAATTTGCAGACAGGATACTCATGCCCTTCGACGAAGAAATTTCCAAACTGGCAAAAGAAGAGCTGCTTTCCAAGGGAGCGCAGCTGAAGATGGGAGAGCGCGTGGTTGCCATAAAAGGCGCAGAGCATGTGACTTCAGTGGCAACAGACAAAGGCGAATATGAGGCGGATCTGGTAATCCTGTCCATAGGAGTGAGGCCTTCTACAGAATTCTTAAAAGACACAGGTATTCACATGGCGCCAAATGGAGCCTTGATTGTGGACAGAGAGATGAGAACCTCGATTGCAGACATCTGGGGAGCAGGAGACTGCAGCATGGTTTACCACAAGGGGCTCAAGGAAAACAGCTTCCTTCCTCTGGGAACCGTTGCCAACAAATGTGGACGTATTGCAGGTGACAATATAATGGGAAGCCATACCAAGTTTATAGGCGCACTGGGGTCGGCGGCCATCAAAGTATGCGATGTAGAACTTGGGCGTACTGGACTTGGAGAGGCAGATGCGAAAAGGCTGGGCATGAATTACAAGACCGTGATGATAGAGGCGTATGATCACCCTGGCTACTATCCTGACCAGACGCCTATTTACATCAAGCTAATATATGAAACTGGGACAAAGAAGCTTCTGGGCGCACAGACCGCAGGAAAAAAAGGAGCAGTCCTTAGAGTAGACGTGTTTGCAGTAGCAATACACAACGAAATGACAACAGATGAACTGGGCATGACGGACCTGGTATACGCCCCGCCCTTTGCGGGAGTATGGGATGCCATCCACATAGCATGCAACGCAGCAAAATAACAGAATCATAATAAAAACCTTAGCTAAATACTGAACAGCAGAAAATGAAAGGAGAGCCATTAAGTGAATAAATTGATGAAACTTTCGGATGCCGCAGGGCTTATCCATGACGGAGATACCCTTGGAGTCGGAGGGAATGTACTTCACAGAGCACCGATGGCTCTTATAAGAGAAATTGTAAGACAGAAAAAAAGAAGCCTTAAAGTAATAAAGACGGCAGGAGCCATGGATGTAGACATGCTTTGTTTCGGCAAGTGCGTCCAAAGTGTAGATGCAGGTTTCATAAGCTATGAGACAGAGTTTTCACTGGCAGACCACTATCGAAAGGCTGTCCAAGATGGAGAAGTAAAAGGCAATGAACATGCCTGCTACACCGTGATGAGCGCTCTTAGAGCCGCGGCATATGGAATCCCATTCATGCCGGTGAAAGGACTTACCGTGAGCGATCTTATAGAAGCTAATGACTATTTCACTCATGTAAGGGATCCGTTTTCAAATGAAGAAATAACCGTGGTAAAAGCCATAAGGCCAGACGTAACAATCATTCACGTTCAGGAGGCGGATTGCCAGGGAAATGCCATGATAGAAGGCCCAAAATTCGACGATGTCCTTCTGGCAAAAGCATCGAAAAAACTTATCATATCAGCAGAGAAGATAGTTGAAACCTCAAAATTCAGAGCCTTAAATCAAAAAGTAGATATCCCGCATTTCATGGTATCGGCAGTTGTACATGTTCCAGGAGGAGCAAAACCATGCTCGTGTCAGGGATGTTACGACATTGACAGAGAAGACATCAGAGCCTTTAAAGCTCTTAAAAATAAAGAACAACTTTCAAGTTATCTTGAGAATTACAATAAATTAGATTGGATATGAAGGAGGAAAAATCAGTGGGAAATATACATTTAAACAGCAAATTAAATAATTACAGAAGCTGCGACATCATGACATGTGTGATGTCAAGGCTGATAAAAGACAATAACACGGTCTTTCACGGTGTTTCCTCTCATATGCCAATGATAGCAACCCTGCTTGCAAAAGCGGTTCATGCACCAAATGCCGTGCATCTGAATATTCCAGGAGGAGTAGACCCACTTGTTACGGAGCTTCAAAAGTATACAAGTGCAGGAACGGCACTTACAGATACAAGCGTTGCAGATTTTCCTCTTTCTGATATTTTCGACCTTTCCATGAGAGGAGGGCTGGATGTTGCATTTTTAAGCGGAATCCAGTTTGACAACAGGGGGAATGTGAATGCATCCGTAATCGGAGATTATCACAGACCTAAAGTAAGGATGCCAGGCGGAGCAGGAAGCGCAGTGCTCATACCGACAGCAAAAAAAGCAATAATCTGGAGAACCAAGCATGATAAAAGAACCTTCGTGCCAAAGGTGGACTTCGTGACCACCAGAGGAAATGTCGATTCGATAGTGACTCCGCTTTGTGTATTTAGAATGTACGAAGGGGAATTGATACTCGAGAGCATCCATCCGAATTCGAGCATAGAAGAGATATCCCAAAACACGGGTTTTGATATAAGATACATAGACATCAAGTATACAGAGCCTCCGACACAGACCGAGATGGAATTGTTAAACATGATAGACCCACATGACTATAGAAATATGGAATTTGGGCAAAAATGAGGGGAATGAAATGGAAAAACCTTGCAGAGTAAATATGATAGCCACCAATTTTTTTGGGCAGGGAGCACTTGAGCTTTTAAGCGATGAAGTACGCAAGCTCGGCTACAAAAAGGCGCTCGTTATAACCGACAAGTTTTTATACGAAAGCGGAGTTGCGCAGCAGGTATGCAACACCTTAAATGATGCGCAGGTGCACAGCTATATTTATTATGGCGTAAAGCCCAATCCGACTACGGCTGTTGTCAATGAAGCCCTCGGTGTGGCTGTGGAAATCAAGCCCGATTTCATAGTGGCGCTTGGAGGAGGCTCGGCTATTGATACCTGCAAAGCTGTAGGAATTGTAATGGCAAATGGAGGAAAGATACAAGATTATGAGGGGGTAAACAAGTCCAGAAACAGGGCGCTTCCGAT
The DNA here is from genome assembly GCA_049670425.1 of Proteocatella sp. Classification (GTDB taxonomy): domain Bacteria; phylum Bacillota; class Clostridia; order Peptostreptococcales; family Filifactoraceae; genus Proteocatella. Next base: position 5,478 of record JBATTG010000271.1, read on the forward strand.
AGTAGCTGTAAACACTACGGCAGGAACCGGTTCGGAAGTCACCACCTTCTATGTGATAACAGATGAAAAACGTCACTCCAAGATGGTCATGGTAGATACCAACTGCACGGTCTGGATTGCAATAAATGATGCAAAGCTCATGAGTTCCATGCCAAAGAGCCTTACAGCCGCCACAGGAATGGATGCGATGACCCATGCCATAGAAGCAATACTTTCAAAAGGAGCTACGCCTTTTACGGATAAAGACGCCCTGTGGGCAATCAAAATTATAAGGCAGTACCTGCCAAGAGCCGTAAACGATGGCAATGATATACAAGCAAGAGAAATGATGGCATACGCCCAATATTCAGCGGGTCTGGCTTTTTCAAATGCAGGCCTTGGAATGGTTCATGCCATGGCGCATTCCCTGGGAGGGTTCTACAACCTGCCTCATGGAGTATGCAACGCCGTACTGCTGCCACATGTAATGGCATTCAATGGAGAAGACCATAAGGTGCAGGAACGCTTCAAACTCATATATGAAGCGCTTGGCCTAAAGGGTGCAACAAGCTATGTGCCATACAGAGCTACGACAGAATCTATAAGAGAGATTAAAAAACTTTCAAAAGAAGTAGGAATACCGCAAAATCTACAGGAACTTAAAGTAAGTTCTGAAGATTTTGAAGCTTTGGCAAACCTTGCGCTAAAAGATACATGCATGCCTTCCAATCCAAGAAATGCAAGTCTTGAGGAAATCATGACAGTATATAAGAAGGCTTATTTATAGGCATTTAAAGGAACATTTAAACCGCCCCCCCGATAATGGGCAGACTTTCAAGATTGATCGTTGAAAGATTGAAGGAGGGAAGTCTGCCCATTTGATAATAAATATACCCCCCATAAAAAAGGAAACAGTGATGAACTGTTTCCTTTTTTTATTACTATTTTTTTTCATCTTCAGATTTTGGGATATTTTCTTCTATATCCTCAATGTCTTCTATTATTTCTTCGACATTGCTCTTAAGGGGATCAGGTTTTTCTATATCCTTTATTTCATCCATTATTTCTTCGACGTCTTCATCCTTTTTATCTTCAATACTGTCAAGCCATTCATGGAAATCTTCTTTCATATCCTCTTTGGTTTTTTCATAAAGTTTCGCCAATCCGAGAATAACATCCTCCTCATTAGACTTGATATCAAGCATAGAATCCAGCTCTTCGCTGCCTATTTTATCCCATTTTTCCTTGAAAGCCTTTTTAAAGGCCTCAAATTTTCCTTCGACCATAAATCTTGTCATAACCGGCACCTACCTTTTTTATTATAAAAAATAAATAAACCCTTAAAATTCTAATGTATATTTAGTTATACCGTTTTCCGGTCTGAATTAAACTTATCGCGCGGATTTTAATATAATCTTTTCCGGTGGTTAAGGTAAAAAAAATATGATATCATGAAGTATATAAGAAAATCGACCTTCATTGAAAGAAAAGGATAATTAATGGACATAATCATCGCGCTTGTGTGCTCGGCAGCAGCACTTATTTATGTGGTTTCAAAAGGAATGTTCGTAGGCTACATGCTGATATTCAGCTATTTATGCTTTGCTTTGGTGTGCCTCAAAAGAGAATACAGCATCAGGCAGGTATTGTTGATATCATGGAACTCGAGCAAAAGTTCCATGCTGGTGATTCAAATATTCATACTCATAGGAGCCATAATAGGGATATGGTTTGCATCTGGAACCATTCCCACCATGGTGTATTATGCCCTCGGATATCTAAACCCTAAAATATTTCTGCTGCTGTGCTTCATAATTTGCTCGGTCACATCCTTTCTCATAGGAACATCTTTTGGAACCTGCAGCGTAATGGGGGTTCCCCTGATGATAATAGCTCTGGCAGGAGACGCGAATCCGTCCATGACGGCGGGGGCAATAATCTGCGGAGCTTACTTTGGAGACCGGATGTCCTTCATGTCAGGAAGTGCAATGCTGGTAGCGAGTGTTTCAAAGAGCGATATCATGATCAATATGAAAAATATGTTAATGACTGGAATCGTGCCTACGCTTTTGAGCATGCTGTTCTTTCTTTATATTTCAAGATACAGCATAATAAATCAGATAGATTCCAAGCTTCAGCTTCAGATAGGAAGCCAGTTCAAGGTCTCATACGTATTGCTTATACCATCGGGAATTGTAATAGTTATGGCCATAATGGGAGGAAATATAAAGACGTCGATGCTGATAAGCGTAATCGCAGCATCAGTGCTGACTGTAATCATACAGGGGCAGTCAATTCCAGAGGTTTTAAGATACATAGTGTTTGGATTTGAAATAAAGGATGCTTCAAATTCGCTTCACGACATAATGAGAGGCGGAGGGATTGTAAGCATGCTTAAATCAGCACTCGTGGTATTTTTATCCACTTCGCTCACGGGGCTTCTTGCAAAACTCAGGATAACGGACAGCCTTAAGAAGATGGTGGATAAAAGAAGTTACAGCAGATATGGGATATTCCTGGCAACGTCGCTCGTGTCGACGGTATCGGGTATGCTGGGCTGCAACCAGTCCATTGCAATCATAATGACAGAGAATATAATGAGGGATTCATACGAAAAATTTGATTTCAAAAAAAAGGGCAGAAAGGAAGCTATTAATGTAAATGAAGCCAACCGGCAGCTTGCCATAGACCTGGAAAATTCCGCAGTTCCGATGGCCGGCCTTATCCCATGGAGCATAGCCTCAATAGTTCCGGCGACGACAGTAGGTGTGACCCCGCTCCAGTATATGCCCTATGCATTTTTTATGGTGGCCATACCAGTGTGTTATTTTTTAGAGCTCCTTGTAATGGAACTGGCAGAGCTTAACGAACGCTATTGAAAACTATAATTTAGTAAAATTTAAAAATAAATTTATTTATTTTTAAAAGTGCGTAAAGCCCTATTTATCTAAATTCTTACTTTTTAGAAACTGTCATTTCATACCTTTTAGTAACCAAGATACCAAAAAGTGCCTTCTTTCAAATTATAAAAATGATGGTTATAATATACTTACAGCAAGCAACTGAAACTATTAAAACAATAGTTTGCAACTTATTATATTATATATTAGAAAGAGGTTTTTAAATGACAAGATTTACAATTCCAAGAGACGTATTCATGGGAGATGACGCTATAAGTCATCTTAAGAATATTAAAGGTAAAAAAGCTTATATCGTAATCGGTTCAGAGAGACTAAAAAAAGATGGTACTTTAGGCAAAGTTGAAGGCTATCTTAAAGAAGCTGGTATAGAAAGCAAGGTATTCATAGGCGTTGAAAATGACCCAAGTGTTCAAACCGTTAAAAAAGGTACTGCTGAAATGCTTGAATATAATCCAGACTGGATTATTGGTATTGGTGGTGGTTCTCCGATAGATGCTGCAAAAGCTATGTGGTTATTCTATGAATATCCTGAATTTACTTTTGAAGAAGCTGTTAAACCATTTAACCTTCCAGAACTTCGAAAAAAAGCTAGATTTATTGGTATCACAACAACAAGTGGTACGGCAACAGAAGTAACATCATTTAGTGTTATTACAGACAACGAAACAGGCATTAAATATCCAATTGCTGACTTTAACCTAACACCGGATATTGCAATTGTTGATACAAATTTAGTATTAACGTTAACTCCAAAAGTTGTAGCTAATACAGGTCTTGATGTATTAACTCATGCTATTGAAGCATATGTTTCTACAATGGCAACACCGTTAACAGATGCTTTGGCTATGAAAGCAATCGAAATGACAGTTGAAAACTTAGAAGCTTCTTATAAAGAAGATATGACGGCTAGAAAAAATATGCATATTGCTCAAAACTTAGCTGGAATGGCGTTCTCTAATGCTATTTTAGGGATAGTTCACTCAATGGCACATAAAACTGGAGATATATTTAAAATTCCTCATGGTTTAGCGAATGCCATATATCTTTCATATGCAATTGAGTACAACGCCAAAACAGCACCTGAAAAATATGCTGAAATTGCAAAACAATTGAGATTAGAAGGTTCAGCGGATAACGAGCTAGTTCAATCACTCCTAACTTTAATAAAAAGAATGAGAAAAGATTTAGGAGTTCCTTCATCACTTCAAGAATTTGGTATAGATGAAGCTGACTTCCTTAAACGACTTCCAAGCATAGCAAAAACAGCAGTAGCGGATCCTTGCACAGGTACAAATCCTCGTGCTATTGATGATGCAACTATGGAAAATTTATATCGTGCAGCTTACTATGGTGAAAAAGTAAACTTTTAATGAAATGTTTAATAGGTTGAACTCACAATTTCAAACTAGACAATAGAATGAATTAAGAGAATATCAGCTAATAAATTTTCCTTTCAAAATAATATTTTCCATAAGCCGGATTTGATTATAATCCGGCTTATGGGATTTTTTTTAAATTTTTTACATAAATTGAAACTTTATCATGATACAAACCGTCTAATGAGTGAAAGAATGAAATGGATATCCAATCAAAAAAAAAGGCAGGAAGAAATATGAACGTATATACAAAGGAGAAATTGGAAGAATATATTCTGAGCAGCAGAGAAAAGCATTACAGAATAGCATACAGCTACATCAAAAACAAGGAAGATGCCCTGGACATAATACAGGATTCCATATACAAGGCTCTCAGCTACAGGGGCGAAGTGAAGCAAGAATATATGGAAACGTGGTTTTGCAAAATAGTCATAAATACATCCAAGGATTATCTGAAGAAGAGCAAGAAACTTGTAAACATGGAAGATTACAGACTCAATGAAGTCATAGAAAAGCACGGCATAATTACTGGAAACAATGATTTTGAAAAGGAAGAGAGCTATGAAATCCACGGTGCCCTCGAAAAGCTGTCATCCAATGAAAGGGAAATAATAACCCTCAGATATTTTGAGGCCATGGAAATCAAGGAAGTATCTGAAATAACCGAGCAGAACATAAATACGGTGAAAAGCACGCTTTACAGAGCCTTGAAAAAACTTCAAGTAATTTTAACTTAGGAGAAAAGGAGAAATCATGAAAGAAAAAATAATAAAAGACATTCAGATTCCCCTGGGAGAGGCGGATAAGGATAACCCGAAAATTGATTTAGAGATGCTTGAAACTTTAAAGCGGGAGTATGAGAATACAGAGATTCCATCAGAGCTGGAGGACACTGTAAAAGCCTCAATTGAAAAGTCAAAATCAAAAAAAGAAATGCCAGAATCAGGAAATATAGAAGAGTTGAAGAATATATCACGTTACAGTAAAAAGGAGCACAACAAGATGAAGAAGACTGCAAAAAATACAATTGCCGCAGCTGCCGCAATAGCAGTAATGTTTACAGGCGCCGTAAATGTAAGTCCAAGCTTTGCCGAGTCAATGATGAAAGTTCCGGTAATCGGGGGAATTGTAAGGGTAATAAATTTCAGCCAGTACAAATATGACAAGGATACTTACAATGCCAATATGGATGCGCCTATAATAGACGGACTACAGGACGAAGAGCTGCAAAAAACGCTTAACAGCAAGTACCTTGAAGCTAATAAAAAATTATTTGAGGAATTTGAAAAAGACGTGGCCAAGATGGAAGAATTCGGAGACGGCGGACATCTGGGAGTGGATACAGGCTATGTGATAAAAACCAACAATGACGAAATACTTTCAATCGGAAGGTATTATGTAAACACGGTAGGCTCATCATCCACGACCTTTACCTATGACACCATAGATAAGAAAAATGAAATAGTAATCACGCTGCCAAGCCTTTTCAAAGATGAGAGCTATGTGGATAAAATAAGCAAGAACATAATCGAGCAGATGACAGCTCAGACAGAAGCAGACGAAGAAAAATCCTACTGGATAAAAGGAAATGGAGAATTATCCGAAGATGCAGGTTTTGAAAAAATTAAATCAGACCAGCAGTTTTATGTAAACGAAGAAGGCAAACTTGTAATCTCATTTGACAAATACGAAGTAGCGGCAGGATACATGGGAGTCATAGAATTTGAAATCCCAACAGAAGTGATTCAGGACGTGCTGGTAAGCAAGAACTATATCAAGTAGATGACGCATTAAGGCAAATATAAAACATATGAATGAAAAAAATTACCAGGGATTCAAGCCACTGGTAATTTTTTATTGAACAAAAAATAGTTTTTATTGAATAAAAAAAGCAAACAATTATGTTATAATCATATAAGAAAAGGTATATAAGAGACAGGAGAACATATGAGCAGGACTGGAAAAGACTTGACGCAGGGAAACGTAGTAAGACAATTAATCTTGTTTGCATTGCCATTCATGATATCAAATGTGGTGCAATCATTTTATAATATTGCAGACATGCTGATAGTAGGTCGTTTTGGAGGAGCTGTCGGCATAGCGGCAGTTAACATCGGAGGCCAGGTAACATTTTTAATAACCAATATAGTCATAGGCCTGAGCGTAGGTGGAACCGTAGTAATAGGCCAGTACATGGGAGCTCAAAACCGTAAGGCTGTAATTGAGTCCATAAGTACGATGCTGACATCACTTATTGGAGCGGCTATAATAATGACAGTGATCATGCTTCTGCTCTCGAATCAGATACTCGAACTGATACAGACACCAATAGAGGCCTTTGCGCAGGCGAAGGAATATCTGGAAATTACGGTGGCAGGGACGGTATTCATATTTGGATACAATGCATTAAGTGCGGTAATGAGAGGGCTGGGAGACAGCAAGAGACCGCTGTACTTTGTAATCATAGCCTGTGTAATAAATATAGTGCTGGACTTGATACTGGTTGGATATTTCAAGCTAGGAGCAAGAGGCGCGGCTATTGCTACGATATTGTCACAGGCTACAAGCATGGGGCTTTGCATAGTGTACCTTAAAAACACCGATTTCATGTTCGATTTCAAACTTAAATCTTTCAAATTTCATAAGGAAAAATTCGATATGCTTATGAAAGTGGGCGTGCCGACCTCGATACAAAACGTGGCAGTAAACGTGTCATTTCTTGTAATGACGGGACTTGTAAACAGCTTTGGAGTAAAGGCTTCCGCGGCACTGGGAGTAATTTCTAAATTCAATTCATTCGCAATACTGCCGGCAATAGCAGTTGGCTCATCCGTTGCGGCGATGGTGGCCCAGAACATGGGAGCCGGTCATATAAAAAGGGCAAGGCATACACTCTATATAGGGATGGTGCTGGCATTTGGGATAAGCCTGCCGATATTCATATTGGCAAGAGTTTTTCCGGCAGAAATAATCGCAGTCTTTGATAATGACCCGGAGATGATACATGCAGGAGTAACATATCTTAATGCCCTGTCCCCTGAGTATATAATAGTACCCTTCATATTTTGCCTGAATGGACTTATAACCGGAGCCGGGCATACGATGTTTGCCTCAATAAGCGGAGTGATATCTTCATTGCTTCTCAGGGTGCCACTGGCATACCTGCTGGGACTGTATTTTAACATGGGACTTTCTGGAATAGGCATGGCGGCTCCGATTGCAAGCGTAGGCGCAACCATCCTGGCACTGGGGTACTATTTAAGTGGGAAATGGGAAGTAAGCACAGTTGTGAAACGGGTAGACAGGAAGGAAGATGGCTTATGATAAATATTGCAATATGTGATGATAAACCGGAAGACAGAGATACCATAAAAACCTATATTTGCGACTATTTTGATAATAATCCGCACAATTATAAAATCACGGAATTTGAAAAAGGCGAGAATTTGGCAGCTGAATATATGGATGAGTCTGCATGTTTCGACCTCATATTTATGGATATATTCATGGTTGGTGAAAACGGAATAGCAACGGCTAGAAACATAAGAAAATATTCTCAAAAGGTCAAGATAATTTTCATGAGCACTTCGAGTGAATTCGCACTCGAAAGCTATGATGTATTTGCGTATGGATATTTGTTGAAACCAGTGGATCATGATAAGATCAGGATACTGCTGGATAAATACTTAGACGATGCAGAAGAAAATGAAAAACGCCTTATGCTGAATATCAAAGGAAAGATAAACCATATAAGATATGCGGATATAGTGTATTTAGAAAGTAAAAATACGGCAATCATAATACATACAAATAATGATGAAGAATTCAAGATATATGGCAAGCTCGATGATATTGAGGAGAGCTTAAACAACCGGAGATTTCTCCGTTGTCATCAAAGTTATATCATAAATATGGACTATGTAAGTTCGGTAGATAAAGAATTTCAAACAAAGACGAATAAAAGAGTACTGATAAGGAAACGAAGTCTGAAAGACATGAAAGACAGGTATTATAAATATATTATAGCGAAAATGGAAAGCTGATTCATGAATTTAGGGGGACTTTTTTTAAAATAAATAAAGACTTTGAGGTATGTGGACATCAGAAAACACATGGAATTCGAAGAAAATTTCCAATTTTTCAATATTTATTAAAAATGTATTGACAATGGGGCTTAATTTTGTTATTATTCTAAAAAGTAAACAAATACAAAACGTTGATGGAGAAAAGTAGATAGCTGATTTATTATACAGGGAAGAGTTGCCAAGACTGAAAGCATCTCTATAATAAACGCCGTTGAAGTTCCCTCCTGAGTTTTCAGGCTGAAGTTTCAGTAAGCTTGAACGGGCTTCTACCGTTACATGGATAAGACATCAGGCGAAAGCTTCGTGTCCGAAAGAGCTGAGTTAGTGTATAACTAATTAGGGTGGTACCGCGAAATTAATACCTTCGTCCCTTTGTGGGATGGAGGTTTTTTTATTGCCAAAAAACAGGCTGCAGCACGTTTTTTATTATGAAACAGCAAGAATTTACTGTATTTAAGGAGGATAAAATGTACTGGAATGAATATTACGAATGCATGGATCACAAGGAATTGGAAAAAATACAGCTCGAAAGGCTGAAAAACACACTTGGAAGAGTGTATCACAATGTAAAGCCATACAGGGAGCTTATGCAGCAGGAGAACCTGATGCCAGAGGATATAGACAGCCTGAGAGACCTTGCGAAGCTACCATTTATGAAGAAGCAGTTTCTTAGAGACAACTATCCCTACGGCCTGTTCGCAACGCCGATGGAAGAAATCGTAAGAATTCATTCATCTTCAGGCACCTCTGGAAAACCTACAGTAGTCGGCTACACCCGAAATGATATAAACAACTGGTCGGAAATGGTTGCAAGAAGCTTCAAAATGGCCGGGGTCGAAAAGACGGACATAATCCACAATTCATATGGCTATGGTCTTTTCACAGGCGGGATGGGGATTCACTATGGCGCAGAAAAACTCGGAGCATCAATAGTTCCCGTGTCAGGGGGAAATACGGGCAGGCAGGTGATGCTTATGAAAGACTATCAATGCTCCGTGCTCACATGCACGCCGTCATATGCCCTTTATCTCGCCGAAGTCATGAAAAAAGAAGGGTTTACGCTGAAAGATTCAAAACTGAAGTACGGAATATTTGGAGCCGAGCCTTGGTCGGAAAACATGAGGACGGAGATAGAAGAAAAACTGGGCATAACAGCCCTGGACATATATGGAATGAGTGAGCTTATGGGCCCTGGGGTAGCGATGGAATGCTCCGAAAAAAATGGACTTCATGTAGCCGAAGACCACTTTATCATAGAAACCATAAATCCAAATACCGGAGAAGTGATTCCAAATGGCCGAGAAGGGGAAATTGTATTCACATCTCTTACCAAGGAGGCCTTTCCCATAATAAGATATCGGACAGGAGACATAAGCAGGGTATACACGGAAAAATGCGCCTGCGGAAGAACCCACTACAGAATAGCAAGAATAGAAGGCAGGAGCGACGACATGTTGATAATCAGAGGCGTAAACGTATTTCCTTCTCAGATAGAGCACGAACTGCTTTCCTTTGATGGACTTGAGGCTCACTATCAGCTTGTTGTAAGCAGGGAGGGAGTCATGGATACCCTCGAGGTTCAGGTAGAGCTTTCTCAAGAACGGGCGCTGGATGACAGGGCAAAGCTTTCGCTTATGTCTAATCAGGTGAGAAAGAAACTTGAAAGTTCACTGGGAATCTCAGTTTTCGTAACCCTGCTGGAACCTGAAACGCTTGAAAGAAGCCAAGGTAAGGCAAAGCGTACAATCGACAACAGGCACAGGAAAATTCAGTAGGAAAGGATTTGGGCATGAATAGCGGAAGCCTATTTTATTATGGAAAGTGAGATACAAGGAGGAAATGAAGATGAGCATAATAGTACAAAGAGCCTCAGAAATGCTGGATGAAATGAGCAAGGAACAGCAAGTGAGGGTATTTGAGATAATAAAGAGCATAGTGATGAATACAGAAACAGACTGCCTTTACCTGAATATTAAAGAAAAGCCTCACCAAGAAACAAGGGAACTGGAAAGCATATACAACCTTCAGAGCTACTAAAACTCCCAAATATCATTAAATATAAAAAAAGATTAGCTTTCATATGAATGCCAGCTAATCTTTTTTTGCCATATAAAGGCTTTGCGTGGTAGAAAGGAAAAGTTGTTTATTGACCCAAGTTGGCAAGATAGTCCTTCAAAGGAGCGATGCTCTCATCATAAACAGCTTTCCAGAGCTCATCTTTTTGGGTTTCGCTGAAATCTGATATCTTGGAGATGATTTCTTTGACAGCTTTTTCAAAATCATCTTCAGCAGCTTCTAGAGCCTTGTCCATTCGCTTCTTGTATTCGGCATAAATGCCTTTCATTTCGCCTTCCAAAACACGAGATGGATTTTCAAGATTGCGGATATATTCCTTGTAGTCGTATTTAGTTTCTATCTCAGATACTATTTCGCCAAAAGCATCCTGAAGCGCTTTAATATGCTTTTGTGCTTCCTCGACGCTTATGGTGTCGGGGATTTCAAGCTCAGGAAGATTATTTTCTATGATGATTTTATCAAGGGCATCCTTAATTTCCTTAGATGGCCCGCAGCCTGTAGTTCCAAGCAGCAGCAAGGTTGTCATCGAGACACATAAAAAAAATCTCACAAAGTTCAAGTTTTTTTTAGTCATAATTTCTCCTTTATATTTTAGGTTGATTATTCATATTTTGCTATTTTCATTATAAATGGAGCTAAAATCATAAGGCAGATACCAGTAGCTACTATTATATATTCGATTTTAATAGCATCGCCAAGAGGTCCGAAAAGCAGCATTCCAAGTGGCATGACAGAGGATATTATTATCTGGACGAAGGAGAATACTCTCCCAAGCATGCTTTCCTCGACATTCTCCTGAATAAGAACCGTTTCAGCGGTTCCAAACATGGGCATGAATATTCCGGAAAGAAAGATGATTCCAAAATAAATCCATATATTTGTAGCAAAACCCAGCATGGTAAAGGTTATGCCAAATCCTGCACAGCTGAGGGCCATGGTAGCAAGCCTGTTCTTGAATCCGCCCCACAGCGAAATTATAACGCCGCCAATTACAGAACCCAGGGTCCACATGACCTCGTTGGCGGTAAGCTTCCATACCTCAGGGCCGAAACTTCTTTCAACCAGAATCGGGGTAAGAAATGCCACTGGGGTAACCAAAAAGAAAAAAATCGTATAAAAGATAAGCAGATTTTTAAGAAGGGGATGATTTTTTGTATAAAGAAAACCTTCTTTCATGTAGCTCAGCGTTGAAGCTGGCACAGGGTATGCATTTTCGTCAGCAGGCCTGAGTACTTTCTCATATTTAAGAAAGGCTAGAATTATAACGGCTATAGTAGCAGTAAAGACATCTACATAAAGTGTTGCAGAAAAGCCCATGGTAGCAAGCAAAAATCCACCAACGGCAGGGGCAACAAGCATAAGCATGGAGCTTAGAGATGAGTTTATTCCGTTGATTCTGGCAAGTTTGTCAGAAGGGACAAGCTGAGGAAGTATGGCGCTTACGGCAGGCATCTGAATCCCTATGCCTACAGAACGTATCGCATTTACAAGAAATATAAGTCCCAGGCTGTATTGACCGTTCATAAAACTTAGAGCAAGAAAGAGGCTGGCTCCGGCAGAAAGAAGATCTGAAGCCATGATTATAAGCTTCCTGTTGTACCTGTCGGCCCATACTCCAGCAAAAAGCGAAATGAATATCTGGGGCAAAAAAGAAGTTATTATGGAAATCATCATGACCCTTGAAGATGAAGTTTCCAAAGTTATATACCAGATTACGCCGTAGCTTACTACCGACGATCCAAAAATTGAAAAAAGCTGACTTATAAGAAACAGGGCAGTCTTGTGTTTCCATAGTTCAGAGTTGTTTTTTGTAATTGTATTCATAAGTTATTGTCTGGAAAACTCCCGGGGCAAGAGGCTCACCTTGGAATTTCCATATCCCTTTCCAGTTATAATGTATATATCATATATACCCACAAAAAGGCAACATGTTAAATATATAGTGCAAAAATGCAGGACAAATTACCATTGCAACATTGTTAAATTATTTTTCGAAAATCCATAAGGAATGATGAAACATTTATTTGAATAAATGATATAATAACATTAAGAATATTATTATACCAAATAAGAAAGGAGTTGCCAAAAATAACAGTACAATTTTTGGCAAACACAATTAAATGACATATCAGGAAGTTATAGCAAATGCAAAAAATAATATAGGAGTGCACTGCAAGGTCTGCCCTCAGTGTAACGGGATAGCCTGCAAGGGCATTATTCCAGGACCTGGAGGAAAGGGTACTGGAGCTGGGTTTATAAGGAATTATCAGGCCTTTAGAGAAATTGCGTTAAACATGGACACGCTTCATGACCATCAAAGCCCTGACACTACCCTTAATATATTTGGGACAACTTTTGAATTGCCTGTTTTTGCAGCGCCGGTAGGGGCCGTTCAGATGCACTACAGTGATTTATATGACGATCTTGCTTACTCAGAGGCGATAATTGTCGGCAGCAAAAATGCAGGAAGCATAGGCTTTACAGGAGATGGCGTCGATGAAAAGGTATACAATGGAACAGCAGATGCCATCAAAAGAAATTCAGGCCTTGGAATTCCTACAATAAAACCATGGAGAAAAGATGAAGTCATCGAGAAGATAAGAATTGCGGAAAATGCAGGAGCGCTTGCTCTGGCAATGGATATAGATGCGGCAGGGCTTGCCATACTGGCAATGCAGGGAAAACCAGTTTATCCGATGTCAATGGACACTCTGAAAGAGATCATAGCATCCACCAGGCTCCCATTTATAGTAAAAGGAATCATGACCGTTGATGGTGCACTTAAGGCCGTTGAAGCGGGTGCATACGGGATAATCGTTTCAAATCATGGGGGACGTGTCCTGGATGATACACCTTCAACCCTGAGCGTGCTTCCGGAAATAGCGAAGGCGGTAAAAGGAAAGACCAGGATTCTTATCGACGGCGGAATAAGAACCGGACTCGATGTATTCAAAGCCCTGGCACTTGGAGCCGATGGGGTCCTGATTGCAAGACCATTCGTAACTGCAGTCTATGGCGGGGACATAGAAGGCGTAGAACTTCTTTATAAGCAGCTTAAAAACGAACTTCAAAATGCCATGCTGATGACAGGGTGCGCAAATCTTTCAGACATCGATGTTAAACATGTGAGGCCGACCAGATAATGAAAGCAAATACAGTTAAACGCTATGCAGCGCTGCTTACAGGGACGACGCTGATATCGCTTGGAGTTGCGATTTTTTTAAAGTCAGGACTGGGTGCAGACCCGTTCAGCCTGTTTTGCCTAGGGCTGAGCTCAACTCTGGGAATCAGCTTTATGGCGGTCCAGTGGCTGGTAAATATAATAATCCTGTCAGGCGTATATTTCATAGATGTAAAAAAAATATATATCGCTACAATCATCAATATGATAGCCATAGCGCCGTTGATAGCGGCCTTTGTGGTCATGCTAAGCCGCTTCCCGGACGGGAGTGGTTTAACGCAGAACCTGGTGATTGTATCCGCAGGGTGCGTTGTGCTTTCAGCCGGGGCAGGGATGTATATAGCTTCAAACCTCGGATTTGCACCGTATGATCTAGTGGCCATAATAGCAGCAGAAAAAAAGCAGATTCATTACAGATGGGCGCGGGTAGGAACTGATACACTGTGTGTACTCATAGGCTCTGCCATGGGAGAAGCCTTCGGAATAGGAACCGTCATAGCAGCATTTTGCATGGGACCACTTATTGAATTCTTTAAAATAAGTACTGAAAAATATTTTTTAAAAATAGACAGCAATATGTAATAACCGGGAGCATATGAAAAAATTAAACAGGGTATGATTTTGTGTGATTATAGATGCACTTTTAAGCATTAAGAAAAGGGAGAACAGAAGATGTCGACATTTATTTTACCTGCATCAATTGCAGTAGTGGTATTGCTATTCATAGCATTTACATGGAGGAAAGTACCTTCAGACAAGGCAGCAATAGTAACCGGACTTGGGAAAGCGAAGGTACTTACAGGGGCAGGTACCATAGTTATACCTATTCTGCAAAGAATAGACTATATTACCTTGGAAAACATAGGTTTTGAAGTTACTATGAAAGGAACCCTTACATCAAATGCAGTACCTGTTAATACGACAGGAACTGTTGTTGTAAAAATCAAGAACAACACGGAGATGATCAAAAAAGCAGTTGAGCAGTTCAATTGTGGAAAAGCCGAAGAAACTAAGGCTCATATAGCTGAAACTGCAAGAGATGTATGCGAAGGAAGACTAAGAGAAGTAATTGCCGACATGACAGCGGAAGAACTTTTCAAGGACAGAAAGACTTTTTCGGAAAAAGTAAAAGAAGTTGCCGAGAATCAGCTGGACCAGTTGGGACTGGAGCTTAAATCATTTACCATTAAAGAAATAGGGGACCCTAATGGTTATTTTGAAGCTCTTTCAAAACCACAGATAGCAGCAGTAAAAAGAGATGCAGAGATTGCCGAAGCCGAGGCCAGAAAAGAATCTATGGTAAGTACTTCAGAGGCAGACAGGGCAGGAGAAAGAGCAAGGCTGGAGGCCGATGCCAAAAAAGCCGAAGCCTTGAAAGAAGCCGAAGTTAAAAAATTGGAATTCAAAAGAGAACAAGATACAAGCCGGGCAAAGACTGATGCGGCATATGCCATCCAGGAAAGCATAACCAGAAAAGATGTCACCAATGCAGCAATGGATGCGGAGATATTAAAAGAGCAGAGAGCCAGAGAAGTAAGAGAAGCTCAAATTCAAGTAGAAATCGCAGCCGAGCAGAAAAATATCGAACTTGCACAAAAGAAAGCCCTGAGAAAAGAACAGGAATTGCTTGAAACTTCCATAAAACCAGCCGAAGCTGAAAAACGAGTTAGAGAATTAGAAGCTGAAGCCGATAAGGTAACCGTAGTAAGAGAAGCCGAGGCAAATGCTGAAGCTAAAAAACTTGATGCATCAGCTGAAGCCGAAATGATAAGACTAAGAGGTCAGGCCGAGGCAGACGCCATAAAATTAAAAGGTTTAGCCGAAGCCGAAGCTATGGAGAAGAAAGCTGAAGCCTACGCTAAGTATGGACAGGCAGCCATTACCGAGATGATAGTAGCTCAACTTCCTGAAATAGCAAGAGCCGTAGCAGAGCCTATGGCCAAGATAGGAAACATATCTATAATAGGGGGCGGTGCAGACAACGGAAGCGCAACTGATGTTACCAGAATGGCCTTAGGTTCATTGAAAGCTGTAACAGAAAGCATGAAGGACATACTGGGCTTTGACATAACCGATGTCATGAGATCAAATACAATTCAGGCCAAGACCGACAGAAATATAAGCGTTGATCCAGAAAATGCCAAAGCTGTCATGGATGTTCTGAGACTTGGAAATGACCAGATTAAAGCATCAGAGGGTGCAGCTGAACCAACTGCAGTTGAAGCAAATCCAGAAATCAACGAATAAAATAAGGATTTAAAAGAAGGTGTGGAAACTTTTGGCAATGAAATATAGCCAGGAAGTTTCTGCAACCGTTTATAGTTAAAATGAAAGGGAGCATATCGTCTGATATGGTCCCTTTCATTTTAGCCTCCAATAAAACTTAAATTTTTCCTGCGCGCAAATAATATAAAGACCGTAATCAGGGCGGTGACAGCCTCTGCAAATGGAATCGACAGCCACAGGCCATCTATCGCAAACAAGCGGGTCATAATGAAAATGCCGAGTATGGTAAACAAAAAGGTTCTGGAAAAGGATATGGCAGCCGAGGTTTTGCCATCGGAGAGCGCTGTAAAGACCGCCGATGAGAAAATATTGATCCCTGCAAAAAGGAAGGAAAAAGAAAAAATGAACATACCGCGCCTTATAAGCAGGTATACAGCCGAATTTTCCTGTGAAAATAAGCCGGAAATAAGCTTTGAACTGCCAATTGCAACAATAAAAACAAGGATGGAAGCAACAAATATGAATCCCCAGCACATTTTCAGCAGTTTTTTCAAATAAACCTTGTTTTGAGCCCCATGATGGAATCCTATTATAGGAGAGACGCCAATCGAAAAACCCAGGAATAGGGAGGTCATAAGAAACTGACAGTACATGATAACCGAGATTGCAGCAACTCCATCCGAACCAACAAATTTCATCATGAATATATTAAAAATCAGGGCTATGACGCTGCCAGAGATATTGGTAATCATCTCAGATGAGCCGTTGAAACAGCTCTTTAAAATCACCGCAAAATCCATTGATGGAATTGAAAATCCCAGGCCGGACTTATTTCTTGAAAAGAATATAAGGCCGCTGATGGCAGGAAGGCAATAACTTATGCCGGTAGCAAGGGCAGCACCCTGTATACCCATATCCATGGGCACAATGAAAATATAATCCAGGATTATGTTGCAAAGCCCTGCTGAAACCGTAAATCCAAGCCCCAGGCCAGGCTTGCCGGCAGTGACAAAAAAACTTTGAAAGAGCATCTGCAGAACCGAAACAGGTGCAAATAAAAGCAGTATTATCAGGTATTTTTCGCAGAGCAAGATGAGGCTTCCCCGCGCTCCCAAAAATATGACAACAGGCTTTATAAAAACAAGCGATGCAACCGCGATGATAACAGATGCTGTAACGGCTGAAATTACAATCAGGGTAAAATTCTTTCTTGCCATCTGAGCCAGGCCCTCTCCCATCTGAGTTGCTACAAGCGCGCTGCCTCCCGTTGCAAATATGACGCCAATAGCAATAATGACGCTGATAAGCGGATAGACGATACTTATAGCCGAGAGCGCATCGGTTCCGACAAAGCGGGCAACAAAAAAACCGTCAACAATAGTATAAAAAGATAAAAGCATCATCATTATGATAGATGGAAAAGCAAATTTGAGCAATTCTCCAAATTTGAATTCCTTTGATATGGAATGTGTCATAAATCCCCTTTCTTGGAAATAGTACTTACCTGTGCTATTATAAACTGTAGGGTAACCCGAAGGTCAAGAGGAGGATTTGATGAAGACAAATAAATTTTATTTTACTACCGGAGAATTTGCAAAACTCTGCAATGTTACCAGGCATACGCTGTTTCATTATGATGAGATAGGTGTATTTTCACCCGAGGTCACGAAGGACAATGGCTACCGGTATTATTCGGTGCTCCAGTATGATACCTTTTGCATTATTGCAGAACTAAGAGAACTGGGAATGTCCCTCAAGAGCATAAAAGACTACTTGGACAGGCGTTCGCCGTCAAAGCTCATTGAAATGCTGCATTATCAAGAAGCTGAAATTGACAGGAAAATCAAATTACTCAAAATGCAAAAAAAAATACTTAAAACAAAGAGAGAATCCATGAAAAAAGCCCTGGAAAAAGATGAAGGAGAAGTGTTCATAGAGGAAGAAAAAGATGAATATCTTATTCTTTCTAAACAAAGACCAGGCTCAGATGACAGAGATATGACTCTGTGCATTGCGGATTTAATAACGGATTGCATAAATAAAGACAGGGCTTTTCATCATGACCTGGGCGGGATAAGGCGGACTTCAGAGCTGGAAAAAATGGATTTCAAACAATACAGCAAATTCTATGTAAAACTTGTGAAAACAGCCTCCCTAGACAGCTGTCATATAAAATCCGGTGGCGATTACCTCAGTACATATCATACGGGCGGCTTTGAAATAATAAGTCAGGCGTATGAGCGCATCTTTGTTCATGCAAGGCAGAATAAGCTTGCATTGGAGGATATATTCTATGAAGAAATTGTGCTGGATAATCTGGCGGTGTTTAGTTATGAGGAATTTATCGTGAAGATTACAGTGAAAATTCTGGTGAAAATCTAAAGATTGTTATAAGCTGAGTACTTAAAAACTTTTTCGTTTTTGGAGAAATTATAAAAAAATTGGGTATAATCTGTTATAGGAATGTAAATAAAAAAAATAGATTCAAGCTTAATGGGGGCTGTTATCAGAATTAAACGATGAGTTCCCAAATATCAGGGAGGCGGTCGAAATGTTCAGTAAAATTATTCTTGCTTCAGAACCATCAAAGGGCGCTATGGACGTTGTCCGATGTATGAAGGATCTAAAAAAATTTGGTGCAAAAAAATGCCTTGTCCTTCAATGCTTCAACCAGGAGGATATAAACGCAACAATTTCTTTGTTTATTTTAAATCTCTATGAAGAAAACCTCAGGAAACAAAAAGAAATATTGCTTGAGCAGGGCTATGAAGTTGAAACCAGGCTGATTTCTGGTCCTTTGAGAAAGGAAATAAATCGCATAGCCCTGGAGGAAGGCTACTCTGTAATTGTTGCGGAATCAGACTCACATTCGCTTTTAGGTGAAGCTGTTTTTGGAGGGGTGGCAAGTGAAGTCATCCATCATGCCACCAAACCCGTGTTACTTATAAGAACACCAGAGCATGCTCAGGAGGATCCTAGCAGCTTGAGCGAATGTGAGCTTACCGGGCATGTTTTATTCCCTACGGATTTTTCTGATAATGCGAGAACTGCATTTGAATATGTCAAGAAGATGGCTGCTGAAGGCTTAAAGAAAGTTACAATACTTCATGTACAGGATCAGTCACTGGTTGATCCGCATTTTTTGAAAAGCATGGAAGAATTTAATGATACAGATTTCAGCAAACTGATGGAACTGAAGAAAGAATTGCAGGAAGCCGCAGATGTGGAGGTGGATGCTCAGTTGATTTACGGTTCGCCATACGTTGAAATAACAAGGCTTGTCGATGAACAGGAAATACCTCTGGTTGTAATGGGAAGCCAGGGCAGAGGTTTTATAAAAGAACTTTATCTGGGAAGCCTCAGCCACAACATTGCAAGAAATTCATCGGCATCGGTATTGCTGGTTCCTGCAAATAGATAATCATTTTTATGCAGTTCTGTGGTTTAGTATGGTAAAAAAGATTACATGATTTTTGAATTTTTAGTTTTGTAATAATAAATCCGCCAAGATTAATATAATTATATTAATCTCGGCGGATTTATCTAGTTTCAAATATCTTACGGTTTCAAATATAAATCTATAATCAAATTTTTAAAAATCAGTAGTTCTATTTTTCTGACATAAAGAATGAGTCAGGCTTTTGCTCTGGAGCATCTGATGGAATACCAGCATCTTTTCTAGGACTTTCAGGATATTTGTGCCACTCATACCAGCCACCATCATATACTGTTATATTATCCCAACCCATAGCATAAGCATAGAAATATGTTTCGCTCGCTCTCCAGCCTGTACCACAGTGGAAGGAGACTTTCTTATCAGGCACGATTCCCCACTTTGCCCATCGTTTTGCAATAATTTCGTAGTTAAACATGGTATTATCTACATTTCTATAGTCTTCCATGCTATAAGGACCAGAGCCTGCATACCCAAAACGAGAATTTGCAACATCCCCAGCTTCACCTATATAGGTATATCCGCTTACTTTTCCAGTATATTCATCCCAGCTACGTATAGAGGCTATTACAGCATCAGGATTATTTACCATTGCAAGTTCATCATCATAGTTGACGATAACTTCTGGATGCTTAGGAACAGTTGTTCCAAAATCAACCCTTAAAGGAGTATTTACTCCAGACTCAAGTTTTCTATTTTCCATTGTCCATAAAGTTTTACCGCCGTTTAAGATTCGGATATCTTCCACACCAGCATATTTCATTATGAGAGCAGCCCTTGAAGCCGCAGTTGTGGCAGAAGTTGAACCATAAAGAATTACAGTGGTATTTTTAGTTATTCCCATTTCTTCAAGTTTAGATTTAGTAACTTGGTCATTATTTTTATTCCAGAATGTAAGTTGTTTTTCAAGCGGAATGGCTTCGTATTCCTCTAATACTCTTACTCCAGGAACATGATTTATTGAATCGTCAATATTAATAGCCCCGGGTATGTGACCTTCTTCATAATCTCCATCTTCACTAGCTAATGAAATCTCAATGATTTTAAAGTCATCGCCAGTATATGTTTCGGGAGTCTGACCATCTACAAGATCTTGTAACCATTGAGGATGAACGTAAAATTGATAGTTTTCCAAAGATGCAATATCTTTTTGTATATTTGTATAAGCCTTAAATCCGCCATCTAATACGGTAAGTTTTTTAAATCCTAGATCAGCATATTTATTAAAACTCTCTTCAGATGCTGTATCATTGTCATAGATTACAGTAGCTTTGCCTAAATCGATTTCTCTACGAGCAAGTTCGAGAGTCATATCAGTTGAAATTGCAGCATTTGTAAAGTCCATAGACAGCCAGTTTTCAGGAAAATCAACAGCATCTGGAATATGACCGCCAATGCTCTTATCATCAGTCCATCCAATATATTTATATTCTTGGCGGATATCGATTAGTTGCATATCTTCGGTAATATCATTAAGTGATATCGTTGAATAATCAACATTTGAGGCTTCATTTTGTTCAATTGTATCTTTATTACATCCAGCAAGTGAAACTGTCAGTAACAGAGAAAGTAAAATTAAAATTTTTCTTTTCATTTTAAAACTCCTTTTTTGATTTTATTCGTTAATAATTTCAATACGTATATGCTCATTTCTGCAAATCCAAGCGATGAGGCATATATTAAAGTAGAATCTAATATAGAAATTTGAAAATATCTAGCCAAAGATTCTCTAAAATATAACATGAATGAAGGTTCTGACAACTCTTTATTTTCAAAAATGTAAAATAAGATAAAAGATAGTGGTTTTATAAAGAAAACAAGAGCGAATACTGTAAACACATATTTTTTGATATTGCAGTTATTTGATTTGTCAGAAGTCTGAATTTCGCTGTAATTATGTTTAAAATTATATACGCTTCCGACAAATATTACTTCGATAATCTGAAAAAGCAATATATAAATGAAAATTTGACTTCCAATAATATTTTTTTTGACTATGAAGCTGTATAGCAG
>JBATTG010000272.1:0-4940 GCA_049670425.1 Proteocatella sp.
ACTTTCCATTTTCATCAGTGTTCATGCCTACGTCTATAACCACTGCACCTTTTTTAAGATAGCTGGAATCCACCATTTTAGCTCTTCCCATTGCGGATACTACTATGTCTGCATTTCCCACTACTGATTTTATGTCTTTGGTCTTTGAATTGCATACCGTAACTGTATCGTTTTCATTTAAAAGAAGCAATGCTACGGGCTTTCCAATTACAGTTGATCGTCCAAGTACTGCGACATTTTTCCCTGACATCTCTATTTTATAGTATCTCAGAATTTCAATAACTGCCTGTGGTGTGCATGGAACTTTGCCTCCATCTTCACTCTGAAGCACGCCCGCAAGGGTTGCCGGGTTCATGCAGTCGACGTCTTTTTCCGGATTTATCATTCTTATGATGCGATTTTCGTCCAAATGCTTTGGCAGCGGCCTGAACATCAAGATTCCATGCACTGAATCATCGGTATTCTTCTCATTGATGATGTCTTCCAGCTGCTGCTGGGTGCAGTCCTGTGCCAGAAGCACATGTTCGACTTCTATCCCTATTGTTGCCATTTTCTTGGTGGCTCCTGTTTCATAGGCTATGTCATCGCTTCTTTCTCCCACTCTGACCATTAATAGCTTGGGAGTTAGTCCTTTTTCTTTGTAGCTTTGGGCCTTGGCCATGAGCTCTGCCTGCATCGAGTCCGCAACTGGTTTTCCCAGGAGCAGAATCGCATCTTGCTTATTATGAAGGTTTTCATTTATTTCCATTTAGTTTTCCACCTTTTCAATTTCGGTTCCTGGCACTTTTTCTATTTTCTTTATTCGGCGCTCCAGCTCTGGTCTTGCTATCCAGATTTCTTTTCCGCAGGTTTCACACTTCATTCTTATGTCCATACCTACTCTTGTAAGTTCAAAGCTGTTGCCTCCGCATGGATGGGTTTTCCTCGTGATTATCTTGTCGCCTATGTCAAGCTTCATTGGTTTATACATGTTTACGCCTCCTTATTTGCCTTCGTATACCATTTCAAGGGTGTTGTCTCCTGTTTTGAATATCCCCAGGACTTTAAGGTCATCTTTTTCTATTATTTCTACAATCTCTTCCAGTTTTACCTCTTCCATAAGCTTGATGCTCATGCCACAGCTGTTGCTTATGGCTCTTGGCGTGGGTATGGTAAGCGCCTTCAGATTTTTTTCTTTTACTTTCATTTCCATCATCATGGCATGATGGGTCGATTTAAAGCTTATCAAATACATATTTTACCTTTTCTTTGCTTTTTATTTTTTATTTCTTGCTGCATCGGTTTCAAGCTTTGTTTTGTATACCTCTTCAAGCATATCTGGAATCGGAAGGAAGTATGGACATCTTGGAAGGCAGGCTCCGCATCTTATGCATGCCAGCTTTCCGTCTTTTTCTATATTGGATGCCTGATATCTCCCATAACCCCACTGTGCAAGGTTGTACCGCTTCATGTATCTTCCTGAAAGAAATGCCGTCGGTATGTCTATTCCCTGAGGGCATGGCTTGCAGTATCCGCATCTTCTGCAGAAGTTTCCTGTAAGATCATTTTTTATCGCTTCTATTTCAAGCTGCTCTTTTTCTGTGAATACATATACATCATCTTCTTTCACCGCCTTTGCTGACAATGTGTTTTGGCTGGCTTCCGCTATGTCTCCCATACCTGGAATTGTTATATCTACAAACTTCTGGCTCAGTATATATTTTATTGCAAGATCCGGATTTTCTATTGCTCCGCCTGCAAGAGGTTTCATTATTATTATACCCATGCCTTTTTTGTGAGCCTGAGTAAGAAGCTCTATCCCCTGTGATTCAACTATATTGAATGGGAATTGTATGCTTACAAAGTAGTCCGTTCCCATATCAACAATCTTCTGAAGACTTTCCAAGGTGTGCGTAGTTATCCCTATATTTTTTATTTTTCCCTGCGTTCTGGCTTCTGCAAGGGCCTTGTAGGCTCCATTTTCTCCCATGACTTTTTCAAATTCACCAGCCTGTATGTTGTGTATCTGGTAAAGATCTATGTGGTCAAGCTGAAGTTCTTTCAGACTTTTTTCCACGTCTGTTTTCATGCCTTCGTAGTCTCTTGCCATGGACTTTGTTGCGATATAGAAATGGTTTTTTATGTTTTTTATAGCTTCTCCTATAAAGGTTTCGCTCTGTCCATAGGCTCTTGCGGTATCTATAAAATTTATGCCGCTTTCCTGAACGTATTTCATAAGTTCGTTCGAACCGTCCTGATCCGTTCTTTGAATCGGAATTCCTCCAAATCCAAGCCTGTTGACTTTCATTCCAGTTTTGCCAAATGCTCTCATCTCAATCTCCTTTTGCAGATTTCATATCTGTATTGTATTCTTGAAACTTATATCGTTATCCTGTTTGCAGTTCCCATAAGCGATTCAACCACATCATACATATTTCCTATTACGCCTACTTTTAACTGCTCTGCCAATTCGTAGTAATTCAGGCATGTTCCGCAGCTGTATACCTTCGTCCCCGCCTGCTCCAATTTTTGAAGATGCAGGACAGTTTCTTCGTTTACGGTTGAAAGCTTTATTGCCGAATTTAACAGGACTACTTTTTCCGGATATGGTCTGGTTTCGGTTATCGTGTACAGGAAGCCTTTCATAAGCACTTTTCCAAGTTCATCGTTCCCCTGACCAAGATACTCGCTTTTTATCATAAGTACTGTATTTGAGATTCCATTTTCTTCTGCCTGCGGAATGTCGCATACGACTTCGAAAGTTTCTTCTTTTCCCGCTTCGATTCCAGATGCTTCTGTGCTTACATTTATGGTTATCACACCATTTTCTTCTGTCACCTCTGACTTATAGCCCTTGCTAGCTACCAGTCTTTTCAGATTTTCTCTTGCCGTTATGTTGTCTACCAGCAGTTCAAATTCTGTAAATTCCTTGTTTTTGAAGGCTTTTTGAGTTTCAATTACTGGTTTCGGACACTCCATGCCCCTCAGGTCTAATGTAGTCTTCATTTTAATCTCCCTTGTATTAGAAAATAAGATTTATATAATTCAATATTTGACTCTCTGACTGCCATTTGTAAAACCCGTCCGGATTTATGACGTTCATTACCAATGACAGTATCATCATAATTATCACTGCATATATTGCCGCTTTTATGAATCCAAAACCAGCTCCCAGAAGCCGTCCTCCAGTTTCCCTGTTCCAAAAACTGCCTACTATCAGGGTTTTAATTATACTTCCAATTACTATGATTAAAATAATAAATACGGCAATTTTATCAAATCTCGCATTTTCTATATTGCTGAGAATTATTTTTGCAAGCAGCTGATCCGAGCTTCCCCAAAGTGTATCTCTAATAAACGCTATAGTTTTTGCGTTTACAGTCATTGCCAGATCTACATATGCCTGCATCTTAAGAAGAACCGGCATGAGCAGACTATAGCTTACTCCAGCTCCTCCGAATATTAAGACCCACTTTACCGTGTCATAGAGCATTCTTTTGAAGCCAAGTCGGAAACCTTTGTACACCTGGCTTATGGCATATATTCCAAACCCTATATCTAAACTGTTCACTTGCTTTCTCCGTTCTCAATATGATATTTCGACTTATTTCAGCTAATCTTGTTTATCAGCTTGACTTCACCCTTCATGACGATTCCAATGTAGTTTCCTACGTTGAATACTTTTTCAATGGGTTTTGTAAATTTCAGCTGAGTTTCAAGATTTTTAACAAAATCACGGCTGTAAAATACCAGCTCGGAGTTGAGCCATGTTATGTCGCTGAATTCTGTCTGATAATATTTTTCATCTAATATCTTTCCTTCTGAATCTATTATTGTCATCTTGTTTCTTTTATCCAGGGCATATATTTTGTCTTGATACTGCTTTACCGATTTAAATGGTATGGTGCTGCTTATCCTGAACATCTCTTCGTTGGAATTTTTCTTGAGCATTATCAGGTTGTTGATATCTACCAGCATTACCCTGTCTTTCATTTCAAGCTGATCTATTATTATTGCATCTTGAACTTCTGACGAATATATCAGTTTACCGTTTGAAGAATAATGATACATGTTGTTTGTAAGTCTTGGCTCCAGACGGTATATTCCATGTACGGTAAATTGATTTTGCTCATTGATTTTGATTGTGGTAATGCTGACTTTTGGATAGTTAAGGTCTGCTATCTGTTTTCCCTTGCTGTCAAAAAACAATGCGCCTTCTATTCCTACATCCGTCTTGTAGTACACCGCCACCGATCCGCTTTTTCCCGCTATTATCTTGCTTGGGATGTTGCCAAGTTCTATGTTGTTTTCAAATTCACCCTTGGATGATATGAAGTACAGTTCTTTTGATACTTTGTCCAGCAGATATATGTTTTTATCTGATACTTCAAGCTCCCAGCTGTCCAAAACCAGGTTTACATTGAATATTTCTTCTCCGCCTGGCTTGAGCAACCTGAGATTTGAAGAATCATAGATAAGTATGTTTTCGCCAAAAGGCTTCACTTCCATGCCCTGGGAGTAGTTATAGCTTATAGTGTATTCTTCCTTTGGTCTTTGAACTTCTTTGTAGTCCTTATAAAGCCTGATGCTGTATGGGTTTAATAATAAAACTACACTAACTAGCAACATCACAGTTATTACTTTAGCTCTGTCGATTATTTTTTTTGTTTTTTCTTTCTTTATAGCTTCTTCTTCTCGCTTTTTTTGGCGTTCCGCTTCGAGTTCCTGTTCTTTAAGGAATTCCTCAAGTACGCTGTCTATCTTGTCTTTGTCCATTTAACCACCTTTATTTTGCAGACAGTTCTCTTACCGCCTGGATTACACTGTCTATTTCATCTTCTGTGGTAAAACTCGATATGCTTATTCTTACCAGTCCCTGCTCAAGAGTTCCCATTCGCGTGTGTGCCAATGGTGCGCAGTGCTTTCCTCCCCTTGTCGCTATATCATATTCACTGCTCAGC
>JBATTG010000273.1:0-4972 GCA_049670425.1 Proteocatella sp.
CTGCTTTGTATATTTCTAGTTGGGCTAACTGCTCTTCGGGCAATTTTATTTTATATTTATAACAAAAGGGGTATTTAAGTTGGCTGTTTTAAAAACCAGGATTAAGGAGTATAGAGATAAGGCATCAATGAAGCAGAGCGAGCTTGCAGATATGGTTGGAGTAAGGCGAGAAACTATAGTTCATCTTGAAAATGGAAGATACAATCCATCTTTAAAATTGGCTATGGACATATCAAAAATATTTGATTCAAAAGTTGAAGATTTATTTGAATTTCATGATTAAATATATTATTAATCACTTGATAAAATTCGTAACTAACACCAATTTCCTAACGTGGAGTTGGTGTTTTTAATTTTTTTCAAAAATATAAACTTAGATACATGAAATAAGAGCTGAAAATTCTTAATATAGAGATTGTGATTAAGGGGAAAATTGTATATTAATTGCAATAGAATATGGATTTAATTATACGAAAACATTGTTAACAAAATCTCAAGATGGTAGGCTTTTAGTAAGAAATGTTAACGATGCCATAAAGTGATATTTCTGAAAATTCAACAAGATTTATTGCTTGAAAGCGAGTTATAGTATTGGTTTTAGGGTTTTGTATTCAAGTGTTTTAAAACAAAATATAAAATGTTTGTCAAGTATATAAAGTTGTGGTATCATATAATCTTGCTGAAAATAATATGTATTTTTTAATTATAAAATGAAATATTTGTTAACGTGTTAGAATTTATGCAAAAATGGAGGAACAAAAGTTATGTCAAATTTACCAAATTGTCCAAAATGCAATTCACAGTATACTTATGAAGATGGAAACATGATGGTGTGTCCTGAGTGTTCTTATGAATGGATGCCAGGTTCGGAATCTGCAAGCACTGAGGATGTGAAAGTTGTAAAAGATTCAAATGGAAATATTTTAAATGACGGAGATACAATAACTGTTATTAAGGATCTCAAGGTTAAAGGTAGTTCATCTGTACTGAAAATAGGAACGAGAGTAAAGAATATACGTCTTGTAGATGGGGATCACGATATTGACTGTAAGATTGATGGTTTTGGAGCCATGAAATTAAAGTCTGAGTTTGTAAAAAAAATCTAACCTAATAATTACTTTTATTAAGCGGCGTTGAGAATACTGATAAAATTTATATAGACGGTATTTTAATTCTCAGCCAGCAGTTTTAAATCTGAAATTGTATCTTTTCGCCTTGGATTTACAGGTTTAAATAAAATATATAATGTATTTATTTAAAAGGTAATTGTTCGGATTTTAGATCTGAGTGGTTTTTATATATATTTTGGAATGGTTTTGAATTTTTCTGCATGCAGGCAGTAACGTTATAGTGAGATAACTTACAAAATCTGCATGTAGTTATTTTTTTAGAGAGGAGATAAACTTGGAAAATGCCGTAATTCAATCTGCAAATCAATTAATGGAATTATTTGCAATAGTAATCTTAGCAGGCTTAATATTTGGGAGAATAAGTCAAATAATTAAAATGCCTGATGTTGTTCTTTTTATTTTGGCTGGTATAATTTTAGGACCTTATATTCTTAATCTGGTAAATATCAACAAGTATCCGGTTGAAAACCAGCTTATTCTTTCTTTTGGAGCGGCATACATCTTATATGATGGCGGAAGAGAAATTGATTTTAAGATACTGAATAAAGTTAAGGTATCAATCTCCTTCCTGGCTACCTTGGGTGTCGCCATTTCAACTACTGTTGTAGGATTTGTGGCAATGAAGGTGTTTGACATACCTTTGATATATGCTCTTCTGATGGGTTCGGTAATAGCATCAACAGATCCTTCTGTGCTTGTTCCGTTATTCAAGACTATGAATATAAGCAATAAATTAAAACAATCGATAATTTCAGAGTCTGCATTCAACGATGCAGCGGGCGCTGTAATAACATTTTCAATTATTGGAATAATACTTGGTGGAGAGTTCTCGGCATCTAAGAGCCTTATTGAACTTGTAAAAGCCATAGCAGGTGGAGTAGCTGTAGGAGCTGTGACAGGTTATCTGAGTCATGCGCTTGTCGATGAAAAAAAATGGGGCTTTTTAAAGGAGCATCCAGCAGAAATGATTATTGTAGCCGTGACGGGTGCATACCTGATATCAAATCACTATGGTTTCAGCGGATTTATGGCTGTGTTTATAGTTGGAATGTTCTGCGGAAATAAGAAAGTGTTCTCTTTTTGGATTCCGGAAACTTCATTTCAGACGCATGTAAGATTCAAAGAAGTGCTTACCGTTATTCTAAGGATGATGATATTTGTAATACTTGGAACCCAGCTGGTATTTGAAAACCTCATAAGCAATCTTGGGCCTACACTGATTGTCGTAGGAGTGCTTATATTTATAGCCCGCCCAATATCAGTGCTCTGCTGTGTGATTTTTGATAAAAAAGCAGAGTGGACATGGCAGGAAATAGTATATCTTATGTGGATAAGAGAGACGGGGGTAATACCTGCAGCGCTTGCTGGAATGCTGGTTACCACAGGCATAGCACATGCTGATATTATTTCATCTGTTACATTTGCAACAATACTGATAACACTCACCCTTCAGGCGAGCACCTCAAAGCTACTCGCAAGGATCTTGAAGTTGGAAGTCTAGAGGATACTATTATAAAATAAATCAGTTTTGACCGGAAGCTGTAATTTGACTGAATTATTTTTAATGTAAAATCAATTATTAAAGTAGAGGGTTCGTTTAAATTTAACGATTACCTCTACTTTTTTTGCGGAAAATATAATTATCCGTGATTATGCAAAAAAAGACAATATTGAATTTCTGAGGGTTTGAGATATTTATGTGATTATTTGTTTTCATATAAATTGCCACATTTGGTGAAAGAAATTGGTATAGTATATAGTAAATAAATTGTATAAAATAAGCAAGTAAGGTGGCTGAGGAGGAAAAAAATTGGTTACACTTAACAACAGGCAAAAGCAGATTCTTAATTTACTGGAAAAAAAAGCAGATTATATTACAATAAGCTATATATCGGAATTTTTTGATGTAAGTCCCAGGACTGTAAGAAATGATTTGGATAATATAGAAGAATTGTTAAAGAAACATGATTCGCGTATTGAAAGAAAACCCAGAGCTGGAATAAAACTTATTTTAAAAAGAGGGAAATATGTTCAAAATTTTCTGAATGAAAATGATTTGAGCAATTATTCGTCAGAAGAGAGAGTACTTATTATTATATTGTTAGTTGTGATTAAGGGTAAAGCGACTATTGAGGAATTGGCGCAGGATATACAGGTGAGTAAAAATACTCTGGTCCAAGATTTTAAACTTGTGGTTGATAAACTTAGTCAATATGATATAAGTGTTTCAAAAAAAGTCTATCATGGGATTACTATTGATGAAAAAGAAGAGAAGGTAAGGGCGGCATTTTTCAGTATTTATAATAAATCAGGCAAGATGTTGAAGCAAATCATAAAAAATAAATTATTAGGAATTACGGGAATTACTCAAAGTTCTATAATTGAAAAAATAGAACAACTAGAGCAGAAGTTTGGGACGCTATATTCTCAGGAATCCATAGAAGAGCTCGAATGCATGATTTTGCTGTCAATGTGCAGAAGCAAGCTTGGCTTTAAAGTGCAATACACTGAAGATGAGAGACAATATCTTGGTAAAAGAAGAGAGTTTGAAATATTAAGGGGATTGATGGACTTAGATGATGATGAGCTGTGCTACCTGCTGAAAATAGCCGATGGTTCAAGACGGGCAATCGGAGGAGAAGCAAATAGCATAACCGAAGAAATACTCGATGAACTTTGCGAAACGCTTAATATTGACCGTATTAGAGATTTGGAATTTACAAGTCAAATAGCCATGCACCTTAAAGTAGCTATAAGCCGAATTCAAAATAACCTGGTAATTGAAAATCCCATATTAGATGAAATAAAGTATAAGATGTCATTCATATACAAGATTACAGAGCAAATATTGAATGGCAAAAAAGAACTTATAGGAGTAAGTTTTCCGGAAGAAGAAATAGCCTATATTGCAATGTATTTTGATGCTGTTTTTGAAAAAAGCATCAAGGAGCAATTTGATTCTAAAATATTGGTAGTATGTAATGGCGGCCTTGCAACATCGAGTCTTTTAAAGGCAAGGATTAATTCCATGATTCCGGAAGCAGAAATAACAAGCATATGCAGGCTTTCTGATGTGGAGAAAGTTTTAGCGCAGGAGAATATTGATTTTATTGTGACCACAATACCCATAACTGTTAACGGATACCTGGTTATAAGAGTAAATGCTCTTCTTAGTCCAGAAGACATAGATAAAATTAAAAAAGAGATCTATGAAAAAAGACACTCAAAAAAATTCAAATATCATTCAAAAGCAGTAAAGACATTTGAAGAAAGTGAAATGTCAAAATTATTTCCCGAAAAATTGGTACAATTTGAGGTTGAAACAAAGGACTGGAAAATTGCAATAAAACTGGCAGTGAAACCCCTGCTTGATGCCAAAAAAATAACCAAATACTACTCAAAGGAAATAATAAAGGTAGTAGAGAGTTTAGGAAATTACATGGTATTTATTCCTGGAATAGCATTTGTTCATGCACCTGCCGAGCATGTTATCGAAAACTCCATGTCGTTGCTTCTGCTGGAAGAAGAAATAAATTTTGGAAGCAGCAAGGAAGTACCTGTAAAAGCTATAGTAGTTTTAGCAAATAAGACTGAAAATATGTATTTGGTAAATTTGGTGAATATACTTACTAAGAATGATAATATATCAAAATTTAAAAATGCTAAGAGCTATGATGAAATAGCAGATATTGATTAGGAGAGACATAAAATGATAGTTAAGTTAATTGATAAAGCAGACAGCTATAAAGATGCTATAAAAATTTCGTGCGATATGCTGGAAGAACAGGAAATAGTAGAAGGCAGATATTACGATGCTATACTGGGCAAGATTGAGGAATGTG